>CAZIKS010000016.1:0-7269 GCA_964539795.1 uncultured Pirellulales bacterium
ATATACGAACAACTCATTCCTGCTATCAATAGTTCCGACGTGCGGCGTCCCTCGAGATACCTGACCACCAGCCCCCACATCATCCCCAATGGAAAGCCGTTGAGGAAAATGGCTATAACCTTCCAGTCCGGAGGCAATACCGCAAACAGCAGGAGGGCGGCTTCTGCGAGCAGAATCATCAATATCATCGCCTTTGCACGGAATGCGCGTGTTACTTCCGAACAGTACTTGATGCCAACATATTTGCACAGGCCGTAACCGAGGACCTGACTCATTACCAGTGCGGTCTTTAGGTCGAAGTTTGTTCCGAGGAACTTGAGGCCCTCGTATTGCGCTGCTGCAAACGGCTTTCGGAAGGCGAACATGAAGAAATAGACGGCAAATGAAGCGGCGATAGAATACGACGCAAGCAGGGGTGCCGGGGCCGATTCGAGCCATAATGTCAATGGGCTTTTCTTTTTTTGCATCAGTTTCCCAGTCCTGCCGTGACGCTCAAACAAATCTTCGGGCTTTTCTTTATGATTTCGCTTCTTATGTTAATAACCGGGCAGCTTTTAGAAAAAGCTTTTAGGAGATGTTCTACATATACTTGCGGATATTTTATCAACTTATTTTTCCTCATGAACCTAAAGTAAAGACAGCAAATCACAAACCGAACGTTCAGGCATTGTTTCCAGTACTTTATTCAACAAACTGCACTTTTTTTGTCCGAGCGAATTAGTAACAAGCACATTAAACTTTTCATCCATTTGTTCTTTTGTAAAAGGATTCGTATACTCCCCGCGTGCCGGCATAACCTGACCTTTTAGCCAGCGGTCGTCTTTAAGCAAAATTTCAACTTTTGCTAAACACTCCTGTGGAAAGCGTTTTTGAATTTCTTCTGAAACACGGATTTTGACTTTCCGGCCGAGTTTTATAATCTTAGGGTCGCGAAGACGTTTTGGATGGATTTGTTCTATCCCTAACTGATTGTCTATTAACACCGCTGCTACAGCCCAGGGCATAGAGAACTGTGCAGCATCGGAATGTTTAGGAGGATACTGGAAGCCGCCCAGCGTGGCAGCTTCTTTGAAAGTTAATATTTCTATGCTTTCAATTTCTTCGTGGGAGAATTTGTATTTTTCTTTCAGATACAGTACACCCTCGACTGCAGGCTGACTCCAGCGGCAAACGGGATAAAGTTTGAAATACTGACGCATTATCATCCAATCCTGCCCGAATGAGGCGATTTGACTTTTTCCTGACGGCTCCGAATTAAAAATAGAAGGCAAACCCTGCATATTGTTTTCATACATCTGAAGCGCCGTTGCCGCCGCCCATCCTCCGGCGCCTGCTCCACCTTTGACTACACCGGGAGAGGCGGTACATCGCAAGATCGGCGAAATCGGGGAGTAATATTCGGCGATGCCAAGCACGTTATCAAAGCTTTCGGCTGAAACACCTAAAATACGTGCACCAGCTGCGGCGGCACCAAGAGATGCCCATGAGCCGGAAGAATGGAACGCAGGTTCATAAAGATTATGAATAACCTGACCGGCTCGGCAGGCAATTTCATAGCCTATAACTATTGCAGTGAGCAGTTCTTTACCGTCAACGGGGCGTTTAGCGCAGGCCCCGACTGCTAAGGGTACAACCGTCGCACCGGCGTGACCTTTATTAGGACGGAAACCGTCGTGACAATCCAGAGAATCTACTGTCAGTGCATTGTAAAAAGCCGCTCCTACAAAACTCGTGGATTTGTCTCTGAACCAGAGGGGAACATTTTCATTACCATACTGACTATTTATCAATTCCCCGGCTTGTCCGGAAAGAGGCAATAACATACTTCCCGCTGAGGTGGCAATTATATCTTTTAAGCAACGTATGGATTGGTTTTGTACCTCGTCAGGTAAATCATCCCAGGAAATGCTTAGGACTTTTTCAGCATAGCTCATTTGAGATAACCTTTATTAGACTTACTTTGCATCTGGGCACCGTAGTTTTATAAACGGGTTCTCAGAGTTTCCTTATTTCCGGGAAGGTTTTGAGAATTTGTTCGCGGGTATTCATATCAATTTTGCTAACAGACTCGGAGGTTCGAAATTGCGTAACAAATGCCTTGGCTATTGAGAGCGCATCCGAGAGGGGCTTGAGTTGCTCTCTTTTACTACGGTTGGCCAGTTTCGGAACGAAGAATTCACCATACATATTTTTAACAGTATGTTCCTCAGTAAGATAATCCTTGCCGGGGCCTTTCTCTATCATCAATTCCAGCGGCAGCGTTTCTTCATTGACCTCGATGCCCCGCAGCACGCGTTGACACATACCCAGGATTTCATTATCCATCACAAGCTTATCATAAGACACAGTCAAATCGAACTCCATCAAACCGGCGATATCGTGGATGTAATTGGCCCCTGACATTGCCACCAGAAGACTCGACATCGCACTTTCATAAGCAGCCTGAATATCTACGTCTTTGGCATCTGTGGTGCCGCCGGTGGAATACAATGGTATTTCGAGGTATTGTGCAACCTGTGCAACTGCGGCGTTTAGCATTGCCCTTTCGATGGGCCCGCCCAAATGGTTCATTGTTCTAAGATCCGGAATTGAGCCTACGCTGCCGCAAATACCGGGCGCACCTTTTCGCACCGACTGGATAAGCGCGATGCCACCTAAAGTTTCGGCGATGTGAGTCAGAACGTTCCCCGCCAGTGTTACCGGGGCGGTTGTGCCGCAAATCGGCTCGCTGGGCACGACCACCGGTAAAGACTCCCGTGCCAGATAGCAGGTAATCTCCCCGTAGTCTTTATCTATCTTGAAGGGGCTGATTATCAGAGTAATGAAAGAAACGAAGGGTTTTTCCCGCAGGGCCTCGGAACTTGGGGCGAGCATCTCGGCCATTTGCACCACCTGCCTGCAGCCGGCCAGAGAGTAAATACCGCCCATGATATGTTTGGTTGTGTTGTCGAGAGAATGGAAAAAACGATTTACATCGATGTCGTCGCGATTTTCGATGTCGTTAGGAAAAACGTTTATGGTAAAGACATGGATATTTTCGAGATGGTCGACAATTTTGGCATTTAAAGCGACGTCTTTTAAGAGAGACGGACGGCGCTGTTGGCTGTCGGGGTCGAGGACATAAATCGCAGTTCCGCCGGTGCCGTAGTGAACACGGTTTTTCTCCAGAACGGCATCGAAATTGCCGTCCCGCGAATAAAGAGTAACCGATGAGGGATTAGAAGCCACGGCATCTTCGACTAAAGCTTTCGGCAACTTTACCACCCTGGTATTCGGGTCCATTAGAGCTCCGGCAGCCTCAAATGTTTTCCAGGCCGTCTCCGAATACACGGCCATGCCCGAGCGTTCCAAAATCTCGAACGAGCAATCTACAATCTTCTTTACATCGGCGGCCTTTAGCGGTTTATAAAGGGAGGCCGTCAGCCCGAAACGTTTCTGTTTTGATTCGTCGGTCTTTATTTGTTCCATGTCTGTATTTTTTATAAAAGAATCAACCGAGAGCCGCCGGTTTGATTTCTTTCGACCTGTTGTTTTTATTGCAGTTTACACTCTGCCCAGAGGAACGGCTCAACTGTTTTATTGTTCAATTCCACTCCCAAGCCGGGGCGGTCGGATATAGGCATGAAGCTGTTTTTAATATCCAGCTCCGGGGCGTGGTCCACGATGGCCCAATGTTCGGGCACACGATACGGGTAAATTTCCTGGATAGCAAAATTGGGCATACAAGCGTCGAGCTGCAGGGCTGCTGCTGTTGCGACCGGACTGGAACAGGTATGCAGTTGTATCCTCATTGAATATACTTCGGCCATAGCTGCAATATATTTTGTTTCGAGCAGGCCGCCGGTACATCCGAGGTCCGGCTGCAATATGTCTGCTGCGTGAGTCTCAAATATGCGGCGGAATCCGTAACGGGTGTATACTCTTTCACCGACAGCAATTGGAATATTTACATGGTCGGATACTTTTTTGAGGGCATCAACATCGAAGGGGTCAACCGGTTCTTCATAGAAATAGAGGTCGTACTTTTCAAGCCTGCGGCCGAGCCTTATGGCGACATCGGTTGTAAGTGAGGAGCTAAGGTCAACCATTAGGTCAACATCAGGTCCGACAGCATCCCGCACGGTCTTTACACTGTCGATGACCCATTTTTCGGCATCACGGTCTATCGAGCGGAGAGAAATGTGTTTTAGTTTACCGTGACCACTGCCATCCGGGCGAGCCAAGGGGTAGAGCTTCAGGGCTGTATATCCATCTTCGAGAACCTTTTGGGCCTGGCGAGCATAGTCGGAAAGTGTTACACAACGAAAGGACCATCCGTTTGCATAGACACGTGCTTTGTCCCTGATTTTCCCGCCGAGCATCTCATAGACGGGCACTCCGAGCGCCTTACCTTTTATATCCCACAGCGCTGTTTCGACGGCACTTATGGCCGGGAAAATTATAGAACCGCCACCCTTGGCCCAGAAAGTGTGGTCGTACATCTGGTGCCATATCGCTTCGATACAGAAAGGGTCATTACCAAGCAGGAATTTCTCTACCAACTCTTTAATCATCGCAGCAGCAGCCGTATTGCCTAAACCATAAGCAACGGCGGCATCGCCGACGCCTGTGATGCCTTCATCGGTAAATAACTGCAGCAACACGGGACGTCGTGCGTCGATATTTATTAAATATATTTTTGCGCTCGTTATTTTCATATTTCTTTCTCAAAAATTTTCCCTGATGTATTTGACGGCGTTGTTGAAGATTGTCATTCCGTCGGCTGCTCCATCATTTTCCATTCGCGTCCAGCGCGGGTGCTGGGTCTTCCTTACGAACCTCTCCGGGTGGGGCATAAGCCCCAAAACCCTCCCGGTACCATCGGTCAGCCCCGCTATTGAATCCATTGAGCCGTTGGGGTTAACGGGGAAGTCGCCTTCGGCGCCGTTTTTATCCACATATTTGAAAGCAATATGTCCGGCGGTCTTCAATTTTTCCAAAGTTTCCCTATCTTTGGCTACTACTTTTCCCTCGGCGTGTGCTATCGGCAGGTAGATTTGCCGGCCAGCCTCAATGAAAACACATTTGTCAGTTTGCGGCGCCAGATAAACCCACCTGTCCTCGAATTTACCGCTGTCGTTATAAGTGATAGTAACATCTTTCTGCACGTTGTTCGAGTCAAGGCCCGGCAGAATCCCCGCCTTGACCAGCACCTGAAAGCCGTTACATATTCCGAGCACAAGCTTGCCGGCTTTTATAAATTTCCTCAGCGGTTCAGAAAGATGATGTACTACTTGATTAGCCAGAATTTTTCCCGCTGCCACATCGTCGCCGTAACTGAAACCACCGGGAAAAACAAGTATCTGGAATTTCCTGAGCAGTTTCGTTTCTTCAATTAACCGATTTATATGGACTCGCTGTGCCTTTGCTCCTGCCAGTTTGAGAGCATGCTCGGTTTCCATATCGCAGTTTATCCCAGCCGCCCGCAATACTATAGCTTTTACATCTGACATTCTTTTCTCTACCCAAAATTCGAAAATATTATTACTACCAATCAAACGTTTTCTGCCACGCCTCTTTTAAGGAACTCAAATCAGCTTTGATAGCAGCTTTGCCGTCTTTTCCTTTTATCAGGAGAGTTTTTTCCTCCGTTACTTTGCCGATTTGCCCGAACGGCAGATTGAGCATAAGTTTCGCGAAGGCGTCATAATTTTCCGGCTTAACCTCAACGATGTAGCGGCTGTTCGACTCACTGAACAATTTCGCATCAATCCTTGAGCAATCGTCACTCTTTGGCAATCCTCTCAGGTCCGCTTCTATCCCCAGTCCCCCTGCAAAGCCCATCTCCGCCAGCGCCACCGCCAGCCCGCCCTCGGAGCAGTCGTGGCAACTAACAATAAGGCCATTGGCTATCGCCTCGCAGATTTTGGCTGCAATTTTCGGCGCCTTTTCAAGGTCCACCTTCGGGACGTTTGCGCCGAGCTGGCTGTTTATTTTGTAATAGTGTGAGCCGCCAAGTTCATTTTTTGTCTCGCCTGCTATGAATAAAAGGTTGCCGGCTTTTTTTACGTCCATTGTAACGCATTTATCGACGTCATCAACTATCGACATCGCACTTATCAAAAGCGTCGATGGGATAGCGATTTGAGTTCCGTCGTCGCAGGTGAATTCATTATGCAGAGAATCTTTGCCTGATATAAACGGCGTCTGATATTCCATTGCCCCGTCATAGCACGCCTGGGCCGCCCGAACCAGCGTCCCTAAAGTTTCGGGCCGGCTTGAGTCGCCCCAGCAGAAGTTATCCAGCAGGCTAATCCTGTCGAACCGCCCGCCCACGCATACAAGGTTTCTGATTGCCTCATCAATCCCAGCCAGCGCCATCCAGTACGGGTCGATATCCCCGTATATGGGATTCATCCCGCAGCTAATCGCAACACCTCTGTCGGAATTATATTTCGGCCTTATAACAGCGGCATCGCCTGGCCCGTCATTGTTTACGCCTGTTAACGGCTTAACAACCGAGCTGCCCTGCACCTCATGGTCGTACTGGCGAATGACCCACTCCTTGCTGGCTACGTTGTAAGAAGACAGGATTTGCAGAAGCTCATCATTATAATTATCTTTTTCCGGTATACTCGTTTCGACCAGCTTCGGTGTTTCCCAGATTGCTTTACGTGAGTATTTGGGGACCCCATCGTGGAGAAACTCCATATCCAGTTCAGCTACCTGTTGGCCGTTATATCTCAATTTCAGCTTCTTATCACCTGTGAACCTGCCTATTACCGTCGCCTCGACATTTTCGCTGTCGAAGATTTTCATTATAGCTTTCAGGTTTTCCGGCTTAACGGCTACGACCATTCTTTCCTGTGCTTCACTAATCCATATTTCCGTATAGTTGAGTCCGGCGTATTTTAACGGCACTTTTTCCAGGTTGACTTCCACTCCAAGTTCTTTGCCCAGTTCGCCTACCGCGCCGCTAAGGCCTCCGGCTCCGCAGTCAGCGATTGCCTCATAGAGGCCCGCCTGGTTTGCCTCAAGCAGTACGTCGAGCATCTTTTTTTCCGTTATTGGATTGCCTATTTGTACGGCGTGCGAGAAGATTGTCTCGTATTCGTGTGTCATTTCTCCGGAAGAAAAGGTTGCCCCGTGTATTCCGTCCCTGCCTGTTCTTCCTCCCACCACGATAATCAGGTTTCCGACCTGTGGTTGCTCGAAGCATTTGTTTCTGTCCATCAGGCCGATATTGCCGCAATAAACCAACGGATTAGCCAAGTATCTGTCGTCGAAGTA
>CAZIKS010000016.1:7279-30058 GCA_964539795.1 uncultured Pirellulales bacterium
ACCCGTAGCTGACCCGCCGTAAGGGTCAAGGGCCGAAGGATGATTGTGCGTTTCGACCTTGAAACAAACCGCCGAGTCCTCGTCGAATTCCACCACGCCGGCGTTATCGACAAAAACCGAGATGCACCAGCTTTTATCAAGTTCTTTCGTTGCTCTGAAAACGGTGTCTTTCAGCAGATTATCAAAATGCTCCTGTCGCCCGTCGATTGTCATATCCACGGAGCTTTTAAGCGTCTTGTGAACGCAGTGTTCGCTCCAGGTTTGTGCAATTGCCTCGAGTTCCACATCGGTCGGTTCTCTGCCGAACTGCCTGTAGTACTTTTGAATTGTCTGCATCTCAACCAGATTGAGGAATAGGTCCTTATCCTTGCTCAGAGCTATCAATTTTTCGTCTTCGAGGTCGCACACAGGCCAATGCGTAATTTTTAATTCATAAGGTTTCAAATGCGGGCTTGGAGGCTCTGCTTCGTTGCCGATAATGCAATCTTCGATACAGTCGTTTGCGAGGATTTTCTTTGCTATGGTGTCGGCCTGGCTCTGGCTGATTTCGCCCAGCAGAATATATTTTCTTGCTGTCCGTACATTGCCGACTGTCACGCCCATATCAGCTATCGCCGTCATTACCGATTCGGCCACGGGGTCGGTAACACCGCTTTTCAAATGCACCTCGATTAGGGTTGCCTTTGCCAGCCCGGTCGGCGGGCCGCTTCTGCCTATATAATATTCCTCGCAGACAGGATCGGCCAGAAGCTCTTTCGCCAAACGTTTTGCAAAAGCCTCGTCGAAGTCGGCCTCAATCAAAAAAACCTTCGCCGATTGTACCGCTTCAACCGAGCCGAATTGCAGTTCCTTTATTTCCTCCAGGACGCTGTTGCCGTGAACGTCCGCCGAGCCGGAACGATTAAAAACCTCAAAACGCCATTGCCTCACGATACTATTTCCCTTTTCTTAATTTTGTAGTTTATAAGTGCAGCCCGTTTTGTCCTTGCTTTTTCCAGCAGGTTTTCAATTTGTTTTTTGTTTTTATCTTTTATCGCTTTTTTCAGTTTCACCAATTCAGCGATAATTTCATCGATACTTCTGATGCTGTTTTCTGAATTTGCCAGCAGAACATCGGCCCAGACGTTGGCCGGTCCCGATGCAATCCGCGAGGTGTCTATAAAACCCTTGCCCGCAAATTTCAGTGTCTCGGCGCTGTTGGCGTTCATCAATGCCGCCGCCACTATATGCGGCAGGTGGCTTATGTTTGCAAAGATTCTGTCGTGCTCCGCCGGGCTCAGTAATTTCACCGAGCAGCCGAGCCTCGACCAGAACCTTTTTACGGTTTGGACCGCCTCTTCATTTGTCTTTTTTGTTGTGGTTATAATGCATGGCGCCCGCTCGAACAAATCGTCACTGGCAAACTCTATACCCCTTTGCTCCGAGCCGGCAATCGGGTGAGAGCCGACATAGTAAACGCTCTTCGGCAGCTTTTTAACGGCCCAGCGATGCGGCAATACCTTGGTCGAACCGACATCGGTGACTATACAGCCTTTTGGAAGTGCGCCAGCGATTGTGCCGAAAATTTTCTCGAAGGTATATATGGGTGTCGCAACAATCACGAGGTCGGCTTTTGACACACTCGTTTTTATATCGTCAACAATTTCATCGGCCACCGCCAGACGCTTTGCTTTTTGGCGCGTGGATTTGCGATGGCTGTAACCGATTGTCTTAACACCGGAAAAACTGCGCAAAGCGGTTAAAGTTATCGAGCCGCCCAAAAGGCCCATTCCTATCACTGTTATTTGTTTTAACTCTTTCAAAAGCAACACCTTATGAGAAAACGCTCGTAAAACAGCTTTTGCTAAAAACTATAGCAAGAACGCACAAATGTCAATTTTTTTCTTTTATTTATATTGCTAAAATGTTAATATTCTTTCTTTGAGTGGAAAACAGCCGATATCATTTATGAGTCGGCTGCTGTAATGTTAAGTAAATAATGAAGACCACGCCCCGTGTTTTGCACGGGGCATTTGATGAATAAAATGCCGGACAATAAAAACAAGATTGGTGACGGCGATTATTTGGCTTTCGAGGAAAAAGTTGCTGACCTTGACCGCCAAACGAACGAGTTGCGCAGACTAAGCTCAATAAAGGGTATCGACTATTCCGCCGAAATTCGTAAACTCCAGCGCGACCAGGTCAGCGAGCTAAAATGCATCTATTCGGGCCTCACCGCCTGGCAGACGGTTCAGGTAGCACGCCACCCCAAAAGACCCTTGCTTACCGATTACCTTAACCTGATCGTAAAGGACTTCCACGAGTTGCACGGCGACAGGTGTTTCGGTGATGACAGCGCTATTGTGACGGGACTGGGACAAATCGGCAGAGAGAAAGTCCTCATTGTCGGCCAGAACAAGGGCAGGACAACAAAGGAAAAAATCGCCTGCAATTTCGGCTGTCCCAATCCCGAAGGCTATCGCAAAGCTCTTGTGAAAATGACATTTGCCCAGAAGTACAACATCCCCATTGTTACTCTCATTGACACTCCCGGCGCCTATCCGGGCATAGGTGCAGAAGAACGCGGACAGGCACAGGCCATCGCTGTAAACCTGTTTGAGATGTCGCGCCTGAGAGTGCCGATAATCTGCATCGTTATCGGTGAAGGCGGTTCCGGCGGCGCTTTGGGTATTGGTGTCGGCGACAAAATGGCAATGCTTGAGTTCGCATATTATTCCGTAATATCACCTGAAGGCTGTGCCGCAATTTTATGGCGCGACGGCTCACAGGCATCGGATGCTGCTGAGGCGCTCAAATTAACCAGTAGAGATTTACAAAAGTTAAAACTTATTGACGAAGTTATCGCAGAGCCCCTCGGCGGCGCACATCGCAACATCCACGACACGGTTTACAATGTTGAAAGATATATTGTCAGAACACTGGCACTGCTGAAACGAACAAATATCGAGACTTTAATTGCCGGCAGATATGAAAAGCTTCGTTCCTTAGGCTCTGCATCCACGACCAGCCTGCGCCTCAAGACTCAGGCCGCCGCTGATAGAATAAAGGCCGCTATAAAAGCAATACCTTCAAAATCAAGACCCGTCCCGGCAAAAGTCTGATCCTTTTGAATCGAAACCTTTCCCCGGTTCGGCCTCCTTTTATAAAACCTATCCGCCGCTTCAGGATGTAAATTGCTTTATACCAAAGCTAATGTTTTGCTCTCTTGAAATTAATGTGAAAAGCCGCCACACCTGCTAAAGAAACTAAAAACACAACAGTCCCATTCAAGCCAAAGACGGTCTTCAGCGGCATTCGGTCATAAAGAAAACCCGCCCAGAGGCTGCCCATAATCATTCCTGCCCCGAAATAAGCCGCCCAGAACAAAGATTGTCCTGTTGCCCGCCACTTCGGTTCGACAAGTTTGTTGACATACTCTACGGATGTGACAAGAAACAATGTCCATGTCAGCCCATGCATAACTTCGATAGAGACCGCCATCGCTGCAGTTGGTGCAAGTGAATACAGAAACAGCCTTACAGATGTTGCAAAAAATGTAAACAGCAGTGTCTTAGCCGCTCCGAACCGTTTGATAATAGCGCCCGCGATTAGGTAAAACGGCAATTCACTAAAACCCTGTATTCCGAACGCCAGAGTAATTAGTTTACGTGATGCTCCCATATCATCAAGATAAACGGCGTAGAACGTCCATGTTGATGCTATTGCAATTGACAAAAACACAACTGCGATAAGAAAAATTATGAGCCGCCGGTTATGCAGAACCGGAACCAAATTCTTCCAGTTGACCTCAAAGGCCGAATGCTTGCCTTCCGGACGTTTTAACCTGAAAGCCACCAGCCACCCCACAAACATTAAAATCCCCCCCGCAGGAAATATCACACCCATCTTTGCCTTGCTGACAACAAAACTCATTAGGGTAGCTATAACACCCCAGCCAATAGCGCCCCAAATTCGAAAATGACCGTAAGATAACTTCGGTTTCACCTCGAGGTGGTCAAGAGCCAGGCTGTCTATTATTGGCGAAACAGGGTTTGAAAATAGTGCCACAAGAATTGTCCAGCAAAAGAGAAACCAAAAAACCGAATTCAATAAGAAACCGCTTAATAACACCGAGGACAAAAACATCGCCATCATCAGGCATCTATGTCGGCCCCAGCGGTCGGCCCCTATTCCCCAGAGTGGCTGGGTAACCAGCATTACAGCAGGGATGATACTCGCGATTATACCGATTTGTATGCCAGCCAGACCTGTGTCTTTTAAGTAAACGTAAAATAAGGGACGCCAGGCTGCAGCACTACCATAAGCAAGAAGATACAATATGCATAGCCAGAAGGTCTTACCCAAAAAAGCTGCTCGTATTATTGAATTTTTAGACATGTCAGACTATATATTGTCCCTGTAATAGCATCATCATCTCGAACTTTTCTAACGTGAAAATCATAAACTCTTTCCCGTTGCCGTCAAGTGGCAATCTCTCAACAAAACCGGCAGATTGTTTTTATAAGTCTTTTCCTGCTTTTATTTCTTCCGGAAGCTGTTATGAATGTATTGAGAAAATCAAAAAGAAAAAAAATAAAATCCTTGTGTATTGCAGCCTATTGTGGCTGGCCAAACTGGATGCGAATTCCGGAGTCCAGCCGAACCGGCTGGTCGGGCTTGCGCATCACCGAACCCCCGTCATCTTTCCGATTAATACCAGCACTGTAAACTGTGTAACCTTCTTTATCATAATTGTACAACAGCTTATTGCCTGTAAATGGGTCCAGCGGCACCGAATCGATGTAGGTCGGAACGATATTATCTAAAGAGTCGGGTAATTGACCTTGTACGCGGCGATATCGTTCGATAGCAATAGCCAGAGTAGTACATCGCACGAAAGCATAGGTTTCAGCGGTAATGCTAATAGAGGTTGCCGAATTTGTGAGCAGGTTTTTGGCTTTTTCCTCCGATGCAGTTACATTGGCGGTTATTGTATCCAGAGGCTCGGGCCAGGGATTCCGCACAGAGATTATTAACCAAGCCATATCTCGAAGAAACCTCGTAGCTAATTGTCGCAATCGCAGCCTGCCCCAACGGTTTCTCGGCAAGGACAGCCGTTCCGGCAAATCAGGGACTTTTTCATGCAGTAAACGCGAACTAATTTTCCTGGGTATAAGGTTCCTGCCCAACTCTATCTGGTAAACCCGTTCGGCATAAAACATTTTTTCCAGGGCATCAGGGCCGATTATTTCCGAAAGCACTTTCTGCAGTTTTAACAGCGAGTTATCCGACGGTCGGCTATGCACCAGCAGTATATGAATATCTTGGCACAACTGGGCTACAAATAGTATCCTGGCTGTATATATGGTCATAGTCGGCCTAAAGTCGAATATGCGCATCATTTTCAAGGAGCTTATTATCGAGTTTGCTGCGGCATCTCCGTCGCCACTCAGGATAGACTCCAATGTCCTCAGCGACAACAAAAGAACTGCTGCACGCACCGAACCCAAACGAGTCTGGCAAATCTCCATCCCCTGCTCGATACCGATGTCGAAACTGGATAAAGGCAAATCCGCACTTTTGTCGAGTTTTTCCAGCATCGGTTTAAGACCTGCCAGATTCTGAGCGACTTTTTCACGCGTATCGCCCGGAAACTGGTTTGACGGCAGAGAAACTATATTCTTATGGTAGAAAATGCGAATACGCATTAGATTTTCCACGTTACCGGGTGGTATGCTGCTCAACACCTCGACATAATAAACAGCCGCATCATTGCCTATGGCGCCGAGCACAGGAACAGGCTGCAAGTCAGCAAATGTAACCGGCTCACCTGCCTGGCTGATTTTAACAATCTCTTGGCCTAACTGCCTTTCTATAAAGTAGCCTACAAGCATAAAAGCAGCCAGCGACACCATAGCCATCAGCACCAGCCCCAGCAGTATACGACGCCACCTTGGCAGGGGTTGTTTTTCTTTCTCTGTCTTACCCATAAGCCCTCTATATAGATTTACTAACTGTGTAATGCTTGAACCGGCCTATGAAGAGCAAATCCGGGTTCTTCATTTATGATAGATAGCTATACCATAAACCGTTGTTAATAAAGTATCATATCAATTATATCGTCTGTTTTGCCAGCATAATTTATACACTAATCAGCCTGTACCAAATCTTTTTTGTTTGTCTTGACTTTTTATTTCTTTTCGCTGGTCTTCTCACATAGCTCTTTTTTTGTTTCCAAACCATCGTAAGCCGGTTTTTGCACCAAAAACACGCATTTTAAGCTACTTATTTTGTGTTCTTTTTGGTCTTTGCAGCATCTTTTGCTTGATTTAAAAAATGAAAAGTGTACAATAAGAATAGTATTGCCTCCGGCCGTTTTTAAAGGCATGGATAAGGAGGAGACAGATACAATTCTTTACATCTGATTTTTGGTTGTCTTTACCAGAGATATCGGTACGGGTGATGGTGTTGCAGCATTGATGAGTTTTTTTCAGGAGGAGAGAAAAATGAAAAAGTGGCCGATTTTTATTTTGACGACTGCGTTTTTGCTTGGAAATGTTCCCTGGTTGTGCGAGTCAGCCTTTGGGGGGGAGATTGTAGCCTGGGGCGACAACTGCTATGGCCAGTGTGATGCGCCTTCAGGCAAAGGTTTCGTTGCCATTGCCGGAGGCGGCTACCACAGTCTGGCTCTCAGGTCGGATGGTTCACTGGTGGCCTGGGGGAACAATACGTATGGCCAGTGCGATGTACCCGCGGGAAACGACTTTGTTGCTATTGCCGGTGGTGGTTATCATAGTCTGGCCCTCAGGTTCGATGGTACACTCGTGGCCTGGGGCCTTAACAAGTATAACCAGTGTGATGTCCCCGCTGGAAGCAACTTTGTTGCCATTGCCGGTGGCGGCTACCATAGTTTGGCCCTTAGGGCCGATAGTTCACTGGTAGCCTGGGGTGACAATACCTATGGACAGTGTGATATGCACTCAGGCAACGACTTTGTTGCCATTGGATGTGGTTTTTGGCACAGCCGGGCTTTTAAGTCCGATGGTTCTGCCGTTGTCTGGGGCAGAAACGAATACGATCCGGGTTTGTCCTCAGGTAAAGAATATGTGGCTGTTGCCGAAGGCGGCTTCCACAATTTAGCTCTCAAGTTTGATGGCTCGCTGGCGGCTTGGGGTCTGAACAAGCATCAGCAGTGTGACGTGCCTGCTGGTAACGATTTTGTCTCCATTGCCAGCGGAGGCTACCACAGTCTTGCTCTTAAGTGCGACAGGTCAAACGCGGTTTCGGATCTTCCCAAATATCAACAACTCGATATGTCTGTAGGCAAAGATGTTGTCGCCATTGCCCGTGGTGTGTATCGCAGCGTTGCTTTTGTTGGTGAACCGGTTGTGCTGTTGGTGCTTGGTCTGGCTGCGGTGATATTGTTTTGGAAACGCCAAAAGGTCCAACAGCAACCCAAAAAGCATCGTTAAACCGCTCTAAGGAATCACCAAAAACCCTTGGCATACGCCCGTAACTCCATAGGAGGGCCAAAGGACTATAGGCGGTCCTTTTTTAGATGCCAATTTATTTGGCTTTAACAATTCTTGGGTTATACTTTATTTATAAGTTCAATCGGCCCTGGAGTTGTTCCGATAAAATACCTGAAAGCCAGGGAAAACTCATTGTATCGAGATTAAGTTGGGTACAGAAAATGGGGATTAAAAATCTTAGCGATGATGTTATTCTCGTAACTTTACCTGAAGAACCGCATTTGAGCGGTGAGCTTGAGAATATCAACGGAATCATCGGTAAAAGATGTGACCAGGACGTGGTGATTGACTTTTTGAGAGTCAAAACGCTCACTTCTTCCAGCATCTGTAATCTTATCATACTACACAAGTTTTTAACAAAGTGTGGCTACCGGTTGATATTGTGCAATGTTTCGATGCTGATAAAAGGCATTTTTGCAGTAGTAGGCCTTCAGGATTTCTTTGAATTTACTGAGGACCGGTACGCTGCACTGGATTCCATCCGGCAGACCTCTTGAGTAAGTAACAGCCATCGAACCGGCGGAGCCTTTGCTATGGATTTATTCAGGACCAGCCTGACTGATATGGTTGCTGCTGCTTGATTGACAAAGTCAGAAACTTCTCATTACAGCGGCCGTGTGCATTGCCATAAACATCAGATAATCCAAATCACTCAGCGAGTAGTGTTCCTGTATCATCGCATTGTCCACGTACAGAACGCCGAAACAGCCGGTCGGTCGCATAATAGTTGCTATCAGAGCTGAGCGTATTCTTTCCTTTTCTTCCAACTGCGCTGAAACCCGCGGCAACACTAACGACTGGCCCTTTTCAACCGCTTGATTTATCTTTTCACTAAGCGGCAAATCGCTCAGTTGCACCGGCTGGCCGTCGCGTCTTTTGCCGGAGTGATATTTCATCGGCCCCGAAGGGTCATTTCGCAAAGCACACCAGACGCGAAGAGCCTCGAACTGTTTCAACGTAATATCCAGTAAGGTCAGCAGTAATTCGTCGATATTACTTGCTTCGCAGATTGCCTCCGTAGCCTGTGAGAAATCTGTTAATCTCCTGGCCGATAATCTCATAGCCGGTGCATGGGCGGCGTCGGGTTTTCTTACCACAGTCTCGTGACGGGGGGTTGTAAGCGTAGCTTCCAGATTAAGTGTATCTGCCATACGTGAGTCGGTTGCATCAGTTGTGGCATCCAGATTGATTTCGATAGTATAATCGCTTATACGAAGGCAATCGCCGGTTTTAATTTCGCTCTTTTCTATCGTCTTGCCATTCAGATATGTCTTGTTAGCCGACTTCTTGTCCTCGACCAGCCATTTTCCGCTCTGGTCGGTGAAGATTACGGCGTGTTGTCTCGAAACCGCTTCATCACTCAAAACAACCTGGCAGTTACTTTGCCTGCCGATGGAAATAGGCCCTGAAGAGAATCGAAAATCATTAATAACCTGTTCATCTCGTTTCACAGTTAAACGCATAAACTGTCCTCCTGGCATTGATTTTCGTTATATTGATAATATGATTCTAAAATAATGCGACATATTTGTCAACTTAATGTTTATTTTCACCGCTAAGTTTGCCAAACACCCGACAGAACACCCTTAAAAGTTGTTAAAATCACGCATTTTGCAGTAGAACGAGGAATAAATTTCCACAGGCATGAAAAAATGGGAGAGCCTTTCGGCTCTCCCTTTATTTTTGTGGCTCTTTCCTTTTTTGGGTTTTAGCTTCCTGCCCTGCTCTGCCCTGATTTCGCTCTGCCTTGTGTGCTTTTTGTGAAATAGGCATCACCGGTTGAAACTAAGATAGCCGTATTGGCCACTTTCCAGAGCCACCATTTTATTCACTTTTCTATTTAATATTGCTTCGACAGATTTGGCTTTTTCTCTTGAGCTTTTTTGGGCCTCTGCCAGGCCGGGATATACTCTCATTTTAACACAGGTAAAGATGAGGCCAAGTTAAAAAATTACCGCTTTTTACCACTCCCCCAAATTCCGGCCTGAACCCTTAAAAGCACCTTCCTTATCTTCTGCAAACTACCCGGTTTAACCCCGATAATAATAATTTACCCCCTAAAAAAAAATTTCAAAATATCTAAAAAAGCCGGTATTTTTTTCGCCAAAACCACACCTCCTGAATTTATTTTATTAACAGGCTTAATATAATAATCTTCCCGGCTGGAATGCGTGGGATAAATTGTTAACCCTTTACATTCGAGGGATTTAGCATTTATCACGATTGGCCTATTTGCCGGACAGCATCGAGATTTTCCCAGTATTGAGCCAGGGCTTTGGAGCCTTTTTGTGTAAGTTGATAGCTCGTGTTCGGGATTTTGCCCTTAAAGGACTTTTTGACTTTGAGGTAGCCTGCGGATTCGAGTTTTTCGATATGCCGGGACAAATTACCTCTTGTCAAACTAAGAGTCGCCAGCAGAAAATTAAAATCCGCCTGTTCAATCCCGGATAGAATCATCATAATTCTCAACCGTGCCGGCTCATGAATAACCTTGTCAAACTCCATTAGCCGTATCTCCTTCAAGATGTGTGATGCCCTTTAGCTTTTTCAATGCGTATCGGCTGTAGATATGGCCGATCAAGTGACATAGAATTCCATACCCTGCTATGGGTATAAGCATATTTAGGAATACCAAAGGTCCGCCGAATTGAATAGGTACTGCTGCAACGACCAGGATAGCGTGAATAGCATAAAGGGTTGGCCAAAGCAGTGCTAAAGGACTAATTATGGGTCTTTGCCAGAGATACAGAAAGACGAGAAACGGAACAACATACAGCGCTGAGACCGGCTGCATATATTTAATCGACAGGTAACCAAGAAGACCTAATATTACTGATATAAAAACACAACTGACAAATACCATTGCAACAACATATCCAACCCATTGCTTTTTCTTTATTGTTGCCGGGACAGAAATCAAGACATTGCCTTCTCTGTTGTATAACCCTCTACTTATACGCTCGATAAATTTTCCACCCCACTTTGGAACACAGAAAAAAGCCAAAGATATCATCGCAACAGCCAGCACAAAAATACAAATCCAGAACAGAACCAAGTTTCCTGACATATAAGCCTTACCTCCAAAATATGAAGGGATTGCAATGCCTGCAAATATACATAAATTGATCGCGAGGGCAATCAGAACAGGGATGGTTCGGTTTTGGGCATACTTGCGTGTCCATTTGGGAATCTCTTTGAGTTTTTCGGTATTTTTATCCTGTGGTTTATTATTGATTTCATTATCCATTGTTATTCTCCTCTAAATGTGCTGCTGTTTTTAGTTTCTTTAATGCGTATCGGCTGTAGATATATGCAATCAGACCGGTTATTAAGCCCGTTACAGAAACTGCAAAATACATCTCATCTCCCGGGTTCAGCAGACGTATCCCGCCTTCTGAAAATGTCAGCACGGGAACCTTGAATAAGATTGCAATCGCCCAGGCACCATATAGTGTCGCCCACAGATAGCCTATAAAGCTGCCACGTGCCCAGCGCCAATTTGCAAATATTAATAATGGGCAAATAAATGCCGCTGAGATTGGCACCCTTAGATGAGCGGGAAAAACACCGCGTATTTCCATTATCACAATGATCACAAAAGACAGTATAAGTGGAAGGGGTAGGAACTTTCTGATTTGTTGTACGCTTTCGCTTTGGGGAATTCCAGTCTTTGTGAAATAACGGGTTTCGTGCCTGTTATATGTAATTAGCAGGTATATGAATGTAGCCACATATAGTGCCATCATAATTGCTCCCAATATGAATCTGCCCTTCGAAAAGAAGTAGACACCCAGGAATACCGCCCCAAAAAGAACAATGCAAACTGCCATCCAAATGATCAAAAGCACTGTCCTGTTTTCAGCGTAGCGTCGGGCCCATTTGGGAATTTCTTTGAGTTTTTCGGTATCCTGCGGCACTTGATTTTGTTCGGTTTCCATGATATTGTTTCCTTTCCTGCTTTGAGTTTCTTTTTACGTTGCACATATTACCACAAACTTGTTTGCAATGCAAACAAAAAATGAGAAAATTTAGAAAATTTTTTCTAAAACCCGATTTTTACCCAAAAAACAAGCATTTTTTTACAAAATGCTCCGCCCGAATTGGATATGTCTGCAGAACGCACCGTTGTTAAATAAAGCTGCTGGAACGCTTGCGCTCGATGGTCGTAACAGGTTTACATAGCTTCTGCCGCCTATCCTGAAGCTGAACTCTATCTGTCCGATTCGCCAGCATAGTCGAACCACCCGAAGCCTGATGTCCTGTTCTTATCAATTGGTTAGCCCGGCACCTTTGAAATGATTCCCTTCATCTCGGATGAAGTAAAAGCCCGCAGCGTCTCTGTCCTGACGTTTCCTAACGAGCCAAGCTTCAGCATCACCGCGGTAACGGCCTCGTCGTTCGGACCTTCCATGATAACCACAACATCATGAGAGCCCATCGTCCAGTAGATTTCCTTGACCGTCACCCCTGCCTTTTGCGCCATTTCCTTAAACAGGTCGGCCCTGCCGGCGGTTGTGTTGAAATCCTCAATCCCCTGTTGGGTGAAATCCACAAGTGCAATGAACATAGCCATAATTAATCTCCTTCCTGTTTTGCTGATTTACCAGATTCTTTATTAAAAGCCTGCGCTGCTTATACAGGCAGCTTTTCGTTTTCAATCAACCACTCAACCGCCTCCTGGACAGCCTCCAGCGAACTGTAACGCGGTTGATAACCCAGCAGACGCCGCGCCTTTGCGATGCTGCAGTTGGGGCTGTGAGATATATGGTCCCAGGTTGCCAGGGCCTCATCCTCTGAAACTGTTTTGCCCCATTTTTCCCACGCCAGAAATCTAATCGTCCCGGACTGCCCGAACCAAAGTCTCATCGCCTCGGCATAACCGCGCAAAGTCATCGCCGCCGGCGATACCACGTGGAAACTTTCTCCGGCCGCAACGCTCCAGTTGGCCAGGGCCTTCATAAATACCTGCGCTACGTCGTCGGCGTGAACATGGTGCACGGTCTCCATCCCCAGGTTCGGCAGTGTCACCTCCTGTCCCCGGGCCAGCCTGGAAAAGACCTCAACGTTGAAGTTGCCCGCCGGATTTACCGGTACCCAGCCCGGTCCGACAATATGTCCCGGATGCAGCACTGTTGCCGGAAAGCCGCTGCGTTGCGCCTCGCCCAGAAGAAACGCCTCAATCGCCGCTTTATTGATACCGTATTCACCAAAAGGCTTGCGAGGCTGCTGTTCTGTCGTCGGTACAGTCTCGCTGTGACCGTGAACCCATATCGTCCCGCAGTGCAGTAAATGCCGCACCCGCCCTCGCAGCGCCTCCACTAACTGCCGGGCACTCTCTTCGGTAAAGCATATCATATCAATGACCGCATCCGATGCAAGTTCACGAATCTGCTCACCAAAGCTGCCCGCCTGCTCAGCGGCGATGCGGTCAATATTAACCTGCTTAACCGAGTCCCAGGCAGAGTGGCTCTGGTATGGCAGCCGCTGCTGCCGGCTGACTGAAATAACTTCGTAACCGGCCTGTACTAACCGAGGCACAAGGTACGTCCCTACGTGACCTGTGCCCCCAATTATAACTACACGCATTATAATGTTCCTCTAACTTGTCCGGGGAAAATCCTTACCGCCGACCTCAATCGACCGTCCACATCGCCAGTGACTCCTCGTCTTTCACAAATAAGCGGTTACCGGAGATTACAGGATAAGCATAGGTCGGTTTTTCAGCTACCTTGTAGCGTGCGATTTCACTGTACTGGCTGCCGTCGGGTTTAAAGATAATTAATTCGGAGTTGTTAGGCAGTGCCATTAAACAGGAACCGGCATCGACAACGGCCCCGAAACCTCTGCTGCCGCTCTCGGTTTGGTTTATCCATGCCGTCTGTCCGGTCCCGGCGTTAATGCAGAACAGTTTGCTGCTATTGGAGAGCCCGAAGAGCAGCCCGTCCCTGAGTACCGGCGTATTAAACTGAGTGGCGACATCGGGGTTGCTCCAAAGCTCTTTGGCGACAAAGCCTTCCGCCTGCTTTTCAATCTTAACCGCCCTGGTTCCCCGACCGGCGCCCGTATATATCACCGTTTGTCCGTCGACAATCGGAGTGGCGGAGTTGTAAGCCCTTCGCTCCGGCACAAACGGCAGATGCCAAAGCAGTTTGCCGTCGGCCGCTGCGATACCAACGATGCTTTTCTCCGAAAGCGTCACTATCTGTTTTGTCCCGTCAACCGTCAAAAGGACGGGCGAAGCATACTCCGGACCTTCGCCGGCCCACCTCCACTTCTCATCACCGCTGCCAAGGTCGTAGGCAATGAGAGCGCCGTTACCCTGCCCTCCGAGATGTGCGATGGCCTTCCCATCGACGATTATCGGCGACATCGAAGTGAAGAATTTGGGCACAACCCTGGGGAACGGGTCCTTGCGCCAAACGACCTTGCCGGTTGCCCCGTCAAGGCACGAAACCACTCCGCCAACGCCCAGTGTTACGACCTTTCCATCCCCCACCGCCAGTGAGCTTCTCGGGCCGGGGTGCCTCGCTGCGGCGCCGGTCACGGCCTGAGCTGCGTATTTGTCCTTCCAAACCTCTTTGCTGCTGTCCGCATTCAAACAGAGGGTAACCTCATTACCATCCTGTCGAGTGAAGACATAAATCTTATCGCCGACCAGGGCAGGCGTGGCATCGCCCGAGCCGACAGTCGTCTTCCATTTCTGCGTCAGTTCCTTCGGCCATTGCTCGGGGGCCTTGAAACCGCTCACCTTACCATCCCGATTGGCTCCCCGCCACTGAGGCCAATCCTTCGCCAAAGCACTGCCCGCGACGACCAGAATCACACAGACCAGCATTACGGCCCTGAATTGATTTATGTTTTTCATAATAACCTCCATTTCTTTAACTGTTGAAAAAACCGCGCCGAGCTGCACACAAGACAACTCGATACCGCTGCGGATTTATCTATTAAACTCTAATCCGCTCCGACTGATGTGTCAATGTCATTTATGCAATATTTCCGGCATTAAACGCCTCGCTATATAACCTCTGCTGACGACAAACACGGATATATAAAAGATTCAGCTTTTATGTTATTTCTCTATGTCCTTGATATTAAAAGGCTTAGAGTTTTAGGTTTTTTTGTGGTCTTATGAGTTATTTTGCCGTTTGGTTGTAGTTTGGTTTTATGGATTTCGCTTACTTTTTACAGCCGTTGAATTAAAAGAATCCTGGCTTATTCAGCAGCATAATACTTAAAAAGAGACCTAAGAGTGTTGCGATTTAAAGAAAGTTGTCGTATTATAGCGGGATTGATAAGAGCAAAGATATGTCCGAAAAAATTAAACAGTCAGTGTCAGGTAATACACAGGAAAGGAGCTATTTATGATTTATGCAATAGTCGCTATTTTTGTTGTCATAATTTTCTTTTCCGGCATAAGAATCGTTCGCCCTACGCACAGAGGGCTCATCGAAAGACTTGGTAAATACAGGAAGTTCACTAATCCCGGATTTCACTGGATTATTCCCATAATAGACAGAATGATTCAGGTGAATATTACCGAGCAAATGGTGGACGCCCAACCTCAGGAGATAATTACCAACGATAATCTTAATGCGAGGGTTGATGCACAGGTTTACTTTAAGGTTAAAGCCGACGAGGAAAGCGTCAAAAGCTCTCAATATAATGTAAACAAATATGAATGGCAAATCGTAAATCTGGCCAGGACAACTTTGAGGAATATTATAGGCACTTTGACATTAAAATCTGCAAATAGCGAGAGGGACAAGATAAATGGAGAACTTCTTACCACTCTATCCAAAGAAACCAAAAACTGGGGGATGGAAATAGTCCGAACAGAATTGAAAGAGATAGACCCTCCAAAAGATGTGCAGGAAACAATGAATAAGGTGGTCAAGGCTGAGAATGAAAAAATTGCGGCTCTGGATTTTGCCAATGCCGTCGAAAGAGAAGCTGACGGCCTAAAAAGATCTGAGATCAAAAAGGCTGAAGGTATAAGGCAGGCCAAGATTCTTGCCGCTGAAGGTGAAGCTGAGGCAATAAGGCTTGTTAATGAGGCGGCAAACAAATACTTTGTCGGTAACGCACAGTTGCTAAGAAAACTTGAGACAGTTGAAAAGTCTCTGATGGATAACGCCAAAATTGTTATCCCCACTGGTTCGGAACTTGTCAATGTTATCGGCGAATTAGCAGGCGTTTTGCCGCTCGGGAAAAAAAGGAATGAATAATTGAATTGTGTGGGGAGCATTATGAAAAGAAATACAATGCTTAAAATTTTGAATCCAATTTTGGTGGTGTTTTTCTTTAATCAGGCCATATCGGCAATACTCCGCGATAGTTTCTCCCGCCCGGCGTTTGATATTTTTCATAAAACCGCCGGAATGATTTTACTCTGCCTTATCGCCCTGCATATAATTTTGAATTTTAACTGGATAAAGGCAAATTATTTCTCGAAATAGTTATTTCTTATCCCCATCGGATAGACAAGATTCCACTTAAAGTTATATGTTGATTTTATAATCACTCCAACAGGCATCTTCGTAGACATACCGGATACAGGCCGGGGAAGCTGAGTTGGTGAGAATCACTGTTTAGAATTCAAGTGTTCCTGTGCCTTTTGCAATTTTTGCAGAAAAGCGTCTTTTTTAAACTGAGACAACCACCTTTTTAAGATAATCCAGCCGCCAAAACGAACCAGATAGTTACGCCACGAACGATACCACCGTGTCCAACCTAACCTAATGTTGTGAAAAAAGAATATGAGACGGGTGAATGAGAGAATATTTACTGGCACAAGAAACATATATCCAAACTGGTAAAACCTGCCCATAATTTTCCTGCCGCCCAGCTGTACCTCTTCAGCATTCAAGGGTTTATCCGGTTCAAACAGAGGGAAGCTGCCGTCATAATATTCCCAGCCAATATCCTCAAGGGGGTAAATCCGGTTTTGACTTTTCAACCTGTCTCTTAATTCCGTACCGGGGATGGGCACCGGCAGCAGTATCTGTACTGTGTCAATTTTTGCCTTCCGGATAAAATCCTTATAACGCCCTGCCCGTTCACTGACAGACATTTTGAAACTGCCGCCGTCTTTGAGAGGATAACAAAAGATAAACATACCGTGCACAAAAAACCCGGATTTGTGAAATGTTCTCGTCAGCGAAAGCATATCGGCTGAACTGATATGTTTGTTCATAGCCTGAAGTTCCTCCTCAATAGGGGATTCATAGCCAATGCATATTGTTCTAATGCCGGCATCTCTCATAGCAGAAAGCAACTGCTGATCTCGCGCCTTGTCCAGACGTATCTGAACCGTTATCCGTAATCTTCTGCGGATTCTTCGCTGGTAATCCGCCAGCATCCTGCAGAACTTTATTGTTTCATCCCGCTGCTGGCCGAAAAGGTCATCAACAATGAAAAAACGCCTGGAATTATATGTCTCCACAAGAAGGCTGATGTGCTCGAGTAACCGTTCGGGTTCGGCATGTCTTGGTCGGCCCTTGACGGTACAGAACTCACAATTCATACCGCAGCCACGGATTCTCTCGACCGGAAAAAGCTTAATCTTAGCGTAGCGTACCAACGAAAAATCCGGCAGCGGCAACCTGTCAAAGTCCGTCTGTGGCTCTCTTTTTGGGGTAAAAAAAGGCCTGCCATCTTTCAGATACGCAATACCGCGGATTTCACTTATATCCTGATTGCCTTCTACAGCCTGCAACAGTTCCTTGATTGTATCTTCGGCTTCACCAATAACAATATAGTCAATACCTGCAGACAGCGCTTCGGGTATGGTCTCTTCCACGAAATGTTGTCCACCTGCAATAGTTATAATACCCTGGTTTTTGTAGAAATTCGCTATTTGATACAGCCTGGGGATGGTGCTGGTCAATCCTCCATATAATCCAACCACATCTGCAGGTCTTTGCCGCTGTAAAAATTCATGGTCGGCCCCCACGGTGTCCGAGTGAGGCCCGAATTTACCGAGATTGTTTTCATCAATAACCTCGACATCCCATTCTTCCATTTTATTAACTGCAGTGGCCACACAAACAGGGCCTAAAGCCGTTGTCGTTCCGGCTATTCGTGAATAAATATTAAAGGCGGGATAGGCTGGAATCACAATCCTCAACCGATATCTTCTCTTAGATGGATTCAGCATAGTATAACCCAATCAATATCTTATGTACCCGAAAGCGAGATAAACCAGATAACTCGAGTTGCCGGGTGTTTGTAAACAAAAAGAGGCTTATCCGGTGAGTTATTCACAATAAAATACTTCTTCCATATTCATCCACCATTGCCCCTCGGCCTTGAATTCGATCGGCCTAAAGCAGGGCATGCAGACGTCACACCATTTCTATGTTGCCGGGTCAGCGGCCATCTTCTTCAAATCAGTATCAAAATCATCGCCGAGATAATAGCATAATCTTAACAACCGGCGTGATTCTTTTCAATAGATTTATACCTAAATCACCCCGGCTGGATTTGGCCTGTTTCGGAGTAGATTGGTGCAGTACGGCAGAAAAATGCCCCCCGCTCTTTTGGAGCAGAGTAAAACGCAACTAAAACAAAGGACAATCAAACCCAAACAAACCCAATCTCAAAAATGCCAAAATGAACGTAAGTTCTGTTAAAACAAAGGATTATAGAAATGAACTGCCGTCAAAAACGACAAAACAACTGGAAAAAATACTCTATCTCTAAAAGCGCTATTATATCTATATCGGAGCTAAGAGTCATCAACTTTTTGTTTTCCGTCGCTGGTTTGGCGTTGATTAGAAAACACAAAATTGGTTAATCGGTTAAAAATTATAGAAAAAAGAAAATAATTCAGGATTTTCCTTGCAAAATCTGCATGTTTTGTAGTAGAATTAAAAGTATCAGAAAAAGAAAGTGAAAAGTTAAAGGGAGAAAGGCAGACTCAAAAAGTTTTATTATAACGTTTTTTTGTTTGTTATCCTGAATTCTTGCCCCTTTTATCATACCGAATCTGCCCTTCCGGAATTAACCTGAGTTTTTGGTATCTGTGCTGCGTTTTGTGTTTAATCTGCAGAAAAACAGATTTCAGGGAACAGAAGACAGCTTTTGCGCATCCTGTTAATAAATAATGAAAGAAAGCGTATTTATGGAGCCCAGCTTAACTAAGTGCAAAAAAGCCCAATTTAGACAGAACCGGTGCGGGTGCGTGCCCCCGGCCGTCATAATATCTTTATCATAAATTTTGAAAAGGCAGGAAAATGGAAAAGAGAATTGTATTAACTATTCTTGTTTTGTTGGCGGTATCTGGATTTGCCCCGGCAGCAACTTCTCCGTCTCAGGCCGATTACGTTGAAAACCAGATAATCGTCAAATTCCGCAGAACCGTTACAGATACACTCGAAACCAAACTGACTGATGGCGTCTCGGCAAATGACCTGAAGCTATCCCGTTCGCTGGACAATCTGAATAAAAAATACCGATTAAGAAAAGCCAGACCTCTGTTTAAAAACTTCAGGAAAAACAGACAATATCTGAATGCCCTGCAGAAAAAAGATAAGGCGCTTCTGTCAAAAAAAGAAAATCGCATTCTCAGAAGACTAAAACGCGCTCCGAAAGATGCAAAGGTCCCCGAACTTGACAGAATATATACCCTCGAAGTTGAACTTGAACCCGGCCAATCTATCGAAAATGTAGTAGCTGCTTATAAAAATGATCCGGGTGTAGACTACGTAAGTCTTAATTATGTTTTTTCAATAGACGGAGAACCAAACGACCCTCTTTACCCTGAGCAATGGCCATTAAATAATACCGGACAGATTTACCCAGAAAGCGGTTATTATACCACTCCACCGGGGATTCCTGACTGCGATATTGATGCTCGGCAGGCTTGGGATATTAATGTTGGGAGTTCAGAAATTATCGTAGCAGTAGTTGACACAGGTGTTGACTATCTCCACAGAGATTTAAAAGAAAACAGGTGGATCAATGAAGCTGAAATGTATGGAGGAGTCGGGGGAGTTGATGACGATGGTAATGGTTATGTTGATGACTGCTGGGGTTATGATTTTTGTACATATGGAGGAGAAACGAGAGATCGTTGGCCATTTGATCTAATGGGCCATGGTACGCATTGTGCAGGAATAATTGCTGCTGACACAAATAACGGCTTAGATATTGCCGGGGTTGCGTGGAATGCAAAAATAATGGCGCTAAAGTACATGGATGCCTACGGCTATGGATTGTATGAAGATGTGGTAGATGCTTTTTATTACGCTGTAGAAAACGCCGCCGACATCATATCTAACAGCTGGGGTAAAACTTATCCTTTTGATGAACCGACTGGCGATCCGATGCAAGACGTTATTAATTATGCATACAGCCAGGGTGTTATAGTGGTTGCCTCAGCTGGAAACAATAGTTCGATTGTGCCTTGCTATCCGGCCTGCTATGACCATGTGATTGCAGTAGCGGCTACTGATTCAAAGGACAAAAAAGCATCTTTTTCAAATTATGGAGACTGGGTTGATATTGCCGCCCCGGGTGTTGATGTTTTATCATTGAGAGGAGTTGCAACACACATGGGCACAGAGTATGGAGAGAAAACAACAATCCTCTCAGGAACATCTATGTCCTGTCCACATGTTGCGGGGGTGCTCGCCCTGATCCTTTCTGCTCAACCTGAGCTTTCAACCGAACTCGTCATTGCCAGACTGATTGAGACCGCTGATGATATATCCGCACTAAATCCCGGCCTTAATGAGCCTCTCATAAGCAGGCGAGTTAACGCCTATAAGGCTATACGGAAAAATTTTGATGGCATCGTTACTTTCGATAGAGACCTATATTTATGCAATGATATCGTTAACATTGAAGTATCTGATTTTGACCTCATAAATGAGACATCACAACAGATAATAATAACAACTGATGCTGGTGATGAAGAAACGATAATAACGGTTCAAGATACGAGCATGCCTTGGCTTTTCACAGGTACGATTAATACCTCTACCGCTCCAATCATCAGCGAAGATGGTTTACTGCAGGTTTCACATGATCAGGTTCTTACAGCAACTTATAACGATGATAATGATGGTTCCGGTGGACCTGCAATTGCAGAGGGAGTCGCAACAATTGATTGCCAGGGACCTGTAATTTTCAATGTTGAGGTGTTCGATATAGTCAGCAGTGGAGCAAAAGTGAGATTTGAAACTGATGAGCCGACCACGGCTTCTGCCCATGGTGGTTTGGTGTGTGGTGGCACATATACCAGCACCGGTGATGACCTGACATTGGCAACGAGCCATATTATTTATCTGTCGGGTCTGACAAGTGAAACGGGCTATCATTTTGTAGTAGATGCCTGTGATGTTATGGCTAACGAGACTACAGACTCCAACGAGGGATTGTGTTACTCTTTTACTACCACTGCACCGCCGGAAGGTTTGCTTGTACCGGCGGAATATGCCACCATCCAGGCGGCTATTGATGCGGCAGTTGATGGAAATACTATCTGGGTAGCTGGGGGAACCTATACAGGAGAAGGTAACTACAAAATTAATTTTAATGGTAAGAAGATAACTGTCAAATCTGAAAGCGGACCGGAATATTGTATAGTAGATTGTCAGTGGTTAGGTTCTGGTTTTTACTTCTCTAAGGGCGAGGATTCGAATTCCATCTTAGATGGCTTTACAATAACCAACAGCGGATATTATGATGAAGGAATTTGCTGCGGTGTGACGTGGATAGGGTCTGACAATCCATTAAAAGGTGAGCCATTGATTCGTAATTGTATCATTAAAAACAATTATACAGGAATACAAATAGGTCGTTGCAGCCCTACAATCAGCAATTGTATCATCACCGGTAACTCGGGAGAACACCGAGGTGGGATTTATTGCCTTGAGTATAGTAACCCTACAATCATTAACTGTATCATTACTGGTAATAGGGCTTACGGTTATCATGGCCGAGGAGCAGGAATTAAGTGCTGGTGCTATGGCAATGCGAATATTATCAACTGTGTAATCAGTGGCAACTTTGCCAATAATAGTGGCGGAGGCATCTTTTCCGGCCACCACTCCACCGTAACAATTACGAACTGTACAATTACAGAAAACTTTGCCGGAAGTGATGGAGGAGCGATTTATGTCAACGAAGCTAATGCCATTATCCGTAATTCTATCCTTTATGGTAATACGGCAGAGTGGGGTAAAGAACTATCATTTATAAATGGTGCTGTATGTACAGTATCATATAGCAACATACAGGGTGGACAGGCAGATGCTTATGTCTCAACAAGCAGCATATTGAACTGGGGTGAAGGTAATATCGATGTAGATCCCGCCTTTGCCTCTCCCATAAAAAGTGATTATCACCTGATGCCGGGCTCGCTCTGTATCGATGCCGGGGACCCGTGTTACGTGGCTGAGCCAAATGAAACCGACCTCGACGGAAACCCGCGAGTAATCGGCGGCCGTATTGATATGGGTGCTTACGAGTTCATGCAGCCGATCGAAGTTCAAATGAAATTTACCCCGCAGGCCTTGAATCTCAGCAGCAAAGGAAGGTGGGTCAAGGCACATTTCGTCCTGCCCGAAGGCTTCGCGGTTGAGGACGTTGATGCCATTACACCGGCTGTGATTGAGCCATTCGGCGTGGAGTCGTACAAAATAAAGGTTCTGCTTAATGATGATGGATTAGTAAAGGTTCAAGCTACCTTCAGGCGCTCTGATTTATGCAGCTCAATAACAAGTTATGACCAGAACATTGAGGTAATGGTAATAGGCCGTTTTACTAACGGCCAACAATTTTACGGCACCGACATAATCAAGATAACCGACAGAGCCTTCGACCATCTTGCTATTCTCGTTTCTCACTGGCTCGAAGACGACTGCCGCCGGCCGCATTGGTGCGACGGCGCCGACCTTAACCGTGATTCGGTAGTTAATTTCTTAGACTTTGCCCTCCTCGACCCCTGATGCTTCGTAGTTACTTAAGAATAAGCAGGCACATGAAGTTGTCGTTGACTTCAGTTCGATCTATTTATATTTTCTTCGTACTACTATCCATAATCTTCTTGTTTTTTCTGCGCGTTTTTAAAAAAGTCAACTGTAACCTATTTATTTTTAATACGTTATGAGACTTTTTTCAAAAAGGAACTTTTGGCCTTTTGTTTTTCGCCGTAGTCCGCTTTTCGCCGCCTTCGCAAGAAACTGAGGCGGCTAAAAGAAAGGCGGAGGCGAAAAACATTCGCCGCATCTGCAAGAGCTGATCTTTAATCTTTTGGTTG
>CAZIKS010000017.1:0-2396 GCA_964539795.1 uncultured Pirellulales bacterium
CAATCAAACCCAATCAAACCCAATCAAACCCAATTTCAAAACCCGGTGGTGTGGAAGGCTGGCGCTGTCAAGCCCCAGCCTGCTCGATTATAAAAAAAACAAAATCAGGAAAGTTGTGAATTTCTTAAACTTTTTCTTATTAATTCTTGTCCTGTCAGGAATTGGGAAAATCCCAAAAAAAATTTAACAGCCCTATTTTTATTTTATAACAAAATTTTACATTTTTTATTTGACATACAATATGTTGCACTTAGAATTTGTGAAATGGCCAGATGTAGTGTTGTCTTGATGAGCCGCGGAAAGTTTTGATGGATTGTTAAAGGTAGGTTTGGCCTGTGAGATGTCCCTTTTGTAAGGAAGACCGGGATAAGGTTATTGATTCGCGTTCAAGCGATGCTGGCAGAGTGATAAGGAGACGTCGACAGTGCCTCGAATGCAAAAAACGATTTACCACCTATGAGAAAATAGGAGAAAGTTTCAAGCTGTACGTGGTGAAAAAAGACACCTCTCGGGTTCCTTACGAGAGAGACAAAATAATTAGTGGTTTGCAGAAGGCTTGTTATAAAAGACCCGTCTCAGCGGAACAAATTAGGCAGATTGCCGATAGGGTCGAAGAAGATATATTCAGGAGTTTCGATAAGGAGGTCTCATCGCCTTTCATCGGTGATAGTGTCATGAAGCACCTCCGAGGAGTTGATAAGGTGGCATATATTCGTTTTGCAAGTGTATATCGTGACTTCAAAGATGCTGATGATTTGATTGAGGAGGTAAGCCAGGTTATTCAGGAAACAAAGTCCAGACAGTCTATGAAGGGGCAGCCAAAGCTTTTCAATGGATGATAAATAGAAAGCTCTCGCCAGTTGCGGAGTTTTGAAATGCTGGTATTTATTGAGTTATGCAAGGAAGCGAAGGGGTGGGTATGAAAATACAACTTAAAGTCATAAAGGCTGATGGCAGTATCGAGGAATATCTGCATACCAAAGTTATGGGCACTATCAGCAATGCCCTCGACAGTGTCGGCCATACCGACATTAGCATCGCCGAAGGTCTTGCAGAGGTTGTTACATATTATCTTTACCATAACCAGAAAAATCCTGCCTTATCCAGCGGGGAAATATTATCCATAGTTACGGCTGTCCTCACTGCTACCAACAATGAAAAGGCTGCAATTGCCCTCAGTGAACATCACTTCGAGCGCAAACTTAAACGGTCTCGAATTGAAGTTGTTTCTATTGAAATCCGTGACCTCGCTGATGCCGAAGTGCTGTGCAAATCCAAAGAATCAGGTGCTAGAACTCGCTGGGACAAGTCTCAAATAGTCGCCGACCTCGTATCTAAGTATGACATATGTCAACAAACAGCCCGGATGATTGCTTCGATGGTTGAAGAAAAGATATTCAGTATGGGCATCACTTTCGTACCGGCCAGTTTGATAAAGCAGCTCGTTCTGGGCGATACCGCAACAATCCTGAGCGCACAGCGACAACTTCAGACCGTCTGATTAGGATTTGAGGCTTGATTCATCCTTTGCCATTTGCTATTAGAGTTTTTACCTGACCGAAGATTTCTTCGGGAGATTTATCCTGTTCGATATCAACCCAGTTGATATTTTTGAAGGTCTTAAACCATGTCCGCTGATTCTTGGCCAGACGGCGGGTGTTCCTTTTGATTAATTCAATTGCATCGTCTAAATTTATCCGCCCGTCCAGATACTCGATTATTTCGGCATAACCTATCGCGCAGCGAGCCTGTCGGCTTAAAGGTTTAGCTTCGGCCAGCAGCGATTTGACCTCATCGACAAGACCAGAATCAATCATCTTTTTTACTCTGGCATTTATCTGTTTGTTCTCAACGGTTTTTTCTCGTCGCAGACCGATTATATTCCAATTGTGAATGGATTTTTCAGCCTCAAATTGCTCTTGCAGACTTGAAATGGGTTTTCCTGTGATTTCGTAAACCTCAAGAGCTCGAACTATACGCTTGCGGTCGTTAGGGTGAATCCGCTTGGCTGCTATCGAATCGATTTTCGTAAGTTCCTGCTAAATATACTCCAGCTCTTTGTCTTCAGCCTGCCGCGCCAGCCGAGCACGTATTTGTTCATCGGTCGCCGGGCCTTCAAACAAACCGTATAGTAAAGCCTTTATATACAGAGAGGTCCCGCCGACCGCAATTATGGGCTTATTGAAGCTTTCTATCTGCTCGATAGCAGCGTATGCCAGCTCAAGAAACAAACCCACACTGAACGAATTGCTTGGTTCAATGACATCGATTAAGTGATATTTAATGCGTTCACGGGCAGCCTTGGGCGGCTTGGCTGTGCCAATATCCATTCGTCGATAGACCTTCATCGAGTCGATACTGATTATTTCAGCCCCAATACTTTCGGCGAGGTCAAA
>CAZIKS010000017.1:2406-29651 GCA_964539795.1 uncultured Pirellulales bacterium
CTATTTATTGTTATTATTAATAATTGAAAAAGACGTCAAAAGTAATTTGAATAGTAAATTTTCAACAGTCAATAGTCAATGATTATGGACTTCAATAATCAACTGAATGTTAAAGCCCAGTTCGTAAACAACACTTTGCAGCGGCTTTTAGCTGAGCAGACTGAGATTGACAGCAATTTGAAAGAAGCTCTTAAATATACGCTGGAGGGATCTGGCAAGCGGATACGAGCGGCATTGGTATTGTTATGTTGCGAGATTGTCAGTGGACAGGTTAACCATAACGCTGAAATTGCTGCTGCTGCAATTGAGATGGTTCACACATATTCGCTCGTGCATGACGATTTGCCGGCAATGGACAATGATGATTTTCGGCGCGGTCGGCCTACCTGTCATAAGATGTTTGATGAAGCGACGGCCATTCTTGTCGGTGATGCTCTTTTGACACTTGCATTCGAGATTTTGGCAAAGAAAATCGATGAGCCTACCGTTGCGCTGAAACTAATCGTTCAATTGGCACAAGACGCCGGTCCTGCCGGAATGATTTCAGGGCAAATGGCAGACTTAAAAGCCGAAAAGACCGGAGGCTCAGAAGAGATTCTCCGGACCATACACACCAACAAAACAGCTAAATTGTTTAGGTGTGCCGCCGCCTTCGGAGCATTGGCTGGCAGAGCGGATTTAAACCAATTGAACTGCCTGTGTGAATATGGCTTAAAAATAGGGTTGGGATTTCAAATAGCTGACGATATCCTTGATGTATGTGCTTCGAGTGAACAGCTGGGCAAAACCGCCGGCAAAGATATCAAAGCTGGAAAAATAACTTATCCTGCACTTCTTGGAATGGAAAAATCCAAAGAGTTTGAGAAAAAGCTTATTGATGAGGCTATAGATGCATTGGAACCTTTTGGAAGAGAAGCCGATACCCTGCGACAATTAGCAATAGTGCTATTGCAAAGAAAAAGATGATTTAAGTTCTTGTAAAACAAGCAGTAAAGGATTTTAGGGGAAATTAAGGGTTCATTTCTGATACCATTGCTTTTGATTGAAGTTTGTGGCCTTACTCTATATAATTGTGTATTGCTTTGACCACCTGAAGAGATTATTGGCAACTTAACTAAGAGAGTGAATTTATGGGCGAATTGTTAGAACAGATTAATAGCCCTGATGATTTGAAGAAGCTTTCTACGGTTCAGCTGAAAGTCCTGGCCGAGGAAATACGAGAATTCATTCTTGGCTCGGTCAGTAAAGCCGGAGGGCATCTGGCCAGCAATCTTGGTGTAGTGGAATTGACCCTGGCGCTGCATTATGTCTTCGATTTTAAAACCGACAAGCTACTCTGGGATGTTGGCCATCAGTGCTATGCACATAAAATAATTACAGGAAGGAAACACGGGTTCAACAAATTTCGTCAGGCCGATGGAATAAGTGGTTTTCCGAATCCTGCTGAAAGTGTATATGACCAGTTTGCCGTTGGACACGCCGGCACTTCGATAGCCACAGCTATCGGGATGGCTTTGGGTGAACAATTGAAAACCGAAGACAAGTCCCAATCCACAAATAAAATAGTTGCCTTGGTGGGTGACGCCAGCATCGTTAATGGCGTTTCTTTTGAGGGGCTAAACAATCTTGGCCTGGTTAAGAGACAACTGTTAATCCTGCTCAATGATAATTCAATGGCAATAGATGCTACCCAGGGTGCGGTAGCAAAATACTTCTCGCGAGTAAGGCTCAGCCAGACTTATGAAGATTTGCGCAAGACCAGCAAGAACATACTTGAGCACTTGCCTGTTATTGGGAAGGGGGTTGACCAGGCCGTTGAAAGAATTAAAAAAGGTATTCGAATGGCTCTGCCGCCAAGTCAACTTTTTGAAAGTTTGAATATACCGTATTTTGGTCCCGTTGATGGTCATGATGTTAGTGCTCTCATACACCTCTTACGTGCGCTGGTGCATTTGGACCGTCCGGCAATTCTGCACGTATACACGAAAAAGGGTAAGGGCTTTAGTCCCGCGGAGCAGGACCGGCGAGCATTTCATTCGACCGGACCCTTCAAGAAGAACGGAGACGTTATCGAACCGGTATCTACTGTGCCGGAACGCCGTAAACGCACCTTTACCGACGTGTTCGGGGAATACCTGGTGAAATTGGCACAAGAAGACGACAAAATTGTTGCTATAACCTCAGCGATGTGCGATGGCACAGGATTAGGGGAATTTCGTAAGAACTTCAGCAAGAGGTTTTATGATGTTGGTATTGCCGAAAGTGCTGCCGTGGAAATAGCTGCAGGCTTAGCTAAATGCGGATTTAAACCGGTTGTCTGTATTTATTCGACTTTTCTACAGCGGTGTTTCGACCAGATATTCCAGGAAGTTGCGTTGCAGAACCTGCCGGTCATTTTTTGTGTTGACCGTTCCGGTGTTGTCGGTGCCGATGGGCCCACACATCACGGGATGATGGATATCGGTTTTTTGCGAATGATGCCAAATATTGTATTGACTGCCCCAGCCAGCGAGATTGAACTGAAATTGGCCTTGGAATTTGCCCTCAGAGAAAGTAAGCCGGTCGTTATAAGGTATCCCAAAGACCTTATCCCCCCGAAAGAATTTGATATTGATGTTATCGGTACCTGTGCTGAGCCTTTTGAACTGGGCAAAAGTGTGGTTGTCAGAGAGCACAAAGACTCAATAATAGGAATCGTTGCTTACGGTGGCGTATTGACAGAAGCTGTTGAGGCGGCCAGATTGTTAGCCGAAGACGGAATTGAGGTTGATGTGATAAACGCCAGGTTTGCAGCTCCTGTAGATGAATCACGACTAGTTGATATTTTGTTGGGCAGTTGTAAAGGTATAATAACGGTCGAAGACCATCGTGTTGCCTGTGGTTTTGGCTCGGCTGTCTTAGAATCAGTTGCGGCTGCTCTCACAAAGTGTGTTTCTAAGCCGATAGCGGTACTGGGGGCGTCGAAAAACTTTATAAAGCATAATTCCCGTGATGCTCAGCTTATGCAGTCCGGGGTAAATGCCGATAACATAGCAAAGACAGCAAAAGAGATGCTAAGTAAATTAAAAACCAGAAAACGTAGTAAAAGTTGAAGAATATTGGATGAAGAATAATTTACCCAGATTAGTTATTCTCGGCGACTCGAAAAAGGAAAGAGTCAGTGATGTGATTGCCGAATTTACTGAATTTGCAAAAGCCAAAGCCCGGGTAATATCCAGTTGTGGTATTGATGATTGCAAGACCAAAGTTTTAAAGGAGGCTGATTTTGCTGTGGTTTTTGGCGGCGATGGAAGCATTATCTCGGCTGCGAGGAATTTGAGTCACAGCGGTGTGCCGGTCATAGGCGTCAATATTGGTAAGCTTGGTTTCTTAGCCGAATTCAGTGTCAATGAACTTAAACAATATTTTAATGACATAATGTCGGGTAGGGCGGTTATTGAAAAACGAATGATGCTGGGCTGTGGAGTTTTCAGCAACAAACGAGAGAAGTTTCATGCCTTAGCAATAAACGATGTTTTTATTACAGCCGGGCCGCCATTTAGGATGATTGAGCTGAAAATCTCAGTCGATGGCCAACCGCTTGCCGGTTGTGTAAGCGACGGACTGATAATTTCAACTCCCACCGGTTCGACGGCCTATAATCTCTCAGCCGGGGGGCCTATATTATCCGGTAAAATGGAAGCTGTTGTCATTACGCCGATTTGCCCGCATTCGCTCAGCTTTCGGCCAATCGTTATCAATGCCGATAGCAGCATAGAGGTCTTTGGCGTACGTGTTAATGAAGGCACAACCGTTTCGATTGACGGCCAGGTCTCCTCGAAACTGGCAATTGATGATGTGGTAAAGGTCCAGAGAGACAGGGCGGATTTCCTGATTGTGAATAATCCCTTGCGGACCCAGTGGGACACTTTGGCCGCTAAACTGAGTTGGGCTAAAAAACCGAAGTATAAGACTGATTAAAATACTATTCTGATAGCGAACATAGCCGTTGATAGAGGGTATTATTATTATGAGCAAAAGATGGTTTGTTATTTTATCTGTAGTGTTTTTTGTCATATTATCACCGACCGGTTGGGCTGTTAGGAGTCCAGTCGGACCAGGTACAGTTCCGCCAAGCAGTTATAGTAGCGGCCAGATTCGCACTCCCAATCCCATTGATACCAGTGGCAACCTTGTAATTACAGGCAATATTAGGGGCGGCAGGCACTTTCGGGGCGTTGTTCCATACCAGTCTGAGACAGATTTTAGAGCGGAGATTCCATCATCAACTTTGGATTCTTTTTTGAGGCGTTCTGCCGGTTCTGAAGACATAGGTCGTTTTTTTGGGGAAACCATACCTTACTATTCACCAACCAGAACAGTAACATCTGTGAGACCCGGACAGACTGTTATCTTTAAACCGCCAGCCGCAACATATGGCGCGTATAGAACTCGTGGAGTTGCTTCCGATACTACTGAGACCTTATTACCGCGCCAGTATCAGCGTACAGGCACAATCAGATCGGACATAATATTGACTAACATCAGGACAAGACCGATGTCAAAAACGACAAAACAACTGGAAAAAATACTTTCTACTCAGATCGACAGATACCCATATATTACAAAATCAATCCCGACAGACAGTGTCGACAGGAAAAGCACTGTGCAAATAGAACAATTACAGAGCGACCCAAAGCAGGTAAGCGATGAGGCTATCCGGTTGAATAAGGGCCTGATTGACCAGTCCTGGTATGATCAAGATTTGCGACCGGCTGCTAAAGATGAGCTAAACCCTGAAATTTCTCAGTTGCCGGAATCTGAGCGCGTGTGGAAAACGCAGAAGCCAAAAGAACCTGTAGTCGGGGATAAACCGTTTGAAACTTATGAAAAAAGGGATGTTTACGAACAAATGAAGCGTCAGTTTGATGATTTTCAAAAGATTTATAAACCCTTGCGCACCAAAACCAAGAGAAAGACCGAAGAAGCAACTCTTGCTGCTGATGATGAAGAGGAAAAACTGGAAAAAAAGCAAAAATCAGGCCGACGAACATCTTCTTATGTGGCAAACAGCAAAATACCTGGCGCTGACAATTTTCAGATCAAAAGTGCTCTATCGGATACAAGTTCTGTTTCTTTAGAGGATAAGAATATCAAAACTTCTCACAAAACTTTTGCTTCTTCTATAAAAGACAAATTCAATGAGCATATCAGGGCCGCTGAAAATTACCTCAAAGAGGGCAAATATTACAAGGCGGCTGATGCTTATACGCTGGCTTCGATTTACAAGCCGTCAGACCCGCTTGCCTATGCTGGAAAAAGCCACGCACTGTTTGCAGCCGGTGAATATATGAGCAGTGCTCTTTTCCTCTACAAAACGCTCAATATGTTCCCGGAATATGCGCGCTTTAAAATCGATATTGTGGCTATGGTAGGCGACAGAGACACGCTGGAAACCCGCATAGCTGATGTCGAGCGGCAGTTGAAAAAAACTGATGCGCCGGAACTGAATTTTCTGCTTGGATATGTTTATTATCAGATAGGCAGACTGAATGAAGCTAAAAAGCAGGCTGAAATCGCTTGCAAAAAAATGCCTGATGTGCTTGCTGCAGACGCACTCAAGGAAGCTGTTGACAATGTATCAGAATAAAATCTGTTGACTAAATGAAAAAGCTTGCCTGTAGTGCACTGGATTTTCTTCTTTCACACCCCGGTGTTTGCAGTCTATACTGTATCCATGATAAAATTTCCAACAGAAGCTTCGACCGTCGTGGAAGTAGAGGAAGTTTTCGCCTCGAAAGGTGTTATTGCACGGGCTTTCCCCGGTTTTGAGTTTCGACCTCAGCAGGTTAGGATGGCCGGTGCCGTTCAAAGGGCGCTTATAGACGGTCGGCACTTGGCTATCGAAGCGGGAACCGGTGTAGGCAAAAGTTTTGCATATCTGGTCGCTGCGATAGACTTAGTCTGCCGAGGTGCTGGCAAAGTCCTAATCAGCACTTTTACAATCACATTGCAGGAGCAGTTAATCAATAAGGACATTCCATTTTTAACAGGTTGTATGCCCCAAAAATTTACCGCCGTGCTCGCAAAGGGCAGGGGCAATTACCTTTGCAAACGCCGACTTGAATTTGCATTGCGAAAGCAGGAATTCCTTTTTAATAAATTCAGTAATCAACTATCGGTTATAAGCCAATGGGCCAGCCAGACAAAAGACGGCTCACTCAGTGACCTGCCTTTTCTACCGAAAATCAACATTTGGAATGCTGTCAATAGTGAACACGGTAATTGTCGCGGAAGGAGGTGTCCGCATTTTCAAAATTGTTTCTACCGGAGAGCGAGGAGACGCTTGGACAGCGCCGATATTATTGTCGCCAATCACGCCTTGATGCTAAGTGACCTTGCACTTAAAGAACACCAAGTCTCGCTACTTCCGGATTACGAGTTTGTGATTATCGACGAGGCTCACAACATCGAGCGAGTGGCCGAAGAACATTTCGGAATTAATATCAGCAACCGTAGGATTAAAATGCTGCTCGACATTCTTTACAATCCCAGAACACGCAAGGGACTTTTGGGTTATAAAAACGCTGACAGGGCTGTAGATATAGTTGCCCGAATAACCAGAGAGTCAAAGAATTTCTTCAATCGGGTCAACGACTGGTATGAATTGAACAGGGGTGAAAATTCAGGCCGATGTTATAAAAATTTTATTGATGATACTGTGTCGGAACATTTGAAAAACCTTAGGTCGCAATTAGCTAAACTGGCAAATAATACCGAAGATGTTGACGAGAAATTTGAAATCGTGAGGTTTGTGAACAGATGCGGTGAGCTTATCCAGGATTTGAATTGCTTTTTGACACAGGAAAAAAGTGATTATGTTTATTGGGTCGAGGTCGCCAAAAATCCAGGAACCTTTATATGTTTGAGAAGTGCACCTGTAAACGTCGGGCCGGACATAAGAAAAGTACTGTTTGATAAATACAGTTCGGTAATACTAACCAGTGCCACTTTAAGCAGTGATGGAGTGGATGTAAAAAGAGGGTTTGATTTCTTTGCAGGCAGGATAGGCCTTACAGATTTTGATGCCGCCAGGCTCGGCTCACCATTCGATTACAAAAAACAGGTTACCATTTACATTGAAAAGGGCTTACCGAACCCAAACGAACCGGCTTTCATCACTGTTGCCGCCGAAGCTGTAAAAAAATACATCTTACAAACCAGCGGCAGGGCCTTCGTACTTTTCACCAGTTATCAGATGCTCGACAAAATCGCTTCTGAACTTGCTGATTGGCTGGCTGAAAATGATATCGAGCTGCTTCAGCAGGGAGCGGGTATTGACAGAAGCATTCTTTTAAAGCGGTTTAAAACCTCTGATAAAAGCGTATTGTTTGGCACTGACAGTTTCTGGCAGGGCGTTGATGTTCCCGGAGCTGCGCTTTCGAATGTCATTATTGTTAGGCTGCCCTTTGCTGTTCCTGACCAGCCCCTTTTGGCCGGCAGATTAGAGCAGATAAAAGAGCAGGGAGGTAATCCTTTTAATGATTACCAACTACCTTCTGCAGTTATCAGGTTTAAGCAGGGCTTCGGAAGATTGATTCGCAACAAAACCGATACAGGAATCGTTGTTATTCTTGACAGCAGAATAGTCCAGAAACATTATGGACAAAAATTCCTTGCTGCAATACCAGAATGCCCGGTAAAAATCGTCCCTGCTGAAAAACCGTAAGTATTTGGTCTGCAAATACAAACTACGAAGTCGATCCTATCTTTTTGTCCTGCCAACAAAACGTTTCTTAATGTGAATTTGAACCACTGTAATATCAGCTGGTGTGATACCGCTTATTCGACAAGCCTGAGCAAGTGTACCGGGTCGAAAGACCGATAATTTCTCTTTTGCCTCGGCGCGAAGATGCAAAATACTGTTATAATCCAGGTCCGGTGGAATTTTTTTGTTCTCGAGTTCCCGTAAACTACCTGCCAGTCGCTCTTGCTTGGCCAGATAACCTTCATATTTGGCATCGATAATCACCGCCTCAAGCTCATTTTTGTCAAAACCGGCACTTTTAACATAAGGGTCTTTGGACAATGACTCTGCTGCTCTGCTGTTTGTCTGCCGGAGCTGCTCCCACAAACTCAGACCACCTGAACGATTGTTCTGTAGATAACTTTTGAGTTTATCAATATTTTCTATTTTTTTCTGGAACTTCACCCATCTGTTTTTATCCACAGTTCCCACCGATTTGCCGATTGGAGTCAATCTTCGGTCTGCGTTGTCTGCCCTTAACGATAATCTGTACTCCGCACGCGACGTGAACATTCTATAAGGTTCGGTAATTCCCTTTGTAAGCAAATCATCTATCAGCACCCCGATATACGCCCGATCTCTGCCGAGGACAATCGGCTCAGCCGACAGAACTTTTCTCGCGGCGTTTATGCCTGCAATAATACCCTGCCCGCCTGCCTCTTCATATCCGCTGGTTCCGTTAATCTGGCCGGCTAAAAACAGTCCCGAAATCTTCTTTGTTTCCAGGTTGGTTTGTAACTGAGTCGGCGGACAATAATCATACTCAACCGCATAGGCATAGCGAATGATCCGGGCATTCTCAATCCCCTGCATCAGTTTCAGCATTTGTTCTTGGACGTCTTGCGGCATAGATGTAAAAATGCCATTGCAGTAAATTGTTTTTATATCATCCTCCTCAGGCTCTAAAAAAACTCGATGCTGTTTCTTGTTGGCAAACCTGACAACTTTACCCTCAATACTTGGACAGTAACGCGGGTCAGTCCCTTTTATCTGGCCTGAAGAAAGAGGAGCCCGATGCAGATTATCTCGCAGCAGATTGTGTATCTTTTCATTGGTGTATGTGATCCAGCAGGGTACTTGTGGTCTTTCGATTTTTTCGGTCATAAATGAAAATGGTGTTGGCGGGTCATCGCCCGCCTGAATTTGTAATTTATCCAGATCTACCGTTCTGGCATCCAGCCTCGGCGTTGTATCGGTTGCCATCCGCCCAAGTTCCAGTCCCAGAGATTTCAAACTTTGGGAAAGCTCTGTGCTTGGCGGCTCGTCAATTCTGCCGCCGTTCCAGCACTTATCTCCGATGTACAGTTTGCCCCGGAGGAAAGTTCCGGTCGTTATAACGACCGATTGTGTATGATATTCCGCACCGTCTTTGCATCGCACAGCATGTACTTTATTGTTACAGGTTTTTATTTTTGTTGCTATTGCCTCAATAATGGTCAGGTTAACCGTATCCTCGAGCGCCTGTCGCATCCATTCAGCATACTTGTGTCTGTCTACCTGTGCCCGCGGCGACTGAACAGCCGGGCCTTTCGAGCGATTCAGTAGCCGAAACTGAATTCCCGTTGCGTCTGTTGCCAAGCCCATCAGTCCCCCCAATGCATCAATTTCGCGCGCAATTTGGCCTTTTCCAAGTCCTCCGATAGCTGGATTACAGCTCATCTGAGCAATCTTGTTTTTGTCGATGGTTATAAGACAGGTCTTAGCTCCGATTTTTGCTGCGGCATAGGCAGCCTCAACGCCGGCATGACCTGCACCTATAACAATGCAATCAAATTCATTTGTCTTCATCTGATTGTGCCAGCGCCACCGCCGATGCAATTGCGAAATTTGCTGTATGGGTAATGCTTACGCTTATATGTTTGATTCTGAGTTTATCGGCGATTTTTTCAACCTCACCGCTAAGAGTAATCTCGGGCTGACCGGTGGAGTTGTTTATCACCTCAATATCGGTCCATGCTATTTTACCTCGCCAGCCTGTACCAATCAGTTTAAGAATCGCCTCTTTTGCCGCGAAGCGGCCGGCCAGTTTCTCTATACTGTTCTTATTCGCCTCGGCGTAGGCTTGTTCGTTAGCTGTGAAAACCCGATTGACAAAACGCTCACCATGTCGTTTTATCATCTCTTCTATCCGGGGACAATCTACAAGGTCTATTCCATGTGCCACTATTTCCATCTATCAATCCCGTTTTCTCATATCAATCCATTTTTTAATCACTGTGAGGAGCATAATAGCGAATACATCTATTATATGCGTACTTTTACAGTTACTATATTTCACTCGTTACTCATCTGGTAGATTTTCCTAAGACAGAAATCCACAAAAGCATCTTTATTACCAATAGAGGCCTTTTCAACAAGTTTGGCCAAAATTTCCTCACGGGTTCGCATTTCACGCTCATAGATAATTTCCTCCTCTATTTGTTTTTGAACCTTCTCAAACGGCTCAACGTTTGTTGCTTGTTTCTCCTCCAGCTTCATTATGAATATATGTCCTGTTGTTTCAATCGGGCATGCAATTTGTCCGACCTTTATCTTCTCAGCTTCCGCCGCCAGAATATCATAGGGTTCAGCTAATGAATTCGGCTCCAGTGGCTTCCACAATCCACCCCACATAGCCCTGTGTCCGTGCGAGTATTCTTTAGCCAGTTCGCCGAAATCTTCACCTTCGTTTATTCGTCTGACCAATTCATTTGCCAGCTCTTTTGCAATCTCTATCTTGTTTTGGTTTGCTCCTATCGCTTCTATCTTCCCCGGTTGAATATCTATCAGCCGAAACCTCAACACGGCCTTTGTGGCAAACCGTTCTTTTTTTACTTTATTATAATAGGCTATCAATTCACTATAAGTGACAGGTTTGGGGGTCGGAAGTTCTTTTGCTATATAACTTTGACTGAGAATCATCTTTTTTTGATATTCTCTGAAGCTCTCCCAATCCATCTCCGCCTGGCTCAATGCCTCCTCAGCTTTGGCATAATCATTATCATAACGGACAATGAACTTTCTCACTTCTGCTTCTATCGCTTTTTCCAGGGGACCCTCAATCTGTTCTCCTGCATCCTTTTTAGCTTCCTGATAAAGAAGAATATTCGAGATGTTGCGCACAAGCATCTTTTCAAATTCAGCCTTGGCTGTCATTTCGAATCGTTCAAAACCGGTCCTTTGTGCAATTGGCCTGAAATAGTCTATAAGTGGCAATATCATACCGTTGCGCTCTATCGGCATTTTAATCATCTCGTCGGTGGTTATAGTTTCACCGCTTACCACCAGGACAAAGCCACCCGAAACTTCCGGCAAACCGTCTCTTTGAGCAAAAGGCGTATTGGCCAGCTCTTCTGCAGTATACTTCGGCTTTTCCCTTCCACAGCCGACAGTTAACAAAAGCGTCAACACCGTTAAAAACACACACTTATGCATAGACTATTCTCCAACGATTCTGCTAAGGAAGATAAAATACAGACTTATTAAATTTGTTTACCTTCGAATCTGACTTTCCTTGTGTCCTTTTCCATCCCTGTAGGAATAGCCAGCGGCCCATACAGTTTCGGCCTGCGCGACCTGAGCCATCTTACTCCCGTACAATTCTTTCGAAGGGACGCATCAAACTCCGCCACGACCATATCATCGCCAGCCTTCCACGTCTCAGCTATAATCCGTCCATAACAGTCAATAATCATTGCGTTGCCTGTTCTAACTTCGTTATCATCAACACCGACACCGTTGCTGAAGATTAAAAACAATCCGTTGTCATGTGCCCTTGCCGGCAGCCATACTGTCAGCCATTCCCGTCCTTTCGGTCCTTTAAACTCAGCCTCGATTGCCTCTGGATTTTCTTCCCTGTTGTCCCACAGGGCCCTGTCAACCAGCCCCATACAATGCGGACTTGGGCTGTCACAGCCGCCTGTTTGGTGCGGAGCCAGCAGAACCTCCGTACCTTTCAGTGCCATCATACGCACATTCTCGCCTATATTGTTGTCATAACATATAAGCACCCCTGCCTTACAGCCTTGCGGCGTATCGAAAACTGTATATTCCGAACCGCTGGCCATATGCTCGCTGATAAAACAGTGCATTTTTCTATGCCTGACACTCTTACCATCGGGCATCGTCACCACGTAGGTATTATAAAGGGTCCCATCATCGGCCAGTTCAACCAGACCGGCCCCTATCGTCATGTTATGTTCTTTTGCCAACTCCAGGAGAAATTGAGACAAAGTGCCTTCAAAAACCGGCTCAGCCAGTTCCACAAGCTCTTGCCGCGAAAGCCTGCGCAAAAACCAGTAGCCCGTAATGCAACATTCCGGGAACACTATCATCTCTGCGCCTTCTTTGGCTGCCTTCTCTGTGAAACTTTTAATCTTGGCTATATTCGCCGCTTTGTCGCCCGAAGTGTGTTCGAATTGTACAGACGCTACACGAACATCTCTCACAATCTAACCTCCAAAAAATCAGCCAACAACCACTAATTTATATTCACCTGCACCACCGATTAGAACGTCAGCACTTTCCAATCACTTTTAAGCATTTCCGAGAGCGGTTTGCCCATACCTTTCACTTCGATACCAAGCTGGCGCAATTTATCGGCAACACCGTACATATTTGCACACACCACACACGCCTTTACGACCACACCGTTGTCCATCATTTTTTTGATTTCCTCCTGAAGTTTTTTATCTCCCGCTAAAAGCCGTGACGAAGGCCCCCACACAATCAGTGTGACCTCATCGAACCATTTCGATGTCTTGGCTGCATTCGTGTACATAAAGCAAACCTTATACGCCACATCGGCGTCACCGCTTGTCCACACCACCGCCAGTTTACTACTCTGGGCCTGATTTTCGGTATTTTGAGCATTTACCAATACCTGGCCGGCTAAAACACTGGCTGATAATACCCCACCCAACAAAAGTAAATTCCACTTTCGCATCGTAATTCCTCCCCAAAAAGCATATATTTAAAACGTACCTGAAACACTCGAATATCATTAAGAACCGAAAGACTATTTCTGGAATCTCGAATCTTTTACGCTGTATTATATGATATTTCGCATAAGCGTGTTAACTATTTTTCACAAAACACTTATCGTTGTGTCCTAAGGTTCTCTTAGCTACCCATCTATCTATACGATTAGGAAGATACTCAAACAATACAAGTCAAATGCCCGTGTTATCCGGTGTCCATATAATTATAAGCTTAGCAATAAGAACGGAGGTCTCTTTTAGGTGCTCTTGATAGGGCAATAATGGCCTGTGTGATTTACGTAAGGTGGTTTAGCGGACGGCAATATAAGGAATTCATAAAAATGCTCCCACAATCTTTGAGACGATTATGAGGCTATTCCTTGGTTGACAGCACCGGTTTGAGTAGACGCATCGCCCGGGATGAGGCCGTTATCCCCAAGCCCGTCATAATACCCTATCACCATGCCCACCGAAGTTGGTTCACAGCCACGTCTCCAAGAATAGGGTGGTACTGAAGAAAGTTGAACATTGGCTAGGATATCCAACTCACGGACTTTTGCTTTAATCCCCGGTGGAGGTGTCGGCCAAGTTTTGCTTTGTTGAGGCCCATCACTGGTAACTTGCCATTGACTAATAAAGTCAAGATAGAACAAGCCGCTCGGCTGTAAGTCCAACATTTTTTGCCAATCATATTGATTCATAATCGCCCGACTGGTAAAAGCATCGAAGCTTCCACTGGAGAAGACATTGCAAACATTCGAGCTTAAAAGGCTGCCGCTTAAGATTCGCAGATAGGTCAAGGTTGTTGCCGGGGGTGGTTTTGTCTGACCATCGTGAAAACATATTGGCCTTCCGGCAGCTTGCACAAATTATAAAGCTATAGGCTGATAAAGCAGAAAAAAGCGGTGTACCGGCCGGTAAAAATTGCTTAGATTCAGCAAAAAACCTTGACATATTTGGGGATTTGCATTATTTGTAATTGGTTCGATTGTCTGTGCGTTGCAGGCAGCTGTTAAATACTGGAAGAATTTTGGAGGTTTTTGTGGCTAAAGAACTGGCTCGTGAACTCATTAATGCGGGCGTTCATTTCGGACACGGCGTAAGCCGATGGAATCCGAAGATGGCGCCTTTTATCTTTTCCAAGCGTGGTAAAACCCATATTATCGACGTTAAGAAGACGCTGAAGGGGATGCTTATAGCAAAGAAACTTCTTGCGGATGTGGTTTCTTCGGGCAAAGACGTCGTTTTTGTGGGTACGAAGCGCCAGGCCCAAAAGTCGGTTGAGGCGGTCGCGGAGAAATGTGGTATGCACTATGTATCTCAGCGATGGCTTGGCGGAATGCTGACAAACTTTAGAACCATACGTTCGCGGCTGCAACGGCTGGAGCAGTTGGAGGCGATGCAGGACAGCGGAACCCTTGAAAGTGAAAGCAAAAAACAGGCTTCCCGACTGAAGCGCGAAATGCGTAAGATTGGCAACAACCTCAAAGGCGTTCGCAAGATGTCGCGGCTACCCGGTGCAGTTGTCGTGGTTGACGCAAAGAAAGAGTATCTGGCTTTGGCCGAGGCCAGAAAGCTTGGTATTTCCACCGTTGGGATTATCGATACAGATTCTGATCCTGATACAGTGGATGTTGCTATTCCGGCAAACGATGATTCCATCAGAGCTATCGGTTTGATACTTAACGAATTGGCCGACGCAGTAGCGATTGGCAAGACGATGGTTTCAGAACATAAGCCGGTGCCACAACGACCCAAGCGGGTTCGTTCAAGACGGGCCTTAGCCAGTGCCGCTTCCGAGGGGTCCAAAGCAGCCGTTGCCGTTGAACCTGAGCTGCAAAAGGTCGGGCAAGCCGAAGAGAGAGAACAAGCGACTGGGGCCGAAAAGATAAAACCTGCAGAGGCCAAAGGCGCTCAAGAAGCGGCTGTAGCGGAACCTGAGAAAGGTGCCCGAACAAGTTCAGTCAAACCGACCCAGATACCGGATTCAGCGGAAGATGCCGCAAAAGGACCTGCACGCGAGCCTGTAAAGGCAGGTGAAACAACTTCGCAGGAAAAACAAGCGGAGCAAGCCAAAAAGGATTCCTGAAATAATGGTTAAAAGCCATTTTTCACGTGCAAAGAATATGGAGCCGGAAGCAGGAAATGAGTTTATTTGTAAGACAGATAATTAGAAATACAGGAGTTTTAAGATGGCGGAAATCTCAGCAGCAATGGTAATGAAACTGCGAAAAATGAGCGGACAGGGGATGATGGATTGCAAAAAGGCCCTTTCCGAGGCTGAAGGCGATATCGAGCAGGCAATAGAGATACTGAGGAAAAAGGGTCTTGCCACCTTAGCCAAGCGAGCGGGACGAGAAACTACGGAGGGTCTTGTTGTGGGCAAAAGTTCTGAAGACGGCAAAACAGCAGTGTTGGCTACACTTTGCTGCGAAACCGATTTTGTAGCCAAGAGCAAAGATTTCACGGCAGCAGCAGAAAGACTGGCTGATTATGCGCTGGCCTGCCCTGATGAGGAAGACCCACAGAAGCTGGTTGAGAGTGCAGTTGGGCGGAAGAGTTTTTCGGATTGTTTAGCTGAACTGGTGAGCAAGACCGGCGAGAAAACGGAGGTGGGAGATTTTGCGAAGTATACACTCAACGGCCCAGGTCTTATAACAACATATATTCACTTCAACAGCAAAGTGGGCACAATGGTGCATATCGAGACCAGCGATGAGAAGATGGCTCAGGCCGAGTCTCTAAAAAAGACGGCGGCGGACGTTGCAATGCACATTACGGCTATAAATCCTCTGGCATTGGACAAAAACGGAATCAGCCCGGAGATAATCGAGCGTGAAAAGGCGATTTTCGCCGAGCAGGTAAAAAACAAGCCTGAAAACATCATAGAAAAAATCGTGGAAGGCAAATTAAAAAAATTCTTTGCCGAGAAATGCCTTCTCGAACAGACTTTTGTAAAAGACGACAGTAAAACAGTGGGCGAAGTAATAGAGCAGGCCGGAAAACAGGGCGGCGGCGAGGCAAAAATAAAAAGATTCGTAAGGTTTGCAGTCGGATAAAAAAATTGTTATATCCCTTACGGTGGAAACCAATGGCGGATATCAAATACAAGCGCATATTATTAAAGCTTTCCGGTGAAAGTTTCTGCGAGCCGGGGGGATTCGGAATTGACGGCTCGGCCCTTGAGTCAATTGCAGGAAGAATAGCAGAAATTACAAAACTCGGCCCTCAGGTCTCTGTCGTCGTCGGCGCAGGCAATTTTCTCAGGGGTGAAAGTTTTTCCCGGGTCAGCAATATACCCAGAAATACGGCCGACTATATGGGGATGCTTGCCACCATAATCAATGCCTGTGCCCTTCAGGAGACTCTTGAAAAGCTGGGCCAGCCCACACGAGTTTTAAGTGCAATTGAGGTCTCTGCAATATGTGAAAAATTCTTCCGTAGAAGAGCGCTGAGGCACCTCGAGCGCGGCAGGGTGGTCATATTGGCCGGCGGAACAGGAAACCCCTTTTTTACTACCGATACGTGTGCGGCTTTGAGGGCTTCGGAACTGGACATAGAACTGCTGATAAAGGCCACAAAGGTTGCCGGCGTTTACAGCGACGACCCGAAGAAAGACCCGGATGCAAAGCTGTTTGAAAGATTGTCCTATAGTGAAGTGTTAAACAAAAACCTCAGAATAATGGACCATTCGGCTATAAGTCTTTGCCGAGACAACAATATTGGTATTATTGTTTTGAATATATTCAAAGAAGGCAACATTACCAAAGCCATCTGCGGTGAGCAGGTTGGCACTTTAATTTACGGCGACGACACCGGTGATGAATCTTAAAAGCACCTGAATTACGGAGGTCTTAAATGCCCAGCAAAAGAATCATATCAGAACACGAAGACAAGATGAGAAAAGCGATTGAATTTTTCCAGGATGAATTGAAGTCCATTCGAACGGGAATGGCTTCTACCGGCCTGGTTGAGAACTTGAGAGCTGATTATTATGGAACGCCTACCCCGCTGAAGCAGATGGCCACACTGGCAACGCCGCAAGCAGATATGATTGTGATTAAACCATTCGACCTGGGCTCGATAAAAGAAATCGAAAAAGCTATTAAAAACAGCGACCTGAGCCTCGCTCCGATTGTTGATGGAAAACTCATCAGGCTCGACATTCCGCCGCTGAGCGAGGAGAGAAGAAAACAACTCGTCGGCCATGTCAAACAACTCGGAGAACAGACAAAAGTCAGTATCCGTAACATTCGCAGAGACGCCAATAAAGTTCTCGAGAAACAACAGAAGGACAAAAATATAACTGAAGATGACCTCGAAAAAGGCAAAAAACAAATAGACGACATTATTAAAGAACACACCGACAAAATTGACTCAATAGTCAAACATAAGTCTGAAGAAGTAATGCTGGACTGATTTTTATAAAGGCGTTAGATAAAAGCAGAGGTTTGGTATGTGATTTACGCAGGTTTTTTTAGGGGGCCAGGGTTATGCAAACTAACAAAGAGGTCAAAACCAAAGGCGGAGGAAAAGCTATAAGAAAGAGGCTGATGCTGTCACTGGCCTTTTTAGCGATTTTGCTTTTGCTGCTGTTTTTTCTTACACCTGTCTTTGTCTCTTCTGGTAAAGGCCACAGGTTAATCCTTGCAAAAATCAACGATTCGATTGACGGCCGGACCGATTTCGGTGCTCTTTCGATGAGCTGGTTCAAAGGCGTAAAAATTACAGAGTTCAGCTTCGATGATGATGCGGGGCAAACCTCGATAAAGATTAAAAAAATAACAACAAAACCGCACTACTTGTCGCTTTTAACCGGAGCCTTGTCCTTCGAGGAGACGATAATTGATGAACCGAGAGTTCATATAGACCTCAAGGAACCCGGGCAAAAACAGGCCAAGAGTAGTTTTCCGGGCGATTATTCCTGCGGCATTTTCCGTGAAAAGCGGAGTTTGCCGGCTGTCGCTGATGCTTACACCGGCAGGGCGGCGCCTGCGATTTTGCTCAGTACTGTTGAGAAAAGACAAACGACTTCTTCACCTATTAAGAGAATTGACCTTACAGTGAATAACGGCAGCTTTGAAGTAACCGATGCTCAGGGGGATACAGCCCGGCTTGAACCAATAAACTCTCATCTAAATTTACGTCCGCCGGGACAGCAAACCAAATTCGACTTAGATATGGATGTGGCCAAGCAGGCTGAAGAATCAAAGATTCATGCGGAGGCCCAGGTTACACCACAGAAAAAAACCGGCTGGAATCTGAAAGGAACCACCGGTGATTTAACCATTGAGGTCAATGACCTTAACCTGGGTTCTTTAGGACCAATCTTTAAATTAGCCGGAGTTGATATTCAGGCAAAAGGCAGAGTTTCTGCCGACCTGAAGAGCCGTATTAAAGACGGCCTTTTCGAAGACATAACAGCAACTATAAAAGGCGAAGACCTGGATGTAACAGGCGGTCAATTAAAGACCGACAGATTCCAAACCAAAGTTCTCACCGGTACGGCTAAGATTCAAAGCAGCCGTGATATTATCCAGATTGAAAATTTAAGTATCAAAACCGACTGGCTGAACGTCAATGCCAGCGGAACGGTTCCAAAAACATACAGCTCAATGGAAGAATTTCTAAAATCTGATTCACCACATACCCTCAAGGCTGATTTCGATTGCGACCTTGTTGCGGCGGCTTCTCTGATGCCGCAGACCTTCGGATTAAAAGAAGGTATGAAGCTGACTTCAGGGAGGTTAAACGGCAATATTGAAACGTTCGTTCAGGAAGGGCAAAGAGCAATTTCCGGCCGAGCTGACCTGGTCGGATTGGAAGGGACGGTTGCCGAGAGGACGATTGCTCTGGCTGAGCCTGTAAAAGCGCAGGTGGAGATAACATCTGATAAGGCCGGGATAAAATATGAAAAGTTAGACCTCTCGGCTGCATTCGCCGAAATCAATTGTAACGGCACCGGCGAACTGCTCGAATATAATGCACGGGTGGACCTGGAAAAACTACAGTCTGAGTTGGGGCAATTTATACAAATAGGCGAATACCAGATGGCTGGTGAGTTTTCCAGCAGAGGGCAAATCTCCGGCGTAGAAGATAAAATTACCGCTTTAGGCTCATCTGAAATTACAAATCTTCGGTTGAGTTCGCCGGAAGGCCTAAGCGCTTCTGAGCCGAGAGCCGATATAACTTTCGCCGTCGATATCGAGCCTTCCAATAACCTAATCAATATTGATTCGGTCAAGGCAAATGCTACCCTGGGAGAAGTGACCTTAAGTGATACGGTCATCCCGCTCAATGACAAGGCCGAAAAACCAATGAAAGTGGATGTTTCTGCCAGCGGCATTGACCTGAAAAAATTACAGCCTTTTATGGTTCTGTTTGCTTCTTTCCCACAGGATATGGAAATCAGCGGAGCGGCCGAATCTCAGTTTTCCATCAGTTCCAAAAAAGACAGCTATACCTTCACAACTGAGTCAACAAAAATTAAGAATCTCAAACTTCTCTCGCCGCAGCAGGAGCCTTTCGTTCAGGAAGAGGTTTTGTTTGTCTTTGACGGCGATTACAATCCTACCGAGGAAAGCTGGAGCATCCGCGAGCTTTTACTGACCGGCCCTGAAATCAAAATCAAAGGAGATTTTGAGAAAACAGTAGATGGTAACAGCACTAATTTGCAGGGTCAGGCGGACCTTGAATATAGTTTAGCGGCTGTGGGTGATATCTTTTCACAATTTTTACCGGAAGGTCTGGAAATGGCCGGTAAAAGGCAACACAAAATCGAGTTTGCTGCGCAATACCCGACCGGCCAGACCGACAAGCTGATGGCCAATCTAAGTGGAAAAGCCAATTTGGGCTTTGAAAAAGCCGGTTATATGGGGCTTGATTTTGGCCCCACCGAAGTTGACATACAGGTTCAAAAAGGGATGCTGAAAATAGAGCCGTTTTCGACAACGGTAAATAACGGTCAATTAAATTTTGCCGCCCAAGCGGATTTTAACCAAAAGCCGACACTATTACAGACACCCGAGCCAATTGAAATAATCAGGGACATACAAATCAACGACCAGACAACAAAGCAGCTTTTGATGTATGTCAATCCCGTCTTTGCCAACGCCGTTAATGTCACCGGAATAGCCAACTTTGCCTGTGAAAAACTTGCCATACCACTGGCCGGCGCCGACCACAATGAGATTGAAGTGATTGGCACTATCTCAGTGAATAAACTGCGGCTGCAGGCCTCCGACCTGCTTGGACAGATTTTTTCGTTAATAGGCTCAGGCACAGGGGGGCAGTATATTACTATCCGTCCGACAAGATTTGTTCTGCAGGATGGTTTTTTGCGATATGACGATATGCAAATGGATATAGGTGACAATCCGGTTAACTTCAAAGGAGTTATCGGCCTGAATAAAAGTCTGAATATGACTGTAACTTTACCTTATACTCTCAAAGGCAGAACTGTAAGGGTCGATAAAGAAACTGTCGGCGAAAGAATATCGCTGTCGCTTAGAGGGACTTTAGACAAGCCTGAACTTGACACCGGCAAACTGCTCGAAGATGTGCTGGAAAAAGAGCTGGAGACTCAGTTGAAAAAGGTTCTTGAGGGACTGTTTCAATAATAAGCGCCTAAAGCCGTGAAGACACTGTCGGTTTTATGCTTTTGGAGCCTTGGGCGGTTATTTTGCACTGGAAACAATGTTGAGCAAAGTGGCCGTAGCTTTGTAGATAAATAAGAGGCCAAAGAGGGCAACCGCCCCGGAGCAGACCAGCATAACGATTCGCCTGCCCCTTGTTCCCAGCCACTTAGTGCCTTTGAAGCTTGTCCACGCCAAAGCGCCAAGGCAAACACAATCACAAAACCAGTGAACAAAGGCGAATAATACAAACGCCCAGATTCCAAAACCTCTCGCTTCGTTTGCGAGCGCCAGTCCTATGGTCGCCCACCACAGGATAAAATAAGGATTACTGACCGACAGTATCATACCCGCTAAAATCGGGCTGTCTTTGAATGCTGTGCATTCGGCATCCTCGCTGTTCTTCAAGCTAAGCGCCATCTGAATGGCCATACCTACCAGTAAAATACCGCCGACCAGGCCGATTATAACCTGTGCTCTGGTTGATGTAAGGAGTTTGTCCAGTCCCAGCATAATCAGGAATATCAATGGAAATTCAACAAGACCGTGACCTACAGCCAGCACCAGGCCGGCATAACGCTTGCGAGCCCCCATCGCAATCGCAGTCGCCATCACGGGCCCGGGCATCATTGCACCTGAGATAGATATTACAAATACACCAAGTAAGAAAAACAGCAGCTCCACCGGTTCTTAATCCTTATTTCATTTTTTTTCTGTGTTCGAACTTTTTAAGTCTTCCGCAATACGAGATGCGAGCGGTGAATTACGAATTTATTCTCCGATGATTTTGACCAGCACTCTTTTTTTTCTTTTGCCGTCGAATTCACCGTAGAATATCTGCTCCCACGGCCCGAAATCCAGCCTGCCTTCTGTAACAGCCACAACAACTTCCCTGCCCATTATCGTTCGCTTCAAATGTGCGTCGGCATTATCTTCGAAGCCGTTATGGCGATACTGCGAGTAGGGCTTTTCCGGCGCCAGTTTTTCCAGCCACACATCAAAGTCGTGATGCAGGCCCGACTCATCGTCATTGATAAATACGCCGGCCGTAATATGCATCGCATTACAAAGCAGCAGTCCTTCGGTGACACCGCTTTCTTCGAGACAGGCCTGAATTTGCGGCGTAATATTAATAAGCTGGCGCCGACTTGACGTATCAAACCACAACTCTTTCCTGTAACTTTTCATAATGATTTTCCTCCAGTCCGAGCGGAATCAGAGCCCACTCCTTATCTGGTCTAATCGTTTCCTGGCTTCCGGGTCCGTAGTAAACAACTTCTCAAGTTTTTCACAGGCATATTCCGTGCAGCTCGCACAACTCTCAAGATCTTTTTCCTGCGCACACTTTCTTATCTGGCAATCTTTGGAGAATATCCTCCCGTCTTTTGCCCGACACCCGTCACAATCAGTGATATCGTCCGCCTCATATTCTGTCCCATACACCTCTTTGATTTGTCGAGCAATATCAACTCTCATTTTGTGTTTTTTCTCATCATTGTTTTCTCTTGTTGTCAGAAAAATAGCACACGTATGACATGCCAAACCGCAATAAGCAATTATCTCATCCATTTTTTCCTATCTCTCAAACCGATTTTTTCCCTGTCATACTCTCTATTTCAACCTTTACAACCATAGTTTTCTTAAGGTTTTCCTGTGGATATTCGAAAGGCCCTTTTGAAAACCGCTGCATTATAACATCAAGTCCCCTGCGTTTCAATTCGGGATCCTCTATGAGCTGTGCCCTGCCGAAGCCGATAACGCTTTTGTATCTGAAGTCGAACCTGCAGGCCTGCTCGGCCTTTATGACCTGACAGTCTATATCGACTTCGAAACAGACATTATCGTTCTCTCGGAGTATATCCAGCTTTTTTCCTTCCGCAGCGCAATGAAAATATAAGGCGTTGTCTTCATACCCAAAGCAAAGCGGGACCACGTAAGGCCGTCCGTTGTCACACAAACCCAGCCTGCACACAAAAGCCTTACTCAGAATTTGCTCAATCTCAGCCGTGTCTTTTATTTCCTTCTCTTTTCTTCGCATAATTCACCTGTCTTCGAACATTCTCTTGTTATTCTTTTATTAATGACTTTTCCAGCTTAAACCTGCTCAATTTATTTTGTTTTGTAACGACCCTTTTCATTAAAAAATGAAATATCAGCATAGCCTGCACATATTCCTAACATAATCTGTTTTTCTCAAGTCGCCTGTTGATTCAGGTTTGTTTTTCTTCTTTAAATTTATCCAGGCCTATTTCCCTGATTCGGTTGAGATTGGCAATTCGGTTAGTCCGGAAGATAAAGCCGAATATCCTTGAGACAAAATTGTGCAGCTTTTTGCACTCTTTGAGGTTCTCGAAGTCAACACAGTCAGCACAACTATTGTAATTTCTCTCCTGTGCGCACGGCTTTACTTTGCACTTAAGGCTCATCGGCTTATCGCTGTGACAGCCCTCGCATCGCCCCTTCAAGTACATCCCGCATTGCGAACAAACCAGCCCACAGTACGCCAAAACAAATTCTTTTGTATCTTTACTCATTTTTCTATCCTCCTGACAGGTTTTCCTTATCTAACTGACTTCTGTCAACTTCAAATCTGCTTTAATTCACCTTTCTAAGTTCAGTTATCTGTGTGAGTAGTAATTTTATCAAAAGGGACATCTGTTGCCAAGAACTCGTTTGGGACTTAGGTATCTACTTTGAAGTTCTCTGGATATTTCCGTAATACTTGTGTTTTGACTTGACTTTCGGCTGTTCAAACTTACAATACGACCAGTATCAAATTTTAATGTTAAATATCTGAAGGACTGCGGTAGTGGTAGACTAAGGAAACAAAATACAACAGAGTGTTAAGGGTACTTTCTTGAAGTCCAGATAAGTGTTCTGGCAAACGGTGTTGGACTACACCAATTTTGTTTCTTTGACTTTGACGTGGTTTTTTCATTGACAACGGATTAATGACTCATCTCAGGTAATCGTCCAGTCACCATTTCTTGAAGTTTCTAAACTTATTAACAAAACGCTTTATGCGTTTAGACTGGAGTAGATTTACCATGACAAAAGAATGTGTGATTTTTAATGAGGTCGTATTTCTCTACGACTCTTCCAGCTTACCGGTGTTTGATGGCTTATCGGTTCGGCTGGGAATTGGATGGACTGGCATTATCGGCCCGAATGGTTCCGGAAAAACAACATTTCTGCGACTTGCCTGTGGTGAGCTTATTCCACTTCGTGGTAGCGTAAGATCGCCAGATAAAGTGATTTACTGTCCGCAACGAACAGACCAGATGCCTACTGACCTTGGAGGTTTTCTCAAAACGGATAACCATATTGCCTGTACCCTTCGCGGCCAATTGAATATTCAAGAGGACTGGGTATCACGTTGGGAGACGCTCAGCCATGGTGAACGTAAACGAGCACAGATAGCCGTTGCATTATGGCGAGAACCTCGGGTTCTGGCAATCGACGAGCCTACGAATCATATCGACCTTGAAGCTCGCCAACTTCTTGCGGTGGCTTTGCGTTCTTTTCGTGGGATTGGTTTGCTGGTAGGCCACGACCGTGATCTGCTTGATAACCTTTGTAGGCAAACCTTGTTTATTGAGCCGCCAAACGCTATCCTTCGACCAGGCGGATATACCAAAGCCCTTGAATTAGCCAAGGCAGAACATGAGCGTGCCTTGAAACTACGCACCCAAGCCAAACGTAAATTTGCCAAACTACAGCGTGAGATAACCAACAGAGCTGGAGAAGCTGCCAAATCAAATCGAAGGCGGTCCAAGCGGGGGCTAGACCCAAAAGATCACGATACACGATTTATCCGTGGACTAGCAAGATATTCAGGCAAAGATGGACAGGCAGGACGAAAACTCCGTCAGTTGGATGGTCGACAACAGCGAGCCCAGACTGAACTGGCAAGCACCCATGTTAAGAAACAGCAGCAGCTTGGTGTTAATATTCGCGGTGAACGTTCAGGGCGCAACACGCTGTTTCATTTACCTGCAGGCTCAATTAAACTTGGCAACGGTGTACCTTTGGTGTTCCCTGAATTACCCATTACACCACAAGACCGGATTGCAATTATCGGTTCGAATGGTGCCGGAAAGAGCACGCTTATTCAGCATATCGTAAATCGGTTGGATTTACCTGGACAGAAAATCGTTTACATACCTCAGGAAATAAACCGGTTAAAAGCAAGGAAAATTGTAAACTTCGCTCGTAACCTGCCAAAGACAAAACTTGGCGATGCCATGACTTTTGTTAGTTGTCTCGGCTCTAACCCACAGCGTCTTATGGAGACTGCCGAGCCAAGCCCGGGCGAATTAAGAAAACTTATACTTGCCGTTGGAATGGTAGACCAGCCACATCTAATCATTATGGACGAACCAACAAATCATCTTGATTTGCCATCAATTAATTGTCTTGAGTCTGCCCTGAATGATTGTGTTTGCTCATTGCTTTTGGTTAGCCATGATTTGCGTTTTCTTCAAAAATTATGCCGAACATGCTGGGAAATAAATTTAGTCGAAGACAATCAGGTCAATCTGACGGCACGCCTAAAAACAAGCAGCATAAATAATCACCCATTGTTCAAAAAATATGATAAACCGGACCAATGAATTATACGGATATAGAGCCGTCACGTATACAGTAATAGAATTTTTTACTTTATGAAGAATTTTTTGTAAACCGCTTCAATCGTATCGACCATTGTTTCAGGTGCGAATTTCTCTTTCACCGATTCCCGGCCGGCTTCGCCAAGCTCTTCACTTAATTTTTTATTCTCTATCAATTCCGCACAGGCCTGTATTAACTGCTCTACGTTTTCCGGCTCAATCAGCCGGCCGGTTGTTTCATTTACCACTTCTTTTGCGCCGTCAACATCGAAGGAAATCGCCGGCTTTCCGCACAGCATCGCCTGTGGCAGCGTGCGCGCAAGACCCTCCCGCAGCGAACAGTGAACGAGTATATCTGAAGAGGCAATGGCAAGCGGAATTTGACTCGGCGGCAAAAGCCCCGTAAACCTGATTTTCTCCTCCAGGCCCAATTGCTGAACCTGTTCTCTGAAATGACCGGCTAAATTCCCGTCGCCGACAAAAAGCCAGACCGCATTTCCAAACCGCTTCGATAATTCCTTGGCCGACTCAATAATATATTTATGCCCCTTGAGCATAAACAGCCGTGCGATAGTAACAAACACAACAGCATCTTCCGCTACCCCGTACTTTTGCCGAAATTCTCTGCGCTGCTGCTCATCGATTGGCTCTAAAAAAGCGTCTTCGTCAATAGCCGAATAAGCCGTAACAAACTGCTCGTCTCTGCCAATACCTGCAGCCCTTGCCTGCTTGGTCATCGCATCGGCCACACTGATAAAAAAATCAGTCCGTTTAGCCGCCGATTTCTCGACGGCGATATAAAATTTGTTCAGCCATTCGCTTTGATACGGGTGAAAAGCCAGCCCATGTATTGTATGCACCACCGCCGGCTGTTTTTCTCCCCATCTGCCTTTTAAACTATGGCCTGCGAATCTCCCCAGTATCCCCGCCTTTGCCGAATGTGTGTGGACAACGTCGGGTTTCAATCGCTGCAGATGCTTTTTGATTTGCAGGTAACTTAAAGTATCGTACACAGGACAGATGGCCCGGATAAGTTTGTCGATTGTTATTACTTCGTATTTTTGGTTTTTTGTTTGATTAAAAAGTTCTCCTTCCGGCCCCGTCGCCGGCCCCGTAATCAGCGTAACATCGTGCCCTCTCTCAGCCAGCAGTCTACACGTTATAAGCGTGTTCTCCTGCGCCCCGCCCAATATCAACCGAGTTATTATATGTACAATTTTCAATATTTAATCCACATCAAACATAATCCCTGTGGCGGTGCAATCGGTCCTGCTGCTGTTCGGTCCTTCGCTTCGAGTATCTCTTTTATCTTTTCCGGTTCCAATCTTCCGACGCCGACTTCAACCAGAGTACCGACGATATTTCTGACCATATTATACAAAAATCCGTCCCCCTCGACATCAATATATACCCACTCACCCTCAGCTTTTGCCTCACAGTCGAATATTGTCCGCACCGAAATTTCTCTTTTGTCCGCAGCTGATGCAAACGATTTAAAATCCTTTTTACCGATTAATCTTTTTGCCGCTTTATTCAAAGCGGTGATGTCAGGTTTTCTGCCCAGATGCCAGCAGTGTTTTATTTTCAGTACCGGCCGAACCGGGCCTGTAAAAATTGTATAACTGTATAATTTGCTTTTGACCGAACCAATCACGTCGAAGCCCTGCCCGACTTCAACTGCTTCTGTAACGGCAATATCTTCCGGCAGCCTGTCTGTGATGGCTTTGGCCATATTTGTTGTCGGTATGGGAGAATCGATTTGGACAACCCCCACCTGACCAAGCGCGCTTACACCGGCATCGGTCCTGCTGGCACCGGTAACCTGAACCTCGCAGCCGGTCAGGCTTCGAATTGCTTCGCCAAGAACCCCCTGAATGGTTTTTTGTCCCGGCTGAATCTGCCAGCCGTGATAACCGCTGCCGTCGTAAGCAATTGTTAATTTTATATTACGAATCGCCATTGCTGCCGATTATAGCAGCTTTTCCGCAATTTGCACAGCGTTCAATGCCGCCCCTTTGCGCAGCTGGTCACCGGCAACCCAGATATTGATACCGCGATTTTCGGAAATTGATTCATCCTGACGGATTCGACCGACGAAGATATCATCCTTCCCCGATGCATCAATCGGCATCGGAAAACGGTTATTGTCCCTGTCATCTATCAGCGAAACACCCGGCGCCGTGCTCAAAAGGTCCCTTACCTGCCCCGGCGTTATGGGCTCGGTGAATTCGAGATTGATGCTCTCGCAGTGCGCCCT
>CAZIKS010000018.1:0-11773 GCA_964539795.1 uncultured Pirellulales bacterium
AGGAGATGACCAATGAGAATCTCAAGGTTCGCAGTCCACCGGCCCATATTTACAATAATGGTGGTTTTAATCGCTGTTATTCTGGGCGTAATTTCTTTGATAAGACTTCCAGTGGACCTGATGCCGGATATTTCGTATCCAACGCTTTCAATTTCCTGCGAATATGAAAATGCCAGTCCTGAGGAAATTGAGGAACTTATTACCCGCCCGATTGAAGAGGCGATGAGCGCTGTTCCCGGAGCGGAAGAAGTAAGTTCAATTTCAATGGAAGGCCGCGGCACAGTCCGTGTAACTTTCGCATGGGGAACTGACCTTGATGCAGCTGCCAATGATATTCGAGACCGTTTAGACCGTGTTATTCCCCGCCTGCCTGATGATGCGGACAGGCCCAGACTTAGGAAGTTCGACCTTGCCAACTTTCCTATACTTATTCTCGGTGTTTCCAGCAACCTTGACCCTGTTCAACTTCGCCTGATAATCGAGGATCAAGTGAAGTACCGACTCGAGCGTGTACCGGGTGTTGCAGCGGTCGATATCTGGGGAGGTCTGGAACGTGAGATACACGTCAATCTAAAACCCGACAAGGTCAAGGCGCTTGGTGTGCCTCTCGACCAGATAATACGCAGAATTCGTGAGGGTAATATTAATATTCCGGCCGGAACGATTGACCACGGAAATCTTGAGATTACTGTGCGCACGTCAGGTGAATACACCAGCCTCGACCAGATAAGTGACACCGTAGTGGCCATAAGAGAAAATGTTCCCATTCAACTCAGCGAGATTGCCGACGTCGAAGATTCATGGCGTAAGGTAACAAGAATTGTCAGGGTCAACGGTGTGCCGGGGCTCAGACTTTCGGTAAATAAACAATCGGGCAAAAATACTGTGGAGGTAGCCACGGGTGTTCATAAGGAACTCCAACGAATTGCCCGCGATATCCCACATGTCGAGATAATTTCAATTATCGATACGTCTGATTATATTCAAAGGTCGATTTCAAATGTCGGTTCTTCAGCATTTTACGGTGGTATCCTGGCTGTTTTGGTGCTTCTGCTGTTTCTTCGCAACCTTCCCAGTACCAGCATAATCGCCACTGCAATTCCTGTTTCCATCATCACTACCTTTGCCTTGATGTATTTTGGCGGCTTTACCTTGAACATAATGACACTCGGCGGTCTGGCACTGGGCATTGGTATGCTGGTTGATAATGCCATCGTCGTACTTGAAAATATCTATAGGATGCGTGAATCCGGTGAGTTACCCAAAGAAGCTGCAATTCATGGCACCGAAGAGGTTTCTTCAGCTATAGTGGCAAGCACTTTGACAACTATGGCTGTATTTTTGCCTCTGATATTTGTCCGCGGAATGTCAGGGGTTATGTTCAAACAGCTCTCTATCGTTGTTAGTTTCTCGCTGTTATGTTCACTTGGTGCAGCTTTAACTGTCGTGCCGATGCTCTCGGCGCGTATTCTGCCAGCGCCAGACAAATACAATCCACAAGGCGAAGGCTTGGGGAGAAAGATTTTCAAAGCCAGCAGCCTCATATTTACATTGCTCGAAACCAAATACCAGCATATTCTCCATTTTTCTCTTAGCCATCGAGTACTGGTTGTTACAGGCTCTCTTGTGGTGCTGGGCGGGAGTCTGGCTTTGATTCCTTTGATTGGTGTGGAGCTTATGCCAAGTGCCGATGAGAGTGAGGTTAGGGTAACAGGGGAGATGCAGGTCGGGTCACGTTTGGATGTGTTAGATGCAAAGTTTGCACATATCGAAGAAATTGTGAGAGAATCTGTTCCCGAAATAAAGAACGTTGTTACACGCGTTGGCGGGTCAAGCTGGAGGGGAACGGGTTCTCATACAGGGAGCGTGCGGATTGCTCTGAAGCCGCAATCGCAGCGCCGGCGTTCCAGCGAGCAGATAGCCGACCACCTGCGCGGAAAGCTGGCCAACATTCCAGGTGTACTTATAAGAACACGGGCCGGACAAGGGCTGTTTCTGCTGCGTATGGGTTCTTCCGATGCTGATAAGGTAGAGGTGGAGGTTCGGGGCCATAACCTGGAAGTAGCAGATGCATTAGCCCAACAGGTTAAAAAAATAGTTGAAAACGTCGAGGGCATCACAGATGCCAAGGTAAGCAGAGAATCAGGGCGACCCGAAGAAGTGGTCATTATCGACCGTCAAAAGGCTGCAGATATGAAACTGACCGTTTCCGATATTGCCAACGCCCTTCAGACTATTATTTCCGGTACTCAGGCCCGTAACTTCCGCGAGTTAGGCGACGAATACGTAATTCGCGTTAAGATTAAAGAGGCTGAAAAGATGAACTTAAAGGATATTCTTGACCTGACACTGACAAACGCCGACGGGCAAGCTGTTGTACTGCGTAATGTGGTTGAAATTAAACCTCGAAGCGGCCCTGTTCTGATTCAGCGTAAAGACCAAGAGCGTGTCGTTATCATTTCAGCAAACATCAGTGGGCGGGATATGGGCTCGGTACTAAACGATATACTTGAACGATTGCGCTCGGTTCCAGCTCCACAAGGCTTCAGCATCCTGCTGGGTGGAGATTACGAGGAACAGCAGGAGGCTTTCAACGAATTGTTGCTTAGTTGTCTTCTGGCACTGGTACTGGTTTATATGGTGATGGCCTGCCAATATGAGTCTCTGCGAGACCCTTTTGTGGTGATGTTTTCGGTACCATTAGCCGCAATCGGAGTCACCATAATGCTTTTCTTGACAAAAACCACTTTCAACGTCCAATCATTCATAGGCTGCATAATGCTCGGTGGAATTGTTGTCAATAATGCTATTCTTCTTGTGGACCACACTAACCTGCTTCGCCGCAGTGCCGGAATGGCGCTACTAAACGCAATTGAGGAAGCTGGTAGAAGGCGTCTGCGTCCTATTCTTATGACGGCTCTGACAACCATTACCGGTCTGATACCACTGGCACTGGGCTTAGGAGAAGGTGGTGAGGCCCAGGCACCTATGGCAAGAGCTGTCATTGGCGGTCTTCTTAGCTCTACACTTATTACACTCGTGTTTGTACCTGTTATTTACTCTGTTTTTGAAAAGCGTACCGCCGGTAAAACATCCGGTGGTGAAAGCAATATCTAATATGTTGGTGGTGGGATAAACTCCACCTTGCTAAGTTTGAGTATATGAGTTTATAAGTATGTTTTTCAAAGATTTAACTGCTGCACTTTTCAGAACAATATTACTGCTCACGATGTTACTGCTGACTTCGTGTACATCAATGGAACCGCGATTCGATGAGCAACTGACCACTAACAGCACTGGAACATTGGACAGCCGAGAAGAATACAAAATCAGTAATCTCGCTCCCGACGATGCCAATATCACGACATCGAGTACTACCGGTGATGAAGGCCCTCTTAAGATAAGCGTTCAGGAAGCAATTCTGATGGCGATGCAAAATAATCAGGGTCTTGTTGTTGAAAGAATGAATCCGGCAATCAAAAGAACATTTGAAGAAGAGGAGCGGGCGATTTTTGACCCTGTACTTGGAGCCGGAATATCAAGCGAAAGAAGCGTGGCCGAGCGGCTCTCACGTGCCGGTTCCGACACGGAGAGCTCAACTGTCGATAGAATTCTGGGTTCGGTCTTTATAGATACATTGTTCCCCACAGGCACAAGTTTGACTTTGCAGGGCAGTACCAGTATCGTCGATTCATCCTTGTACAGCGATACTTTTGCCGGAACACGTTTTGGACTAACTGTTACCCAGGCACTTCTGCAAGGGGCAGACATAAGTGCCAATATGGCAAACATCTATCAGGCTAACGTCGATACTGCAATATCCGAGTATGAGTTGCGAGGCTTTGCTGAGCTGCTTCTCGAAGAAGTTGAATCAAGGTATTGGGATTACGCCCTGGCACAGCGGCAGATTGAAATCTATACCGAATCACTAAACCTGGCACAAAAACAGATTGCCGAGATCCGGGAGCGAATCAAAATCGGTAAACTTGCAGAAACAGAACTTGCGGCAGCACAGGCTGAAGTAGCCCTTAGGCGGGAGAATCTTATCAATGCTCGAAGCGACCTGGCAAAGGAACGCTTACTTCTGCTGCAGTTGTTGAACACCCACGGAAAAAACATGTGGGACAGACAGATAATTCTTGAAAATCAGCCTTCGGAACCAACTGTCGAATTTGATGACGTCGAGCAGCATGTGAAAGTCGCATTGAAGAAACGTGCCGACCTGAATCAAGCTCGTCTGGAAGTTCAAAAGGGAGACATTGAAGTAATAAAAACAAAAAACGGACTGCTCCCTAAGTTGGACTTTTTTCTCACTTTTGGCAAAACCGGCTATTCGAATTCATTTAACCGGTCCATAAGTAATATCGGCGGGGACAGCTATGATATTATTGGCGGTTTACTGTTTAACTATCCCCCGATAAACCGCAGTGCCAAGGCTCGTCACAATCGAGCGGTGATAACCAAGCAACAGTCAATCGAAGCAGTTAATAATCTCGCTCAGATTGTCCAGGTTGATGTTCGCTCGGCTTATATTGAGGTAAATCGCACAAAAGAGCAAATACCCGCCACTACAGCAACCAGAAAATTCCAGGAGGAAAAGCTGCGGGCTGAAATCGAGAAATTCCGGGTTGGCAAATCCACTTCTTTGCTGGCTGCTCAGGCACAGACAGACCTTGTCGCCAGTCAAATTGCTGAAATCGAGGCTGTAGTCAATTATCTTAAATCCCTGGTGAATCTACACAGAATGGAGGGTTCATTGCTGGATAGAAGAGGAATTTTTGCCCATACACCAAAAACTGTGACACTGGATGATGCTGATTGATTTGGTTTTCCTTATAGCAACATTGGGCAAGGAGATACCAAAACTGTAGCGCTACTGCTGTAGAAACAGGTTTTGTACAAATATGAAAAAAAACAATATCTTTATCTCACTCGCTGGTATTATTTAGTACGGGGCCTTGACCTTTTGGTCTGGAGTAGACAAACCACCCACAGGCCTTGGATATAACCAGACTCAAAATAAGGCTGCCAATCCAAACAAATATTACAGGCCATGGGCCGTACCGAAACGCCATAACGGTCGAAACAGACAGGCCCCCAACAAGTGGCAACATGAAAGGACGCTTATATGCGAAAACCTGCAAAGCAACAGTTTTGTTTTCGGGGTCTACTATCCGTGTGAGCAACAGACCGCTGGCAACAGTACCACACATTACACCAAAGTCGCCCATTGCGCATTCGAACCAATCCTCAGGATACATTTTGGGACCCAGCCAAAAGGTTACCCATACCGAAAAAGATGCTGCTGCAAATATTAGAATCATTAAAGGAAAAAAATAGGTGATAACTACGTTCAGACTTACAGTAGCAACAGAGGAAATTATCAAAAAATCCAGTGACGTACCTGAAATTCTGGTGATAGTTGCCTTATCAAGGAGGTCATCTATTTTCAACCACACACAAATCATCTGCATGAAAAGCCCCGCGACCATGGCAAAGGGGAATACCGGTATAGAACTAACTATTGGAAGAAAGGCAGCCAGGCCATTACGAGTCAACCATCCCAGGACGACTGCTATTAATACAATCGCCAACTGCAGGGTCAGATGGTCGGCGGCAAAACTTTCAAACTTCAGTCTTCCAAAAGGTTTTGCCGCATCACCACGGAGGATTCCACTTGAACCCACCTCGCGGAAAGAACTTGCGGTTTTTAATACTTTTGTATAACCCTTTCGAACTGCATAGTTGATTAGAACGATGCCCATAACAATACTATACACTAATCCTATTGTTGCTGAAGCAATTCCGAGGGCTGCTATTTCGGGGTACCCGAAGTCCTGATAAACGGGCGTCATTCCAGCAGCAGTACCGGAGCCACCGAACCAACCTACTTCAATTATACTCCCTACGCCCGGATGTAGTCCCCATATCGGTGCAATAACCAGGGCTGCCAAACCTAAACCTAATATCCATTGAACAGAAGCCTGCACGTATGCAAATGTTACTCCGGCACCAGCTCGTACCCAAATGCTGTTTAACTCGGGCAATTTGTTGCCGATAAAAATACACGCAAACACAACACTGATTAAAGTCTCCGGCAGCATCGACCATGTATTTGCGACATCCTTCGGAATACATCCTAAGGCGTGAGGACCAAGGGCGAGAGCAATAAACCCGCCGATTATTGAGGCAGGCAAAAACAGGTTCTGAAAAAGCCTTATTTTTGTGCGTAAAAACTGACCTAATAAAAGAAATGCTCCAAGATATCCCAAATAAATTATAAGATGAAATAACTGGTCTGAATTCATTGACTGCCCGATTTTAATTGCTCAAAAGGGAGATGTCCATATATTGATACCGAGAATCGTTGTGGAACACAAAAATATATATACGGCTTTAATCACACACAGATTGTATCGTTTAATATCCAATAAATCAAAGGTTTATGTTAATTTTAGATACAGACGAAATATCTGAAGAAAAACAATGAACAAATAGAACTGTATCAGTCATTGCTACGAATACGGAAAAGATTATTTCCTCAAATATATGGGATCAATATGCTCTTAAGCTATGTCATCCCGTATGTTTCAGAAATCCTGTATGAAAAAGGGCCTTGGAGCCGATTATTAAATATAGGTTATAGATACCTTGCATCGTAATGAAGAACTTCTATAAAAAGAAATACAACGAATGAGTGAGAAACACAAAATTAAAAGAATTGTTTTTTACGCCGTAGTTTTTGCCGGTTTAACAGCCGTAGCATATTTAGGGCGAGGATTATATCACGGAACTATGACTGTTCATGAACTCCTTACCGAGAACAGACAACTTAAGCAAGCCATAACCACCCTCACATTTGAAGACCAAATCGGCTACGCCAAAGTAATCTCCCGGGAATATCGTGACGGAAAACATTTTACGACTATAAGGTTTGTAGAAACCACCAGAGATGACAAACTGCAAAAGGTGCTTGAAAAAGATTACACATTTGAGGGTGATATAATTCACTTTGATGCATTAATCGTAAAGTTTGGAGACAAAATGGTATTGGACGGCAAAGAAAAAGCTTTATACCTCTGGCGCAGGATATATGGCGAAAATATGGCTCCGGAAAATGGTTTGGCTATAGAAGAACCGGATAAGGAACCGCAAAGATACAGTGACTTTTTAGAACTTTTACCTTCAAATGAAAGAAATTTATTTTGGACAAACATTTGGGAACTGGCAAATAATCCCGATAAACTGAAGGAATATGACATAAGAGCAATATACGGTAATGTTGTATATTCAAGACTAAAGGAAGGACTCATTTATGTTTTCAAGATAAATTCGGCTGGACAACTCCATCCTGAAATCGTGCCGGATATGTAGCAATGAAACTATTGTGGCGCAACAAATTGATTTTTATTGAACTGTTCTTCCTAAAAATAAACTGAAAGTTTTAGCGGGAGGATAAGTAATGGCTAAAGGATTTGTTTGGTTTTACCTGGCTTTGTTAATACCGCTGGTGTTCCTGGTAAGTTGCGGACCTACGGCATTCCAAATAGAACTCATACCCACCCACCAGCAACTTAAAGAGACGGAAATACAGCGAGATAGAGGTTTGTTTGTTTTTGATAAAATAGCCCTAATCGATGTTGACGGTTTGCTTATTAACAAACAAAGGCACGGGTGGATAAGAAAGGGAGATAATCCGGTGAGTCTGTTTGTAGAAAAGCTGGACAAGGCTGCTGCTGACCAAAATGTCAAGGCCGTCGTGCTTCGTCTGAATTCACCCGGCGGAACCGTTGCAGCAAGCGATGTTATGCACCATATGCTGCGGGAGTTTAAGAGAAAAACAGGAAAGCCTGTCATAGCTTGTATACTTGATTTGGGCTGCAGCGGGGCATATTACCTAGCGTGCGGCTGTGACGGAATTATGGCCCAGCCGGGCAGCGTAACCGGCAGTATAGGGACTATACTGCAGACATTCAGCGTGGCGGGAACGATGAAAAAAATTGGAGTTAAAACAGTGACCATTAAGAGCGGAGAAATGAAAGATTTAGGGTCGCCCCTGCACGATTTGAGCGACGAGGAGCGCGAAATACTGGAGGGAATTATTAACCACTTTTTCCAGCAATTTTTGACGGTAGTACAGGAAGGCCGAAAAACAATTGGAGAACAAAAACTCCAGAAGCTGGCAGACGGACGGGTATTCACTGCTAAAGAAGCTTTGCAGGAAAAGTTGATAGACAGAATCGGTTATCCGGCAGATAGTATCAAATGGGCCAAAGAGATTGCAGGGGTAAGCAAAGCACGCGTGGTTATCTATCATCGCCCGTCAGGTTATAAATCAAATGTGTATAGCTCAACAATGAGTGATGACGGCCTTGTCGGGGCTTTGATAAATGTGGAACTACCGGACTGGTTGAATTCAAATGGTGTGCAGTTTTTATATCTGTGGCAGCCGTTATTAAAGTAAGAGACGGGCAACTTAACCATTATCAAATATACCTTCAGCAGTTCACCGCCAAAAATAGTGACTATAAAATAACTTGTAAGTCCTATACTTGCGATTCTTCAATCATAGCGAGCATGTTTTCCAGAGGGACATCAACCTGAATAGTTATACCAGGCTCGAGAATATATCCTCCATCGGCACCCATTTGCTCCTTAAGCCTGCATATTTCTTCACGAACTTCCCGGCACCCGCCATATGGTAAAAGGTTTTGGGTCCCAAGGCCCCCGCAAAATGTTAAATCCCGCCCAAATTCACGTTTGAGTTCAAAAATATCCATCGCTTCCGGCTGAATAGGATGCAGGATGTCCAGCCCAATATCAATCATTTCACCTATAATCGTATGGACATCCCCACAGCTATGATGAAATACAAATCGGCCATGTTTCCTGGCAAAAGAATATATATCAGAAAGACAGGGTTTTATTATCCTGCACCAATCTGCCGGAGAAATGAGTAGACCGTTTTGCGTTCCATAATCATCACTCAAAGCCACAGCATCAAAATTGAAACGAGCAAAAAGGATTTGCATGGTGCGCAAAATATAGTCGGTGAGACAATGCAAAAGCTCCTCTACGAACTTCGGATTCACAGCCATATCCAAAAGAAGATTTTCCATCCCGCGCATGAAAGTAGCGCGTTCCCACAGGTCCCCAACCCAAATGGCCGTAAAATGCTCTTTGTTATCTTCGCACCACCGGTCAATACTCTCAAAACGAAATGGCGCCTCCGGATTTGGCATTTTGTACCCGGAAAGGTCCGGCTCAACCAGGGCCTGCCCGATAGGTGCACCACGGTCCAAATCGCTGGTAGCCCAGGTAACACCGAATTCATCTGTAATAGTAGGGCCAAATTCTTCAGGACTGGCGTAAAGTGGTTTTATACTGCAGGGAGCGTTCATGCGAATTGGCAGATTCAGCTGTTCGGCCAGGTCTGACTGTCCATAGTACCGGGTGAGGACTTTTTCAGCTGGTGGAGAGAACATGAAGTTGTACGGCACCGCTGAGGTCTGTTTATGAGCTATTGTTTGTTTGATCCAGTCTTTGTTGCTGCACATAATTACCTTTTATATGTTGATTGCTATCTGCTTTCGATTCAAATCCGACATCGAAGACAACGAAAACTATATACATCTGATTTAAGAAATTCAAGCAAATGTTTTCCCGACCACCGCCCTGCTGATTTTGCAACACTTATTAAAAAAGGGTTTATCTACTTTGACTGGTCTAAAATGTTATTTCAGTAATATGAATTTTACTTACAATCTATATTTTCCAGTCATCCTAACCGCTGCCCCTCAATGCTCTCAAACAATCCGGACAAAACAGTTGTCCGGAGTCAATTTTAATTAAATCATCTTTTGGAACATCTCTTTTTTCACAACACTCACATGTCCCGGTTTTAATAGTTTCCTCTGTAATTTCAACTAAATCATCTTTGGTTCCTAAATTTGTTCGTTTTGCAGTTCCAGTTTTATCAGCCTCAGCATACTCTCTGGTTTCCTCTGCAAATTGTGCTCTGATTTTAGACAACATCTCTGCAGACTCAGCCTTGACCTTTTCTATTTGCTCTGCAACTTCAGCCTCGACTTTTGCTCTCTCGGTTCTGGCTTTTTCCTCAGTTTCAACTCTTTGTTTAGCTTCAGTTTCAACCTTTGCTTCAGCTTCTGCAATAGATTCTGCATAGGCCCTTGCCTTTTCTTCAGCCTGTGCTCGCAACTCAGCTTCAGTCTCAATCCTTGTCTCTATTTCTTCTCTAACTGCAGTTTGCTCTTCAAGCTGTGATTCAACCTCGGCTCTCTTTTCTGCTTCAACTCGGGCCTTGTCCTCTGCTTCGGCCCTCAATTTGGCTTCAGTCTCAGCCTTGGCTTCAGCTTCTTCAATAGCTTCCGCATAGGCCCTTGCCTTTTCTTCAGCTTGTGTCCGCAATTCCGCCTCAATCGCAATCTTTGCCTCTACTTCTTCTTTAATTGCAGCTTGTTCTTCAAGCTGAGCCTCAACTTCTTCAACAGCTTCAGCTAACGCATTGGCCCTTTCTTCGGCCTTTGTCCGCAACTCAGATTCAACCCCAACCCTTTTCTCAGCCTCATCTCTGGCAGCCATATAGGCCTGAATTTGCTCTTCCAAATGTGCCTCAACCTCGGTCCTCTTTTCTGCTTCAACTCTTGCCTTCTCCTCGGCTTCGGCTCTCAATCTGACTTCGGCCTCAACCTTTGCTTCAGCTTGTTCAATAGCTTCTGCATAGGCCCTTGCCTTTTCTTCAGCCTGTGCTCGTAATTCCGCTTCAGTCTCAATCCTTGTCTCTATTTCTTCTCTAACTGCAGTTTGCTCTTCAAGCTGTGCTTCGGCCTCGGTCCTCTTTTCTGTTTCGACTTTTACCTTATCCTCAGCTTCGGCTCTTAATTTGGCTTCGGCCTCAACCTTTGCTTCAGCTTGTTCAATAGTTTCTGCATAGGCCCTTGCCTTTTCTTCAGCTTGTGCTCGTAATTCTGCTTCAGTCTCTATCCTTTTTTCTATTTCTTCTCTAACTGCAGTCTGCTCTTCAAGCTGTGCCTCAACCTCGGCTCTCTTTTCTGCTTCGACTTTTGCCTTCTCTTCGGCTTCAGCTCTCAATTTGGCTTCAGTCTCAGCCTTGGCTTCAGCTTTTTCAATAGCTTCCGCATAGGCCCTTGCCTTTTCTTCAGCTTGTGCCCGCAATTCCACTTCAGTCTCAATCTTTGCCTCTACTTCTTCTTTAACTGCAACTTGTTCTTCAAGCTGAGCCTCAACTTCTTCAACAGCTTCGGCTAACGCATTGGCCTTTTCTTCGGCCTTTGCTCGCAACTCAGCTTCAAACTCACCCCTTTTCTCAGCCTCCTCTTTGGCAACAGCAGAAGCCTGAATCTGCTCTTCAAGTAGTGCCTCAACCTCGCCTCTCTTTTCTGCTTCAGCTCGGGCCTTGTCCTCTGCTTCGGCCCTCAACTTAGCTTCGGTCTCAGTCTTAGCTTCAGCTTCTTCAATAGCTTCTGCGTAGGCAATGGCTTTTTCTTCAGCTTGTACTCGTAATTCCGCTTCAGCCTCTATCCTTGTCTCTATTTCTTCTCTAACTGCTGTCTGTTCTTCAAGCTGTGCTTCAGCTTTTTCAACAGCTTCGGCTAACGCATTGGCCTTTTCTTCGGCCTTTGCTCGCAACTCAGATTCAATCTCAACCCTTTTCTCAGCCTCTTCTCTGGAAGCCACAGAGGCCTGAATTTGCTCTTCCAACTGTGCCTCAACCTCGGCCATCTTTCCTGCT
>CAZIKS010000018.1:11873-15878 GCA_964539795.1 uncultured Pirellulales bacterium
TCTTTCCTGCTTCAACTCTGGCCTTCTCCTCGGCTTCGGCCCTTAACTTAGCTTCGGTCTCAGCCTTCGCTTCAGCCTCTTCAACAGCTTCTGCTAATGCCTTGGCCTTTTCTTCGGCTTGTGCCCGCAACTCAGCTTCAAACTCAACCCTTTTCTCAGCCTGCTCTTTGGCAATAGTAGAAGTTTGAATCTGCTCTTCAAGTAGTGCCTCAACCTCAGTCCTCTTTTCTGCTTCAACTTTTGCCTTCTCGTCGGCTTCAGCTCTTAACTTGGCTTCAGTCTCAGCCTTAGCCTCAGATTGTTCAGCAACCTCCGCATACACACTAACTTTTTCTTCAGCCTCTGCTCGTAATTCCGCCTCAGTCTCAGCTTTTGCTTCAGCTTGTTTCCTGATCTGAGCATAAACTTTAGTCTCTTCTTCGAATTGCGATTTGAATTTTGCTACTGTCTCGGCCGCTTCAGCCTTGATGTTAACTAACTCCTCAGCATAAAAGTTGACCTTTTCTTTCGCTTCAGACTCGATTTCTTCCCGCTTTTCAGCTTCAGCCTTTGCTCTCTCCTCGGCTTCGGTCCTTAACTGAACTTCTGTTTTAACTCTCGTTTCAGCTTCTTCTCTGGCCACAGCATAGGCCTGTGTCTGTTCTTCAAGCTGCGCTTCGGCCGCCGCTCTCTTTTCTGTTTCGACTTTTGCCCTCTCCTCAGATTCGGCCCTCAACTTGGCTCCGGTTTCAGCTTTTGCTTCTGCCTCTTCTCTGGCAGCCACAGAAGCCTGAATCTGCTCTTCAAGATGTGCCTCAACCTCGGCCCTTAACGTGGCTTCGGTCTCAACCTTGGCCTCAGCTTCTTCAATAGCTTCGGCTAATACCTTGGCTTTTTCTTCAGCTTGTGCTCGCAATTCCGCCTCAGTCTCTATTTTTTTTTCTATTTCTTCTCTAACTGCAGCTTGTTCTTCAAGCTGTGCTTCAGCTTTTTCGATAGCTTCGGCTAATGTCTTGGCTTTTTCTTCGGCCTTCGCCCGCAACTCAGCTTCAACCCCAACCCTTCTCTCAGCCTCATCTCTGGCAACCATAGAGGCCTGAATTTGCTCTTCCAACTGTGCCTCAACCTCGGCCATCTTTCCTGCTTCAACTCTGGCCTTCTCCTCGGCTTCGGCCCTTAACTTAGCTTCAGCCTCAACCTTAGTCTCAGATTGTTCAGCAACCTCCGCATACACACTAACTTTTTCTTCAGCCTCTGCTCGTAATTCCGCCTCAGTCTCAGCTTTTGCTTCAGCTTGTTTCCTGATCTGAGCATAAACTTTAGTCTCTTCTTCGAATTGCGATTTGAATTTTGCTACTGTCTCGGCCGCTTCAGCCTTGATGTTAACTAACTCCTCAGCATAAAAGTTGACCTTTTCTTTCGCTTCAGACTCGATTTCTTCCCGCTTTTCAGCTTCAGCCTTTGCTCTCTCCTCGGCTTCGGTCCTTAACTGAACTTCTGTTTTAACTCTCGTTTCAGCTTCTTCTCTGGCCACAGCATAGGCCTGTGTCTGTTCTTCAAGCTGCGCTTCGGCCGCCGCTCTCTTTTCGGCTTCAACTTTTGCCTTCTCCTCGACTTCGACTCTTAACTCAGCTTCAGTCTCAGCTTTCTCTTTAATCTCTTCCAAAGCTTTGGCATAGAACTTAACTTTCTTCTCTAATTCATCCTTAGCTTGAATTTCACTTTCGGTTCTTGCTTCCGCCCTTGCCTTCGCTTCAGCTTCACTTTTTGCTCTCTCTTCAGCTCTGGCCAACGCTTCACCATAAGCTCTGGCTTGCTCCTGGGCTTCTGCTTTTGCCTCTTTTTCAGCTCTTACTCTTGCCTCCCTTTCCGCTTCGGCCCTTTGCTCAGCCTCAATCCTGGATCTGGACTCAGCTTCTGCTTTTGCTTCGGCTTTAATTCTCTGTTCGATTTCGAACTTCGCTTCTTTTTCTGCTTCGGCTCTGGTCTGTCCCTGAGCTTTTACCTCTTTTTCCGCCTTACGCCTCGTTTCAGTTTCTGTTTTCAGCTTTTCCTCGAGTCTGGCTAATAATTCACCATAGGACCTCGCTTGCTCCTGGGCCTCAGCATTTGCTTTCTTTTCAGCATTAATTCTTGCCTCGGCTTCCGCTTCAGCTCTTGCTTCAGCCTCAAGTCTGGATTTGGATTCGGCTTGCGCTTTTGCCTCAGCTTTGCTTCTTTCTTCAGCTTCAGCTTTTGCTTGTTCCTCGGCTTTGGCTAATGCATCAGCATAGGCCTTCGCCTTTTCCTCTGCTTCGCCTCTTAACTTAGCCTCCGATTCAGCTTTTGCCTCAGCTTCTTCTTGAAATTTGGTATATACTTCGGCCTCTTTATCAAATTGCGATTTGACTTTAACTAACGTATCAGCAGCCTCAGACTTGACCTTTGCTATCGCCTCTGCTGCTTCAGATTCCAACCTGTCTCTTTGTTCGGCTATTGCTTCAGCAACTTCAGATTTGATCTGAGCTATCTCCTCTTCATAAGCTTCTATCTTTTTGTTCGATTCAGCTTCTATATGTGTCCTTTTTGCAACTTCTTCGCAGGCCTTCTCTTCTGCCTCAACCCTCAACTTATTCTCATCCTTGGCCTTCACCTCTGCTTCTTTACTGACAGCAGCATGCAGATTGGCTTTTTCTTCTGCTTCTACTCTCAACCGGCTTTGCGTCTCGGCTTGTTTTTGCGCCTCCGCCCTTGCTTGGGCTTCTGCATCAGCTCTTGCCCGGGCTTCTTCCTGGGCCGTAGCATAAGCCCTGGCCTTCTCTTCTGCCTGGACTTTTAACTGAGCTTGTGTTTCGGCTTCTGCCTCTGCTTTTTCCAGAGCTTTGGTATAAACCTCAACCTCTTCTTCGAATTGTGATTTAACCTTAGCCAACGTATCAGCAGCTTCAGCCTCGACTTTTGCTACCGCATCTGCAGCTTCAGCTTCCAAATTAGCACGTTGCTCAACCATTGCTTCTGCTGCCTCAGACCTGATTTTGGCTATCTCCTCTTCATAGGCTTCTATTCTTTTTTTCGCTTCAGCTTCTTCTCTTTCTCTTTCTTCCGCTTCTTCACGGGCCTTCTCCTCTGCCTTAACTATCAATTTAGCATCGCCTCTTGCCTTTGCTTCGGCCTCTTTAATGAGCCCGGCATAGGTCTTGATTTTTTCTTCAGCTTCGGCTCTTATCTTAGCTTGAGCCTCGGCTTTCGCTTCAGCTTTTTCCCGGGCTTTGCCATACGCTTTTGCTTCTTTTTCGAATTGCTCTTTGAGTTTGGTTAACGCTTCTTCTGCCTCAGCCCTTAGTTTTTCTATCGCCTCTGCTGCTTCGGCTTCCGATTCCGCTCGTTGATTCTCTATCTCAGTAACTTCAGCTTTGATTTGGGCTATCTCTTTGAGATAATCTTTATTTTTTTGTTCGGCCTCGACTCTTAATCTCGCTTCAGATTCTGCCTTTGCGTCGGCTTGTTCGATAGCTTCAGCATAGGCTCTGGCCTTTTCCTCTACTTCGGCTCTTAACTTAGCCTCCGATTCAGCCTTTGCTTCAGCTTTGTCCCGGCTTTCGGCATATGCTTTCGCTTCTCTTTCGAATTGCTCTTTGAGTTTGGTCAAAGCTTCGTCTGCCTCGGCCCCGAGTTTTTCTATTGCCTCTGCAGCTTCAGCCTCCGACTTTGCCTGTTGTTCGGCTATCGCTTTATCAGCTTCAAACTTGATTTTAGTTATCTCTTTGGCGTAAGAATCAACTTTTTTTTCTGCTTCTGCTCTTAAAATCGCTTCAGATTCTGCCTTTGAGTCGGCCTGTTCGATAGCTTCAGCATAGGCTCTGGCTTTTTCCTCTGCTTCGGCTCTTAACTTGGCCTCCGCTTCAGCTTTTGCTTCAGCTTCCTGCCGCGCTTGAGCATAAACCTTGGCCTTTTCTTCGGCCTGGGCTTTCAACTGGGTTTGTATCTCGGCTTTTGCCTCTGCTTCTTGTCGAGCTTTTGCATACGCCTCGGCCTTTTTTTCTGCTT
>CAZIKS010000018.1:15888-21653 GCA_964539795.1 uncultured Pirellulales bacterium
CTCTGGTCTTGCTACGCGGTGGTGGCGCTTACCTGAATTCGACATTTATCCTCGTCTTCGGCTTTTGATTCAGCCTTTTGCAGGGCTTTAGCGGAAGCTTTGGCCTTGGCTTCTTCTTCTACTCTTGCCTTGGCTTCGGTTCCGGCTTTTGTTTCAGCCTCTTCGCAGGCTTGGGCATAAACTTCGGCCCTTTCTTCGGCTTCAGTCTTGGCTTTAGCTTCAGCTTTAGCTTTAGCCTCAGCTTCGGCCCTGGCGTTATCATAGGTCCGGGCTTTCTCTTCAATCTCTATTCGGGACTCAGCCTCAGATTCAGCTTTTGCTTCGGCTTCTCGACGCGCTTGGGCATAAGCTCTGGCTTTTTCTTCAGCTTGGGCCCTGAAAAGAGCCTCAGCTTGGGCCTTTGCCTCAGCCTCTTGCCTTGCCGCAGCGTAAGCGCCGGCCTTTTCTTCAGCTTCAGCTCTTAACTTAACTTCCGCTTCAGCCCTTGCTTCAGCTTCCTGTCGGGCTTTAGCATAAGCCCTGGCCTCTTCTTCTGCCTGGGCCCTGAATTTAGCTTCGGATTGAGCCTTGTTTTCCGCTTCCTGTTTGGCTTGAGCGTAAGCTCTGGCCTTTTTTTCAGCTTCCTCCCTAGCGTTTTTTTCAGCTTTAGCCTCAGCTTCTGCTTTGGCTATTGCTCTTTTTTCTGCTTTTGCCTTAGCTTTCGCTTCCGCCTTGGCCTTTTTTTCAGCCTTGGCACGTGCTTTTCGTTCGGCCTTGGCCTTGGTTTTAGCCTTCTTAATATTGATACATGGAACTAAAGGATGGAAAGGCCAATGTTGCTCGCCGCATATACTACACGTCGGTACAAATTTTTTGTCGGCAGGTGAATCTGAAGACTGATTAATTTTCGCATCCGGCTTTTCTTTTCCCTTAATACCGCCCCACTTCTTCTTTTCAGAACGCAAAGGCACACTTGTTTTACTGCTTACCGGTTTTTTCTCTTGTAATGTATTACCCTGTTGCATTTTCTTTTCAATGCTCATACTCGACACACGATTATTACACTTTGAACTTTTTTACTCCGTGGTTATTGTCAAGCGAGTTAATAACCCTACTCCGGCCCACTGTTATAGCATTTCAGGCTAAGTTTTTCAAGCATTTAAATTCTTGTACGGCAAGACTATCAAAATATTTACGATTTAGCCCCCATTCGGCTGTTAAAAGCACACGTAAGTTACTAAAAGAAAAAAACTTGTGTTCTTTGCCACTTCTGCCTGAAATAACTACAAAGCACTTTTTCAGTACCAATCCAGCGGCTTTGAGTCTTATAGGCTCATTTATTTCTACAAGTTATTGTGCCTTCATAACCTGCAAAGCAGAAAAAAATACACGAAAGCGGCGGAAATAATGGTGGTGATAATCGAAAGCTGCTTGCGGTCATCATGAAAGATTCCCACGATACCGGTCACTAAAGCAGCAGGATGTAAAAATATTATCAGCAGCCCTCCAAGGGCTGCAAAGGGATTGCCTCAGCCGGGCCGCAATATTAATAGTATGAGAATCGCACCCGCTGTAACGCCAAGAAGTTTTGCAGAAATTTTCCCGAAACGCACCTCAAACCTTTCCTGATAAAAAGAAAATAAAACTTTTGACTATTTTGTTATATCGGGTTTTAGCAACCTTCAACCCAAAATATAAAACTTTTTAGCTCCAAGACTTTAAAAAACCGCTCAAACTTAACTATAGCAAATAATTTATACAAGCGTCTTCAAATATCGGGTATTGCCGTCACGGCGTGTTACACCGATACGGTCGAAGTAGTCAAGCAGAGGAAGAGCGAATTTCCTCGTCGTATCAAGAAGATACTTGAACTTTACACTTTCCAGCCTGCCGTGTTCATTGATGAACGAAATTAAAATCCCACGGGCTTTCTCAACAGCATCATCGTGAAAAAGAAGGTCCCGTTCAACCTCTATAAGCCGTTTCTGCTCGATTAGTATCCGTAGAATTTTCCGTACTTTATCGGGAGCCACAGCTGTTTTTTCAACGACTTCCTCAAATTTCGGTGGATTAAAAAGCTGTGCGGTAAAAAGTGACTCAACGGTCTCTATCAGCTTTTGCTCTTCTTCGTTGAACTTTTCGCAATGTTTGGGCAAAGCCAGGCATTGCTTTCTTTCCACAAGTTCGCCGCGTGAAAGCAGCAACTTAACAACACCATCAAAAACATCTTTTCGTAATTGTGATGTTTCACGAAATTGCTTTATGGTTATTCCCGGGCTTTCCGGCCTGCTGCGATGAAAGTCAGCAATAATCCCAACCAGTTGCTGCCGAACACTGTCAAAACTGCCGCGATGAATATACAACTTCGAGGACAAATTAAGCACTTTATTTGCTTGAATAAGCTCATTGAGGATTTTTTTTAACGCCTCCGGCAGTATCTTGGTACGAAGTGAAAGCTCAGATTCATCTGCGGCAAGATTTTCAGCGGTTTTTACACAATATTCAACAAAATCCTTATCGACAGAAACCGCTTTTGCCCTTGCCTGAACATCCTGAATTACCTCAGGGTGGCTTCGTTTAAGTTTTCCAGGCAGCGATTCTATAATCATTCCTCCGCCGACGGTACGTACGGGTGAAAGGCTGCGCAAGATGAAATGGTCACAGGGGGCCGCCACAATTTGTTCACTTAATTTTACCTGAACAAGGGACTCCTGACCTGCAGCAACGCTGTTGCCCTCTAATAAATATAGAGTGGCGGGAACTTCGGAAGTGCCTGTGTGAAACTTTATACCGATGCCGCTTTTAAGTTGCACTCCGGCAGAGGCAAGAACATAAAGTTTACACAGATACCACTGTTGCGGAGAGAAATATTCACCCATTGTAACCACGTTACCACGTTTGATAGTCTTATAGTCCCAATTAGGAGCATTAATCGCTGCGCACTGGCCCGTCATAACAGTATCGCTATCCCGTTTGTAAACCTGTATAGCTTTTATTCGACTCTTAACTCCCTGAGGGAAAAGTATCACCTCATCGCCGACTTCAGCTGAACCTGAAACCGGAATACCGGTCACTACCGTGCCGTAGCCCTTGACTGAGAAGGTTCGCTCCACCGGCAATCGAAATATCCCTTCTGTGCTTTTAGACTTGATACTGCTTACAAGATTTTTAAGGCCATCTAAAAAAGCATCGAAGCCTTGCCCTGTTATACTTGATATCGGAGCAATCACAGCTGCCTCCAGAAATGTACCCACAAGAAATTCTTTAATTTCGGCGGTTACCCTCTGGAGACGGTCCGGCTCGACACAGTCAGCTTTAGTCAAAGCCACAACGCCATATCGGACACCGAGCAGCGTAAGGATATCGAGATGTTCACGCGTTTGCGGCATTACCCCGTCATCTGCGGCAATAACGAAAATGACGCCATCCATACCGTTTGCGCCGGCCACCATTTTCTTTACAAAATTCTCATGTCCGGGAACATCGACGATTCCAATTTCCACGTCGGTTGGGCCGGCGGAAATCCTGCATGGTGCAAAGCCAAGGTCGATGGACATCCCGCGTTCCTTTTCAGCCTTTAGCCGGTCGGTATCACAACCGGTCAGGCATTTGATAAGGGCCGTCTTGCCGTGGTCTATATGGCCTGCGGTGCCGAGCGTAATGTTGGTTTGTACTGCGCCCATAGTTTTACTTTTTCCGGCCGAGGATTTCGAGCAGTGCTTGAACAAGAATCTTATCATCGTCATCTCGAAGAGTTCTGGGGTCGATAAAAACCTGCCCGTTTCGAACGCGTGCAAAAATCGCCGTGCTCCAATGGCGAAGCTGTTTAGCCAGTGACGCTGCACTGATTTTTTCCGGCTTTATTGCAACCAGCGTTGTTGCAAGATTTTGTGTGGGCAAAGAGCCGCTTCCGGTTTGTGAAAAACCGGAAACGGTTGTAACCGCCACACCTGAAAGCCTCTTGTTCAACTCCGAAGCGATACGCTGAGCTTCATTAGTTATTTCAGACAGAGGACGCATAAGCATTTCCAATGTTGGCACCTCCCTAAGTGCAGCGGATTCATCAAGAAAGAGCTTCAAGGTACCTTCAAGTGCCGCAAGAGTAAGCTTTCCAATGCGGACGATTCTGGCAAATTGATTTCTACGTATGGTATTAATCAGATCTACCCTGCCAAGAATGATTCCTCCCTGAGAAGCTCCTATCAGTTTATCGGCGCTTGAAGTAACAATATCAGCCCCCTTTTTAATCGAATCGGCCAGAACCGGTTCAGGTTCGAATCCTAAACGCGAAAAATCTATCAGTGCACCTGCGCCGACATCATCAATCATAACAAGACTGTGTTTATGTGCGATATCAACGAGCTCATCAAGTGACACTTCCGAAGAGAATCCCTGGATTTTATAATTGCTCGGATGCACCCGCAAAATTGCAGCCGTATTTTCAGTAATTGCATTGATATAATCATGCCGGTGAGTCTTGTTGGTAGTGCCGACTTCAACAAGCTTCGCTCCGCTGAAAGCCATAACATCCGGCAGACGGAACGAACCGCCGATTTCAACAAGCTGCCCGCGGGAAACGATTACTTCCCTTTCCTTTGCGACGGTATTCAGTACGATAGCGGTAGCGGCGGCATTATTATTAACAACGGTGGCTGCTTCAGCGCCGGTCAATTGCTGCAGCAGCCATTCGATGTATCCATCACGTTTTGAGCGCTCTGCCGTTTCAACATCCAGTTGAAGCAGTGAATAACTATGGAGTTGTTCCTGAATCTGTTTCAATGCCTTAGGAGCAAGAACCGCACGACCGAGGCCGGTATGCAGAATAATACCCGTTGCGTTCACGACCCTGCGATAGTACGGCGTCATAATCGTTTCGAGGCGGTGCTTAATATCTTTTAGTATTTTCGGGCGAATTGCGCTTTCGTCCTTCTCAGGTGAAGTCTGGGCAATAAGAACTTTCCGAGTTTCGTCAACCACCTGACGTACTAAATTAGCGAGAACCTTTCTGCCAATCCCGTCGGTGCAGTTTTGCAACTCCGGGTCTTCTAAAAGACTATCCACAGAGGGTAGTTTGCGCAATAATTGTTCATTTTGTTCAGCCATAATTAATTCGCCTGCTTTTAGGTAATTAAACTTAAAATGAAATTTCCCTGCCATAACATAATCTGAAGATGGATTATACACTTATTGCTATAAGAAATCAAGCCATCTCCAAGAGGGGATAAATTAATATTCAAGCTAAGAACGTCTCTGCACATCCGCAATGTAATCGGAACTATTGAATTTTAACAAAGGCTGTAAAATCCCGGAGTTATTTCCCCGGTGTTTTCCTAAAAAGCAGTCGACACGACCACCGAATGTCCATCATCACCCGCTGGGAGGAGGCCCGGGCCTGAAACCCACGACATCACAAACCAGAGACTTTTTGCTGACACTCGCCAAAAGCATCGGCTTTGACTCCGAGTCCGTACTGTTGCTCTGAGACCACCCTATCGGATTATCGAGATATTCCCTGGCCTCATTCAAATCAACCTCGTCAAATTCAAGCCACCGATGCAGCATAATAGTGGGAAAACAGACACCATATCTATTGCAAACTTCCTGCAGAAACTCAGGGCCTGCCTCCTCGTCAAAAATCAAAGGCTCGGCGCCGAATGTGTGGACGCTGCCGTCTCCCTGAAGAAAATTAATCTTGTCCTCGTGCGATAAAACAGCTTGTCGGCCGTCCTCAACATAACTCCTGAAACCATCGAGCGCGTTATTAAACATATAGCTTATCTGGGCCC
>CAZIKS010000018.1:21663-29201 GCA_964539795.1 uncultured Pirellulales bacterium
AGGCCGTTTGAGCCCCATGCCTGAACAAAACTCTCACCATCATGCCTGCCGTTGGGATTTGAACGGGAAGGACAGAAAAACACATGGTCATTATTAAGGGGAACCGGCAATGCGCCGGAAGACAGAAGATACCCCAGATTAACCGGGCCATATCGGGAATACTCCGGCGGCCTCGCCCACACATCCCACGAAACGGCAAAATCGCCGGGAACGAGTCTGCCCCGATTATCATTAGCATAAATATATATACCCTGCCCGATAGAACGCAAATTAGCCATACATACCGCGCGTTTGGCCTGTTCACGGGCATTCATCAGAGAAGGCATCAATATAGCCATAAGCATTGCTATAATAGAAATAACTACCAGTAATTCTATCACCGTAAAAGCACGTAGCCTCTGAAACCACATAAAAAACCTTTCTATTCTCCGATGATGCCCACCTGAATTTCTCTAACATACATTATAACACTAACCGCACTAAATAGAGTGAAAAAATTTTTTGTTTCTTTAACTGGTCCAAAGCTGGTATAATAATTATATGCCATTTATGCTTAAAAGCGGGTTTTCATTGTAATAATTTTATGGAAAAAAATATTTTTGACATAATATCAAGGCTCCGCGAATATTTACACGCCTTTACCCCAAATTGGTGTAGTTCACGAAGGGCAAAAAAAGTCTTCATTGCCGTACTCGCAACCGCACTTATTCTGGTAGTCTGGGCATTATTTCCCTCGTCTTCTCCGGCTCCGCTTCAAAAAGAATTAGGCCTTTCTCCGCTCTCCGCAACCGATGAAAATGGAGACAAATGGCTTCTCGACTTAGTCAGGGGCCAGCCTCTGTCCCGTTTCAAAGACAGCAGCATAAAATTCGGACAACCTCTTTTGGTAAAGACTGATACGCAAATTAAAGGTTCTAACGTTTCTATTAACCTTGTGGTCGAGGGAAAGGCTGGAGAATTATACGTAGGCGGCGTCAAAAAAAATGGGCAATGGCAGCCTTCGCCGTTATTTAAGATTCTCGATACTTCCGGCAAAATTATAGCAGTTGGCAGGTTCGAGTATGGCTGAGGAGGCCTCTGTCCGTACTCGTGGCGAGTACCTGCAAACTTTAAGGGAAAATACCAAGTAGAGGTCTATATTGATTTAGGCCCTTTCCAAACAAGAGTCGAGAATACATGGCATTCGATAGACTAAAAAAATGGGCATTTCTGAAAACTGAGATTTATTCGGCTAATGCCTTTATATTTAATTGCTGATTTGGCGGTTTTTTTGTTGAAAGTTACGGGTTATTCGTTATAGTGATAGTCGTAACATTCAATAATCCTTATGTTCGCGGCGTTAATTATGAAAAAAAATAATGCTATATGGATTTTATCAGCCATTATAGTTGTAGCGATTGCTTCTCTGGCGCTTTATTTATCTTCCAATCGGCAGGGTTACATAAAGCTTGACATCCCGGATGCGAAAATGAAACTTCGCAGCGGCCTCTTTAGCAGCGCAAATATCACTTCAGCAGCAGAACCTATTAAAGTAAATGCGCGGGTATACAGGCCGCAATGGCTGTCCATAACAAAGAAACAAAATGGTGACACATGGCGGATGGAAAGTTTTGGGCCGTGGGGAACGATGGCGACTGTTAAAGTCAGCGAAGGACAAACTACCGTCTTGAAACCGGGCCCGCCCTTTCTGGTCAAGGCTAACGTAAATCCCTCAAGCAGCAGGGTCTCGATAGGTTTCGAATTTCAGGGACAGGCCGGTGAACAGTATACAAGCTCTGCAACAAAGAATGGCCGAAGGCAGCCTGCCCCAAAGGTGAAAATTGTGGATGAAGAAGGCAACACTCTGACCTCTGGTAAATTCGAGTATGGCTGAGGCGGCGTCTGCCGGTACTCGTGGCGAGTGCCAGAGAATTTCAGAGGCAAATACAAGGTCCTTGTGGAAGCTGACCTTGGGCCCTTTGAAGCAAAGCAGGAGGATATCTGGTATTCGATAGAGTAGACTAAAAAAATAGCACGACTACCGGCGGGCAAGAAAAAAACTTTCTTGCCCGCTTTTTTATTGGAATAAAAAAATGAATAATTGGATAAAGTTTTGAAAGTAAGTCGCAATATAATGAGGTTTCACTATGGAAGGAATATTGTTATGAAAAGGATCGTTATGTTATTGGTTGTTTTTGGAATTTTTGAAATATGTTTGCCCGTGTATGCACAAGACAACCAGGCAGGAGAACAAAAGCCTGTTGCTAAAGACACCGAAAATGAACCATGGCTCGGCAACTACCCTATGAGTTTCTTTATAAGAACCAGGAGTGCAAAAACCGTCGGGAAAAATCATTTATCGATATCACTGAAGATTCAGTATTTTGACTTGGACAGAAAGATGGGAAGTGACAAAAAGTATCATACCCTGCCTTCGGGTGATTCAAAGAAAAAACTTGGCACGGTATTTTGTGCAAAATATGGCTGGGCAGAAAACCATCATCTGGCAATTGGTATTCCGATGTTTTTTAATGATTTTGACACCAGTGGAACCATTAATAAAAGCGAAGGAATCGGCAATATTTTTCTTTTTGAGAAATGGAACCTTATAAAAGAAACGAATAATTGTCCTGCCGTTGCGGTTGATTTTTGGTATTTTCTACCAACTGGTGATACCGACCGCAAATTAGGTACTGATGATGGGGCATATAAGATAACAACGGAAGTGTCGAAAGCATGGAGAGATTTTTCTTTGCACTTTAACCCGGGCTATACGTGGAATGAAACCAAAAATTCAAATATATCAGAAGTAAATGCGGCTTTGCTTCTAACCGTTGTTCCAAAGTTATTACCTGCATTGGAATATAACTATTTCTATAAGGAAAACGCCGGACATCGTCACGACCTTGTGCCAGGTATCATTTGGAAATCTGCCAAAGGTGTGTCATTCAAAATCGGCGTACCTATCAATCTTGATTCTACGGAAACTTACAAAGATAGAGTCGGTATTGTTACCAAAATCTTTTATCGGTTTTAACCAACGAGGATTGAACAATGAAAAAGACAGGTTGTCTGATATTTTTTTGGGGGGCTGTTGTGCTGTGTTTATTTGGCTGCAGGCAAAAAAACTCTGAAGAAAATAAACCCACGGCAACAACCATAAGAGTCGGCCATGTTGGTCATGATCATCATATTGCTTTGTTTATCGCCTTGGATAATGTTTCGGAATACTACCAAGAGAGCCAAATCAACTTAAAAGTTGTTGAAGACCGCAAGTTTTACGAGTTATTCGATAAAAACAAAAAGATTGCTGATGTAGAAATCGTGAAGGTGGGCGGCGGTTCAAAAATGCCAACTGCACTTGCTCAAAATATTATCGATGTTGGTTTTGGTGGTGTTGCCCCGGTGCTTGCAGCAGTAGATAGTGGCGCACCAGTTAAATTGATTTCGCCGCTTCATTACAAAGGTGACATGCTGGTGGTTAGCCCTGACTCTAAGCCACAAAGCTGGCAGGAATTTGTGGATATGACCAAGGCAGCAAAAAAGCCTTTGCGGATTGGTTATAAGAATCCGGTAGCTGTGGCAAAAGTTATTTTTGAAGAAGCTCTCAGGCACGAAGGAATTATATTCAGTGGCAATCTTTCACAGACTAATGTGCTGGTACATATGATTAATGTCAAAGGTGGTGGTAAGTTAAATGTGGCTCTTTCGGGAGGTCTTATCGACGGTTATGTAGGTAATAATCCGTTCCCCGCAATTGCAGTTGAGAGAGGAATAGGCAGGATTATATGTGACCTGGAGGAACTGCCCCCGGGGACATTCCGTAATCATCCCTGCTGTTGTATCGCGGCAAATACGAATGCAGTAGAAGAAAAATCAGAAGCCATCATTGATTTGCTCATGCTCTTTTTGCAGGCCAATGAAACGATTAACAGCGACTTAAATAAAGCTGTAGCAACAGCTACAAGATGGATAGGTACCAGCGAATCTGTTGAAAAGATGAGTATCCCAACCAGTGGCTATTCTATGGAATCTACAGAACAATGGCACCAAACGATGGAAAAATGGACTCAGGCAATGAATGGTCTGGACATTTTTACGGGAAAACTAAAAGCGGCGGATTATCAGCAGGTAACTTCAGTCGCTTACGATTTGACTCTTTTGGAAAAAGCGAAAATAAAATTTGCAGAGAGAAAAACAGAAAAATAAACGTACACCAAACCGTGATGCCTTTTTTGGCTGGATAGTTGTACCTGCTTTTGTGCTCGTTATATGGCAGATTGCAGCCGTTTATTTGAAACAACCATGGATTTTCCCTCCGGTGACAATGGTTTTTGAACAGCTACTGCATCCGCTGCGACAGCACTATGCGTCGGGTTCACTTTTGAGCAATACTATTATTAGTTTGCTGCGAGTGCTGCTGGGATTCGCACTGGCCGCCGTAATAGGTGTGGCACTTGGTACGATTATGGGTTCTGCACGTACTTTCCGCAACCTTGTCGAGCCAACTATTGAATTGTTACGTCCGCTGTGTCCAATTGCATGGTTGCCGTTTGCTGTTGCCGTTTTCAAGTTGAAAAGCCTTCCACAGTTATTTGGCGTCAAATATAGCCACACTATATTTGATCAGGTTCAATTAGGAATGATTTTCGTAATTTTTGTCGGCGGTTTTTTCCCGATACTGACTAACACCCTCGACGGGATTGCAGGAGTCCGGCGGAATTATTTATTGCTTGCGAGAACACTTGGTGCAAGTCGAAAACAAGTTTTTTTGCATGTCTATCTGCCGGCCGCAATGCCAATGATTTTAACCGGCCTTAGACAGGGGCTTGGCTTATGCTGGTTTGTTATAATTGCTGCGGAAATGATGACCGGCAGCGACAGCGGCATAGGATACCTTCTTATATACGCTTCGGACAATTCGGCAATGGATATTGTCATAGCGGCAATGTTGATTATCGGCGGCGTAGGCGCCGGTCTTAATTTCACGATGCGCAGGTTTATGCAACGTTTTGTAAGATGGCAGGGAAAGGAAGTTTGAAAACGATGGGCGCTTCTGATAATAAAAAAAATTCAAAAGAAAATCCGGTTGTTTTGGAAGTTTGTGGTATTTGTAAAACTTTCCATTCGGGTGTCAGCCGAAAAACTGAAGCTTTAAAAAATGTTAATTTTGCAGTCCGGCATAGTGAGTTTGTTACGATGGTGGGAGTTACCGGATGTGGTAAAACCACTTTGTTGAATATCATTGCAGGTCTGGAAACACCGGATAAGGGACAACTGCATCTTTACAACGGTTTGCAATTTGGACAAAACATTGCATATGTGTTTCAACATTATACACTGTTTCCATGGCGCACTGTCCTTGGTAATGTATTCTTTGGACTGCAAATGAGACGGATTGCAAAAAGTGAAAGAGAAGACAGGGCTCGCCAATTGATTTACGAAGTAGGACTCGGAGGTTTTGAGGATGCGTATCCACACGAACTTTCCGGGGGAATGCGTCAACGGGCTGCTATCGCACAGGCATTGGCTATAAACCCCAAACTACTGCTTATGGACGAGCCGTTCGGGGCGATTGATGATTCAACAAGAACAGAACTGCAACAGATGCTGACCGGTTTGTGGTGCCAGCATCATATGACAATATTATTTGTAACACACAATATCGATGAAGCTCTGATGTTGGGTCAGAAAATACTTGTTTTTACCAAAAGGCCTGGCAAAATTGCAAAAGAATTAAAAATAAACACGCCGGCACCAAGAAACAAAATAACAAAAGAATGTACCGAACTGTTTATTCAGGTTCGACAGTTATTATCTACGCAACTGGATTAATAAAAATATCAAATCTAAACAAGAAAGGGTACTTGAAATGGCTAATTCAGAAAGACGAAAGCGGGTTATACAGCGCTCTATACGACTTGGACACTGTGTCTGCGACCCCAAGAAACCCTGTCCCTGTGACCTTTTGAAGGAAAAAAACATCTGTTTGTGTGCTGGTGAGCGCCTCGAAAACCCAACCGGCCCGGTACAACTGACAAAGCTTGTTGAAAAAGCCGGCTGTGCTTCCAAGATTGACCAGGCATTCCTAAAACAAGTCTTAACCGACCTACCCGCCGTTGATGACCCGCGTGTCCTTGTAGGTGTACCTGCCGGCGACGACGCTGGAATATACGATATGGGCAACGGCATGGCACTGGTACAGACCGTGGACGTTTTTACGCCTTCGGTCGATGACCCTTATATGTTCGGACAGGTGGCCGCTGCAAATTCCGTAAGCGATATTTACGCTATGGGCGGAACTCCTATGACCGCACTTTCAGTTTTGGGTTTTCCTGTCCGAAAAATCCCTGACAAAGCTATGAACGAAATTTTGTGTGGCGGTATCGACAAAATGAAAGAAGCATCTGTCGCTATTATTGGCGGCCACAGTATCAACGACCCTGAAATAAAGGCCGGCTTCGCCGTCACAGGACTTATAGAAAAAGAAAGGATAATAACAAACGCCGGCGCCTCCCCGGGGGATGTCCTGATACTCACAAAGCCCCTCGGAACAGGAATCGTTGCATTTGCCTCACAGATTGGTCGGGCCGAAACCGAAAGTACTGAAGCCTCAGCAAAATCAATGACCACTCTGAACAAAACAGCCTCCGAACTGATGGTAAAATTCGGCGCACACGCCTGCACCGACGTAACCGGATTTAGCCTTATGGGTCACCTTAGTGAAATGGCGCTTCGCAGCAAAGTTGACGCCGAGATAATCTGGGACGACATACCATTGTTTCCCGGCGTTCTCCAATACGTCGCAGACGGCATTTTGCCCGGTGCAATCGAGCGAAATAAAGAATCCTGCAGCCAATACGTAACTGTTGGTGAAAATGTAACACCGGATATGGCTGATATGTGCTATGATGCCCAGACCTCCGGCGGACTGCTGATAGCAATTAAAAAAGACGACGCCTATACTTTCCTGAAAAACCTGCACGATAGCGGAATTTCGCAAGCCGCTATTATTGGCAGAATCCTCGACAAAGGTACCGGCCGGGTCTTCATCGAAACTAACGGCACAAGAAAAATGCCGGAACCTGCGGTTGAAACCAAAGCAGTCCCCGAACCGCAACCCACACAACCCGCTGCCGCAGATGATTCACAAACCTGCTGTGCGGAAAGCTCTGCTCAAAGCCCCGCTGCTGGTGCAACCGGTACTTCAGATTTAGAAGCTAAATTTCTCGATTTTCTCGGCTCTGTTGGCACGCCGGCCGGACTTGATGCATTTACCAAGCAAGCTGTTAATATAGCCTTGTCAGTACTCTCAAGGTGCGAGCCATGCATAAAAGCACATATTGCAAAGGCAAAAAAAATGGGCTTTTCGCAGCAGGAAATTGACGAAGCAGCCTGGATGGCTATTGCATTTGGCGGCTCACCTGTTATGATGTTCTATAAACAGAACAAAAATGGCTAACCGGAGGTGACTGGTGCCTGGTGGTGCCCCTGGTCTTCAAAACCAGTGTGGGGTCGATAAGGTCCCGGGTGGGTTCGATTCCCATTCGCCTCCGCCA
>CAZIKS010000019.1:0-16812 GCA_964539795.1 uncultured Pirellulales bacterium
CTTCAGCCAATCTCAACTCTCTCTGGACAGTGACACGCTGTGCCTTAAGCGTCGCGAGCTTGTCAGCGACTTCTTTCTGCTTTGCACTTCCCTGCGAAACCAGAAACATATCCACCATTTCATTGACTATATCTGTCGCCTCCTGTTTGTTACTGCAAGTCATCGATAGGCTGACAAAGTCGGCATCTCTCTGGGCACTGACACCAAAGCGTTTCATTAAGTCTTTATATGCCTCTCCAATTCTTACAGATCTGCTTTTACCAAGCCGTTTGAACCATTCGGTTTCCTTAACTTTATCCCTGTCAATCAATTCCTGGAGGGTACTTTGCCGCTTTATAAGGTTAGCTACAGATACACGATGTCCATATTGAATATCCTTATTTACTATGGCTCCGCCAATGGTAGCAGGGTCCTTTTCTATGGGCGGCAGTACTCTGATAAATGTCCGAGCAGTGTATCTTGGGTAATATCTGAGTAAGAGAAACCAGCCGATACCTCCTATTATCAAACCCAGTGTAGTCATAGAGACTATCATCAATATGTGCCGCCGTAATATTCCAAAAATTTCCTTTGGCGTCATCGCTGGCGCAGCAGGGCGCGCAATAGGTCTTGGTCCGAGCGGCCCCGGTATTCTTCCTACAGGTATTTGAGTTTGTCTTTGTTCTGGCATTTCAGTTTTTAATTAAAATCAATAGATTTTATGTGATACACATCATTCTGTCACAATAACAACTCACTTGCTCGAAAGACGTTCGATCGCCTTCTTTATTCGTTCAACAACCGGCCCCGGTAATTTATCAGCTCCCATTTCCAAAGCCTGCTCATATGCTTCAAGTGCACTGTCTTCGGCTCCAAGTTTTTCTTCAACCATACCTAAATGCTCATACACATCCGCCGGTACAGAGGCCTCTTTTTGCTCGAACTGTTGCATAGCAGAATTCAAACGTTCCTTTGCCTCTGAATATTTACCATTCTTGCACAACACATAACCATAAGTATCCAAAATACCTGGATCATTAGGTTTTAACTCATAAGCCTGTTTGGCATATTCGAGCGCTTCGGGCAGTTTTTCATCATTTTCAGCCAGCATATATGCCAAATTATTAAAGACATTTGTATTATTCGGCATTTTAGATAACAGACTTTCATATACAGCGACAGCTCTGCGAAGATAATTCTTATCGGAAGTTTTGTTGTAGACCAATTGTAAAACCGTAGCTTTTGTGATGATATAATCGAGATTATCAGGGCTGTCAGGCCCCTTTATTTGCAGACACTTATCAATATATTCTATAGCCTTGTTGTACTGGCCATTAAGCCTTGCGAAATTATACATAGTAAAATTCGCACTGAGAGAATCAGGGTCGTTTTGGAGTTTTTCTTCACAATAGCTCATTGCCTCGTCAAGTCCCAGCAGTGTGTACATTCTCTGCAAGGCCCAAGAGGCAAGGTCCTCATTTGCACCTGCTTTGTCAACAGCTTTTCGGCAATATTGTATTGCAGTTGCTTTGTCACCCAGCCACAATTTCACTTGTGCCATTCCAAGAAAAGCTACTGGAGCAACCTCGCTATCAACGTATTTCTGGGCTTCCTCAATGACTTTGTCTGATTTTCCCCCGAACATCAGTGCCTGCAGATACCCATGGAATACCTCCATGGCATCATCGATATTAGTCGTATTTTGTTTCCATGCCAATCCATAAAATTGTTCGGCTTTTTCGAAATCGCCTTCAGCCAAGGCAGTGGCTCCCGCTCGATTGTACCAGAACATGCTGTCAGGAAATTTTTCCAAAGTTTCATCATAAAATTTTCTTAACTCTTCTTTTCTGCCAAGTTGCCAGTAAACATTCTCAAGCAGCGTTCTGGCTTCTGTAGGAGATTGGGGATGGTCGATTGCATTTTTAAGTTCGATTATAGCGTCCTCATTCTGCTTGGTTCGAAAATAAGCTTTTGCCAGAGCAACACATGTGGCAGGATTATCTGCTAAAGACTTACTTTTTTTAAGGTCGATAATTGCTTGGTCATAGTTTCCCAAAAAACGATTTATTTCACCCCTTAACCGCCATGCCGTGTTGTTATCCTGATTGGTCTCAAGAGTTCTATTTGCCAGTTCCAATGCTTTTTTGAGTTGCCCCTGTTTCATTGTAAACCAGGTCTCAAGCAGCAATACTCTGGAGTCGTCGGGATACTTTTCTCTAAAGCTTTGCAATTTGTATTCAACTTCCCTGACAAGACCAATTTTAAGAAAAGTCTGAATTTGGAGTAGACGGTTTTCCGTATCGTCCTGAATTTCTAAAAGTTTGTCAGAATATTTTTCTACAGCCTGTTTGTCGCTGGTTTTTTCTGCAATGAGTAAAAGACCTTTAATCGGCTTGGGATTGTTCGGTTCACTTTGATGTAAGTGCTCCAGAATTATTTTGGCCTCACCAAATTGACCAGTTTGATAATAATGCGTCCAGAGTAGTTCAAGGTCTCCAGATTGTTCCAGCAGTTGTTTTGCCTTTTCTTGTTGATTTGTTATCTGATAGAATGTGGCAAACCTGTTCAGCATAACCTTGTTGTTTGGGTCAATGGCTCTGGCCTGTTCATAAGCCGAAAAAGCCAAAGCAAAAAGTGCTTCTTTTTCCTCCTCGTTATCTTCCTCAAAGGCTCTCCTTACCGCCATATCACCCAGTTGTAAGGCATTTTCTATGTTCGGTGAAAGTTTCTGCAAGCTTTGTCGGAGCGCCAATGCCTCATCAGGCTTTTCACTATCCATAAGTTCAGCGTAAAAACTAGCTAATTGGAAGTCAAGTGGATTCAGAGCCTGTGCATTTACCCAAGCGGTTCTCGTTTCAGCTATTTGGTCAGAAGTTATATTATTGCCAAGTTGTTGGTCCCGCCGATACAATGCAAACGCCAATGTTTTTGCAATACTTCCGTCTTTAGGATTTAAAGAAGCGGCTTTACGAGCGTCTTGGAGCGCTTGATCATAATTTTCAAGAGCAGTATGGATAGTGCTTCTGAATCTGTAAGCCTGAGAAAAGACAGGTTTTTGTCTCAAGCATTCATCTATTTTTTCCAGCGCGTCCTGATATTGCTCATTAATCTTAGCAAAACGGGCCGCAAAAAATTGACCGTTACATTCATCCACATTTCCACGCCGGGCTAACTCTAACATTTGCTCTGTCAATTCCTTGTCCTTTATGATATTAGCTGTCTCGAACAGATAAGAGATAGTTCGTCGCTGCAAATCAGCTGTTTCCGGCTTGTCAGTTCCGGCAAAGATAAAATTACCATTTTTATCAGAAAAAGATTCAAGAACTTTTTTAAACTCTATAACCGCTTCATTCGGCTCATTATACCTATAGTAAAATGCACCAAGATCCACAGCCCGACGAATTGGGTCAGAGATACCCAATATAATTTCTTTTTCTATTTCTCTGCGTCTTTGTTGGGGGATATTAAGCGGTTCAGGCTCTGAGAGTGTCTGTTTATAGAACATCAAATTGGATTTATCAGGTTGATATTGCATAAATTCATCAAACAAGTTTTTTGCCTGATTGATTTTCTTTTCCGCTATGTAATTATTACAAACATTAACTACAAAAGGTGCTTCAACCAAATGTGGTTCCATTTTTAGTAGTTTTTTCACAAACTCAGCCAAAGTAGTCTTGTGGTGTTTCAATTCAGCAGTTTCCAACTTATCGGCAGCTTGTAACTGACTTGGGGTTTTCTCTGTTTCAGGTACTATCACTGTGGCACTCGAAGCTTCTTGCCCCTTCAATGCTAAGGCCTTTCGAAGTTGTCCAATCCTGGCCCGGGTTAGCAACACATTGAGTTTAACCATATTTGGGTCATCAGCATTGGCCAGGGCGATTTCTTCTTCAGCCTTGTCAAACTCACCTGCTCTAATATAGGTCTTTATGCGAAGTGAACGGCTTCTCTGGTTGGCACCAAATATCTGATCAAAGAAGTCTATATTACTCAGAGCACTTGGCCATTCATTAAGGTCCAAAATAAGTTCAGCATAATCCAAACGTGATTCAGGTTTGGTCCAGTCAATTCTTGCGCTGAGTGCGCTACTGAGAAATTGTATGACTGCTCCAACTTCAGAAGTGTCCTTAAAAATCTTAGCAAGGGTATAAGAAAGTTGTGTATCATTCCGTCCAGATGCCTTGAGTTGTTCGTAAGTTGTATACAATTTCCTAATAGCATCACTTTTGTTTCCTTTAGCAAGCTCGAGCATTCCCCGCCATTTAAGGACTCGTGGGATTTCACCACTGCCGACAAGCTGTTCAATTTCATGGACGGCCTGCTCAGCTTTTGCCAACCATTGTTGGTTTTGTGACTCGGTTCGTACTTCGCAAGGTTCAAGTACCTGTTCGATATAACAATTTGCAAGAAAATCGTATAAGAAAATTCTATTTCTTTTATTAGCCAACTGCCGTGGTCCGGGTTGGTCCTGTGCATCAGGAAATTCAAGTGCGTTTTGAGCTATTTCTATGGCTTTATAGATGTCCAGGTTTTGGTCATAAATAGAAAACCTTTGATAGTACAAATTGGACGCGATTATTGCATAGTTTGTGTTTTTAGCCTCCAGTGTAATTGTTTTTTCAATTGCTTCTATAGCCTTATCAATATATGTATGGATTAAAAACGGGTGTTGATAAAATCTAGCCAAAGTCGAAAATGCCTTGGCACTGGAATTGAATTTATCCACAAGCGCTAAGAATTGAGGCTCAAAAGAAAGAATCTGCTCTCGTGCATCCACAATGTTTTTGGTTTGAATAAGACCAATCTTCAGTGTCAAAAGATTAATTTGTGCTTGGGGGTCGGTACCGGCAATCTCAACGGCCTGCTCTAAAAGCTGTGTAGCCTGTTCTACTGCTTTATTTCTTTCTTCATAGTCACCTCTTGAAGCGAAAATATCTCCTCTTAAAATAGCTGCTTGCGCTAAAAAAAGATAAGTATCGATGTTGTCCGACTCTAATTCCTGGGCTTTTTTCAAATTTGTGACTGCCCGAACAAGTGATTCTTCCGGGTCGGTCAACGCCCCGGTTTTTACTATCTCAAGAAGAGATCTGCCTCTAAGCAGATACAAATATGCTCCCATATGTTGTGCAACTTGTATTGTTTGTGGTATCTCGAAAGATTCCCATTGGGCTGTAACTTCGTCAAGAAGGTTTTTCTTCTCCACCACCTCTATAAATTCCGAAGCTTGCAGTTCAACCTCTTTCCAAGCTCCAAGAGCGCCGCTATCAGCAATTATGTAAACGTCCTTCAACCTTGCATATCGAGCCTTGACATTCTCCGGGTCTATTCTGACTATTTCTGCCCAGCAGCTGCGTACATTATTCCACTTACCAACTTCTAAAAAGAAATCCGCAATTTCAAAAAGTATATCTATTCTAAGCGAATCATCCTTTGCTCGTGCACGTGCTCTAAGATAACTGCGCTCAGCCTTTTCATATTCCTGTTCTTTTATCAACTCGTCCGTAGCCTTACGAGCAGCTTCTCGTGCTACATCACCGTCCTTCATAAATTTTTGCGGGTCTCCACTGAATCGGAGAAACAACAGAATGGCTGCCATCACTAAAAGTACAAAAATCACCGAACCAATAAGAGCAACTTTCTTATTCAGTTTTTTCCTTGCCATGTTTTTTCTTCCTTTCGCCAAAACCTACAATCTCAGAGGTTATAATCTTCGTTTATCTTTATTCAACATCGATTTCCTTCCGGTTTTATCCATCACTCTAATAATATTCAATTTATTCACCGCTCATTTCTTTTCTAAGCTGGGCCAATACTCCCTTTCTAAAATGGGTAAAATCACACCTAAAAATTTTTGGCTTGCCGCTACTATTTGCTCCTGCTGGGGGTAGCATTTTGCGCCGGTGCTCGGGTCAAGAAAATACCATTCAACCTTGCAAAAATACGAAAATTTGCCAAAAATATTCTTGTTCAGAACCAATCTGGCATCTTCTCTACTGTTGACATACTGGCCATTGACATTAAAAAGATACAAAACTGAAAATTTTAGGTTTCTATCCCATGAATTGGATTTTGTATCAGCAAACACAAGGTGTCTTGCCGGAACTTTCTGCCTGCCACCATCCTTCGTTATTCCTAACATTATACTCTCAGAAGCCAACCTCTGATAACCGACACCGGCAAAGCATTCTTCCGGTACGTGTGGTACCCTATCCGGCAGGTCATAATAAGTGATAAACAGAAAATATTTGCTGATGGCGATTTTACCGGGGTCGGTGGTAGCGTCGGTATCTTCGAGTACCCACTCGATATAATCTTGGGTACCAAGATTTTTAGTAATCTCGAGATTTTCAATTTTTCTTTTTGATAATACTTTATAAGGAGTTAACGTGTCTTCAGCTAAAAGGTCTAAAGATTTTTTCAATGGCAAAGGTTCTTTTTTTAAGATTAATTCAAATCGCTCTACGGCAATCGACATGCCAATTCCAGCTACTGCAAGCAGCGCGGTACATATCAAAAAGGAAGGTTGCATATAATGTTTGGCGTATAATTTTGCCATAATTTTATATTTTCCTCTGGTAACTTTTGCTTTTTTACATCCACTTATTGTTTACGACGAATCACAATGTCCTCGGTAATCCCTTCGGTATCTTCTACTATAAATAAATTAGACATAAACCAGGCAAGAGAGCCATATAAGCCAAATGCCAACACAAGCATCATCATACCAAGGCCATCGTGCCAGATACCTCGAGCATATTTAGGGTTTCCCAGTACATAGATAAAACCTGTAACAGTAACTCGTACTATATTGCAAAGTATAGCTATCGGTATTGTACTGGCTAGCAGGATAATTCGCTGCCAAACAGGTCTATAGTGCAAATATGCCATAGCAACACCCAAAGCCAAAAACGCCATCAATAAGCGCATTCCGCTGCAGGCTTCAGCCACATTAAGTGGAGGTTCCAATCGATGTCCCTTATAAATCACATCTATCACCACACCGCTGGCTGTAGTTTCCATGCCGTTAACTAAATTCATCAAAGCACTTGCTATTATGGAGGCGAATTTTCTCATTGGCATAGTAAAGGCAACATAATATCTCTGTGGCAAAGGCACAGCAAAAACCAAAAAAGAAATCGGCAGCCAAGAGTATTTAACCAAAGTCCATCCGCCTAAAAACAATACAATTGCCCCAAGTGTTGCTATCATTCCAATAGGTCGAAAATATCCATACTGGAAGTGGACTATGTTAAGAGGATAAAATACAATGCCACAAATCAGAAAAGCCAGTCCAAGGTAATTGGGCCGGCTTTTAAGATTTATAATATCTTTCTTATGTTGGTTGAGGAAGTATAAACTAAAAAGCGGTATTAGAAAGCCATGTGACCAACTGGGGTCGTCGACCCACCGTTGTACAATAGTCCCAATTTCGTTGCGAAAAAGACAGCAGAACAGTACTGCAATTATCAGCATTTTGATATAAGCATGAATTCCAAGTTCGCGCCAATTTGTACGCAGCGTATCCGTACCATGTATTTCTTCAGTAAAGCAAGCAATATTATCTGCCATAATTAAATAATTTAGAAGAGACTGCTTAAAAAACCAGGGATGGGCCTGGATGTTCCATAGTCTCTGTCGGCAAAATTCCGGTCGTAAACAAAACCAAACCCATAAGTTGCCCTGAAAGCATTTCGCAAAACAGCCCGCCATCTGGCGGTCGGGTGGGTGCCGACATTTATCAAATCGTTCGGCTTGATAAAGAAATCCGGTTGTTCGCCCCTGGCGATTTTATCCAAATCCACCATCACGATTTCCTCTTTATTCTTGCCGATTCTCCTAACAACCTCGCAGCGCTTCGGCCATGCCAGAGGTCCCAGCCCTCCGGCTGCGGCTATAGCCATTTTCAAAGTAATCGGTCGGCCTGTAATCTCAATGAATCCTGTACGGTTTACATTACCCATCATAAGAAATTCACCAATAATATCAAGAGGTACTTGGATGCTATCACCGGGTCTTATGACAATATTATAGCGAGGGTCGCCTCCTGCCAGCTTATCTGTAGGAATTTTTATAACTCGGGTCTGCGGAGACCCACCTGCTATTTGCTCCCAGTCAAAGTCTTCCGGAACTTTTTCCTTCAATGGTTTGGCATAATCTTCCATCGGTACTTTATCTGGCAGGGGTTTGGTGGTCGGTTCGGTTGGCTCTATTTTTCCGATTTGCACCGGAACCCATCTGCCATCCTGGAAAATCCATTCGACACGACCTGTCTTGTACTCAGCTATCGGCTCATCTATAGTTTCTTGAGCGGACCATTTAGCCTGTGTCTCCAGCAAATTTTGGGTAATGTTCCGTCCTTTTTCGGCATTGTCTAATTGTTCAAAGCCTTCTAGCGAAGCTGCTTTAACAAGTTCTTTATCCGTTATCATTTCTGCTGAAGTTATGATTAACTTGGTATTCACACTATTTGTGCCGGGCAATTGCCGTCGTGCGTGTGGTGCTATTATCTCCAGCATTTCCTGCTCATAGTCAATCAATTGCTCGGGCTCAACAGGTTCAGCCTCAATCGGTTCGGCTATTGCTTCTTTACCCGTAATTTGTCGTGAAACGTAAATATAACTTATATTAAATTGCGTTGCTACCTTTGCTTCTGCCAGAGCATCGGTTAATCTATAATCGTACCTCGGGATACCATATCTACCCGCATTTGGCACACCCTGCCCTAATATCGAAAACGTACGCTGCTGGGAGCTAAGCATCGTTACGGTAACAGAGGGTTCTTTTAATATGGTCGGTGCAAGAATATCTTTTATATGCTCTTCAAGTTCCGATTCTGTCAACCCCTGAGCCTCTACTACACCAACATCCGGTATTGATATCTTGCCGGTTTCGGTTATAATGAAGTTCTCTGCATATGGAACACCTTCGGTATATAGTTCAAAAATAGATATTCTGACAAAGTCACCCGCACTGAATACATAGTCCGTTTCATACGTTATAATATCTATTGGTTTTGGGTCTTCCGCTTGTTCCCACATTGACGGAGTCTCATCTGCGACTCCTAAAGAATCCAATATCACATTCATTGCAGGCACAGGGCGGAAGCGGCCTATTTGGGTTGGGTCCCAAAAATTATCACCGCAACCAGCCAAACCAATGCATAAAACAGATAAAAAAAATACAATCGTTAAAACCTGCGTTTTTTTCATTTCACTGAAGTTTCCAAAAAAACCAAGGCCTTAATCAGGCTCAAGTCCTGAACAGTTCAGACATACTCATACTTGATGAAATTTATCGGTTTAACACCCTCTTTGCTTAACTTTTTAACTGCTCTAAAGCCGCTGTTATAAATAAATTAAATGCTGCTTTTGTAGTCTGCTTAGAAACGTCAACGTCCTGTAATTCACATGAAAAACCTAATTGCAGGAAAACTTCATTTTTTGCTTATCATAACTATATAAATATAAAGCAGTTATGACACCAACAATTCCGGTCTATATGATAAAAGAGCATTGGTGTTATCCAGCAGCAAAATCAATAATTAATGTATACTCATTAAATATTCATCTTGTTCGCCCTGAGTTGGTTTATTTGAGCCCGATAATTACTTCAAATCTGATATAGATAGGAAGAGCGTTGAGGTAGAAAAATTTTTCACAAACACCGATAAAAATCATATCCTTGAGCTATCTGTAATGTACGACAACGAAAGTAATCATTTGCTGCATCATTTGACTATAATATATCCACAAATCCTTTCCATAAACTGGAAGAGACAGTGCTTGTATAAGAAATTTGATTTCAAATCTTGGGCTCTTAAGTTTCGAGGTATTGTCTTAAACCAGACTTCATCGGATAAAAAATATAGGTGTAAAAATTTCTACAAACTTAAATTCTTTAGTCAGCAGGTTTGTTATTATTGGCAGAGTTTAAGCCGAAGAGTTTAGCTTAAAAGGGTTAGTTAAGCAAAAACAAAAGCTACTGTTGTACAGTGGAACACTATTTGAAAAAGTTGCTAATGTACAAACACTTTTTGTGGTTACAGTTTCACTAATTACAAAAAGAGGCCGAACTTTCGATGGGACCTGGACTTTTGGTTGTCCAAACATAACCGAATTTAGTTTAGCATGTTTTCACATTAGTTGCTTCAGGTCCCTTGCGGCCTTGTTCTGTATCGTACTCGACTTTCTGTCCCTCCTCAAGGGACCTAAAACCTTCCATTGCGATGTTAGAATGATGAACAAACACATCATCACTGCCATCATCAGGGACGATAAAACCAAATCCTTTTTTCTCATTAAACCATTTAACTATACCAGTACTCAATGTTCTTCTCCTCAGGCGTTTCTCTACGCCTATTATTTAGATATCCTCGTAACTTACTTCCAGCGTGACTCTCGAGGGTAAAAGAGACACTTCTTACTAAACCATTTATATAAACTAAAAAAACAGCAGTCAACAACCTTCTTTTTATTTTTTGAAAGATTCTTGTTCAAATTTTGTATAAGTTTCGAAACTTGTGCTAATTAAAACTAAAATTTTACCGATTTTGCTTGTTTCGAACACAGATAAATCTGTTTTTTTCAGTTGTTCAATTTTCGATAATTGCAGTTGTACAGCAGGACAAATATAATAAAACGATGGACTTAAGAAGTTACTTAACATAGACTTTTTTGGTCGTCAGAAAAATTTTTAACGCCAAAAAATAAGGAACTGATAAATATGAATTCAAGACAGCGAATATCAGCAGCGATGAATCATAAAGAGCCTGACCGCGTGCCGGTGATGTGCCAGCTTGCCTTTGGGCACTATTGCTTAAACTGCAGCTATAGTCCTTCACAAATCTGGTTTTGGCCGGAGACCTTTGCCAATGCTTTGCTCGATTTGCAGCAAAGATACGAATTTGATGGTATTTTGGTGAACTTGCCCGGAAGATGGCCGGACTGGAAAAGCCATCTCAAATCACATAAAAAAATTGGTGATTCCGAACACTTCTATTGGGATTTGGGCCTTGAAACGGTTTTTCCACCGGATGACAATCCTCAGACGTACCGGCAGGAACAATCACAACTGGAGCGAGCGGATTATAGAACGGTTGACTTGCATGACCCCGCAACTTATCGGCTGACTGGGTATGTTTGGAATACTTGGCATATGCCCGGCCTGTGGGGTATTGATCCACAGGCCGATCTTTCTGATTCCACAGCTTACCCAGAGTGGTTTACAGGCACTTTGTTGAAAGTTCGAGAACTTGCACCCGATGTTTCCGTCCATGCTGAAGTTTTCTCGCCCTTCACACATCTTATGGAGTTATTTGGTTACGAACAGGGACTTTTCGCTTTGATTGATGTTCCAGAGAAATGTCACGAAGCGCTCGAGGTTTTCACACGGCAAGTGCTTGCTCAAATCAAATTATATGTCGGCTGTGGACCTGATGCTGTGCTTGTCAGTTCTGCTTTTGCAGGAGCCGGATTTATCAGCCCGGAAATGTATAAAGAATTCGTGAGTCCTTATGAAGATGAGCTTTACCAGGCGATAAACGGATATGGATTAAAGTCCTATGTCCATACGTGTGGTGCAATCGGCGACCGCCTTGGGCTTATGGCCGAAACCTCCGTCGATGGAATCGACACCTTAGACCCGCCGCCACTTGGTACCATAAATCTTGAGCAAGCAAAAGCGAATTACGGCGAACGCTTCTTTTTCAAGGGTAATCTCGACTCTGTAAACGAGATACTCAACGCCGATGACGAGACGTTCGAGAAGGCGGTCAAAGAACGAATCAAAATAGGCAAACCGGGCAGCGGATATATACTATCCTCAGCTTGCAGCGTAGCCCCTTACGTCAAAGGCCGGCGGCTCAAAAAACTGACCGAACTGGCCAAACAACTTGGCGAATACGGTCAACAGTAATTTCGCAACTATTGTTCCTTACCCCTTAAAGAACAAAACAAAGGCAACAGCACAAGCAGCTGTCAACGCGCAAGGCACTAAGTAAATAAGACGCCACTGAAACTTATCTTCTTTTCTGAAGTGGTCCATAACCACCCCAGTGAATTGAGTGCCGAGGAATAGGCCAAAACCCATCGTTACAACAGAAAGCAACGCCTGAGCAGAACTGATTATTTCTTTCGAAGCTACCGAATTGACATAAATCTGGCCGCCAATAACAAAAAGAACATAAGCAATCCCATGAAATGCCATCGAACTTATGACGAGCAGTTTAGGTCGTTCCATTGAATAAACTAAATACAGTACCAGCCAGGATGCCACACCAATAGCTAATGTCCAATGGAAGCCCAGATGCTCGATAAGATAACCTAAGGCAAAGAGCGTAGCGAACGTTTGTGTAACTTGTGCGATAGTCATTACTGCAGGGACATTTTTGCTCTGTACACCAATGTCTGTCAAATATTGTGCGGTGCCTAAAAAGTAGAACTGAATTTGCGAGGTAACCACAAATGAAATCACTAAGAAAATAAGGAAATTGGTATTACCTAACATCGATAAAGCTTCAACAAACGGCAGCGCATCACCGCCTGCTCCAGGCGGTGGTGTATGCGGCAGAGCAAAACAGAAAACTCCCATTACAAATGATAAGATAGCTGCCAGTTTCAGACAATCACTTCCATCACCTGTACCTTTTATCTGTCGCCAGCCGGACAAAAGCCAACCCACTAATACCCAGGCAATAGGAGCCCAGATAAAGATACTTGGTGACTGAGCATTGGCGTCAGTCAAGTGGGAAAACATCAATGAGTTAACAAGTGGCACCGAGGCGGCATAGCATAATGAATAAAGCCCCATCACCGCGAACAAACCCCCAAAGGTTTTCTTTTTAGCGGCTATAAACAGCAATACGCCGCCAATTAGCTGTGCAACTGCGAGAAAATACTCTGTGGAAACCCACCGGTCAACAATTTGTCCGGCAACCAACGGTGAAACTATAAACGCAAGAAACAATGTACCATATATCCAGCCGGTTTGCTTACCGCTGAACTTTAACGGCCCTAATAAACGGGCAGCCAGCACCGGTGCCCACGCCCCCCAAATAGCATACTCCAAAAACATCATTACGCTCAAACCAAGGTACAATTGCCAGCTCATAATGTTCTCCTTAACTGAAAGTATCGGCGTTATTTTCAGCACTTTCAAACAAGTTTTACGGTGCTGCACAAGGCTTTTTTATTTGCATTCCTTTAATTGTCTATAAAATTACGATTGTTTAATTTGTCCTATTTTTCCCAGTCGACTTTGACGTGGTGCTCGGGCCCGGTTACTCCGAACAGGTTCATAGTTCTAAAAACAAAATGATTAAGCTCTTTTTTGAGTGGCAGTTCGACGGATTCATCACAATCGACCCAGGGGCCGCTTCCTCGTTTGACCTGATAGCTGTGAAAGTTTGGTGTAAATGATGTCAAAAAAACGTTAATACTGTCGTCCCTGAGCGTTACTTTCGATGTGATAACATTGGGTGTCCAGTAGATCCATTTCCTACTTGGTGTGGCGAGCAAAAACGGCGTATTGTAAGCCCAATGAGGTTTGCCGTCACGATACCAGGTGTTATTGCGGAAGATATCATCGGCGTACATAACGAGGCTTGAGCCGCCTGATGCAGGGAAAGCGGTAAAGCGATTCGTGCTGGTTTCCCAACTGACCCACCGATAAGTACCGGCTTGAGGTCCGACTGTTTCGTTTTCATACAGGTCGTTGTTTGGTGTACCTTCAAGCCCAAAACTGCGGACCACGGATTTGCCTCCGTCTTTCCAAATCTCATCACGGATTTCCAAAGCCGAAAGCGGGACACCATCTTTTTCAAAATGCAAATCGTACTTGGCATCGATAAGCACCCATTTGCTGAGCTTGTTGACCCATACCTCATTAATACCGTGATGTCCGCCTTTGGTTTTCAGTCCGGGGCCGGCGCCCAGACGGCGGGTAACATAGCCAAAGCTGTTATAAACACCCTGCTGAACGATACTGAAGTGTGTGCAATGGAATCCTCCGCCTTTAAGGGCTGCATCGAGTATCCCAAAAGTATCGCCGCGGGTTTTGGTGGGATTGTAGTCTTCAATTTCGATATTCGACCTGATCCAGTGGCGCAAAAGAAGAATACGCTTCCATTCATCTGTTTCGCCTGCTACTACTGCATCCAGATTATACCTCTCACGTAATTTTTTGACACGGGGGCTGTAATAATCCTCGTATGCCGGGAATAGTTCGTTGCGATTGTACTGCGGATTTTCCACAGGCACCAAAACAAATTTTCCTTTCTCGGCTGCATGTACAGACTGGTTGCTAATCAATGGTAAAAAGCCCAAAATAATCAGCCAAATTAATAAAACTACGATAAATTTTGCTTTGTTAGTCATTGTCCTTCTCCTTTAAATTATACTGCTTTTATACATCGAAATTACAATGTCCATCCCTGACGATATTCAGTTTGAAGGTACTGGTTTGCCTCAGGTACATTCGTAATTTCCATACTGGGGCCGTCCCAGTACAACTTTCCACCTGTTCGCAGAGCGATATTGCCCAATAAAACTACTTCAGTTACTAAAGAAGCGAAGTCAAAATTTGAACCCGCCGGTTTCCCACCCTTGCAGGCATCGACCCACTCTTTGTAATGGCCGACAGACCTGGGCAAAGTCTTTGCCGGCTTTTCATATTTCTGCATTTTTTTCTCGGGGATAATTCTTCCGTTCATTAGTTTGCCTTTATCGCCGATATATATAACACCTCTTTTTCCAAATTTGCGGCCCGCCTCCAACTCATCCGGGATAGCCGGTTTCAATCCGCCGTCGTACCAGGTCAGTTCAACAGGTGGCATATCACCGCGGGCGGGAAATTTATAACGTACCACTGAAGCTAACGGGTAAGTCTCAGCAAACACCGGCGTAGAGGTCGCTTCGACACTTATCGGATGCCCTAATTTCAAAGCTCGAAAAATTGGATCAAATCCATGACAGCCCATATCACCCAATGCGCCGGTTCCGAAATCCCACCAGCCTCGCCACGTAAATGGCACATAAGCGGGATTATAAGGCCTATACGGTGCCGGACCGAGCCAAAGGTCCCAATCCAGTGTGGTAGGCACTAAGGGCGTTTGCTTGGGGCTATCGATACCTTGTGGCCAATAGTCCACGGGTCTGTCAGTCCATTTGTGTACCTCCCGCACAGGCCCGATAGCGCCGTCCCAAATCCACTCACATAGCAAACGAACCTCCTCGGAAGCTTGTCCCGAGTTTCCCATTTGAGTGGCCACTTTGGCCTCTCGAGCTGTTTTGGCGAGCAAACGAGCTTCGGAAATAGTATGTGTTAATGGCTTTTCACAATACACATGTTTGCCCATTTGCATCGCTGCCATAGAAATTGCTGCGTGTGTATGGTCCGGTGTGGTAACCACCACAGCGTCGATGTTCTTTCCTTCTTTTTCCAGCATCTTGCGGAAATCGTGGTATTTTTTGGCTTTGGGGAATTTTCCAAAAGTATCAGCCGCTCTTTTCTCATCGACATCGCAGAGAGCGACAATATTTTCGCGGCTGAGATTTCGAGTGTTCGACCTGCCTTTACCACCCACACCTACAAGAGCTATATTGAGCTTCTCGCTTGGCGGCGTATGACCGGCACCGCCGAGTACATATCTTGGAACAATTGTAAAGACCGTTGCCGTAGCAACAGTTCCGAGAAAATCACGCCGGGACAATTGCCTTTTCAGTGGTCTTGTAGTTTCCTGTTCTTTCACATTAATCCTCCTGAATGCGCCTTCCTAAAAGCACACTATAACTATAAAGACCATCCCTGTCTATACTGGCGATGGACGTAATCATTGGCCTCAGGAACATTTGTAACCTTCATATTGGCGCCATCCCAGTATAACTTTTTGCCGGCACGAATGGCAACATTACCCAACAAAACCACTTCGGTCAGTGGGCCGGCGAAGTCAAAATTAGAGCCGGCCGGCTTGCCGCCCTTGCAGGCTTCGAGCCATTCCTTGCGATGACCAATCGAACGAGGCAAAATTTTCGGCGGTCGCTTGTATGCTTGCATCTTCTCTTCAGGTATGATTCTTCCATTCATAATCTTGCCTTTATCGCCTATAAGCAGCTCACCGAAAGGCCCCATCTCTCGGTTTTCATCCAGATCTTCCGGCCGAGCAGGTTTCAACCCGCCGTCATACCAGGTCAGCGTAACCGGAGGCATATCCCCACGAGCGTCAAACTCGTAACGCACTATAGAGGCTCTGGGATAAGTGCCTTCCCTGACCTGATTATAATACTTATTTTCTGCTTTCTCATAATAAGTATATAGCGATGTGCTGGCTTCGACACTCTTCGGATGGCCGAACTTCAAAGCCCTGAAAATCGCATCGAACTGATGGCATCCCATATCCCCCAATGCCCCTGCTCCGAAATCCATCCAGCCTCGCCAGACAAAGGGTAGATAACAAGGATGATAAGGCCGATACGGCGCCGGTCCAATCCATTTGTCCCAATCAAGCCCCGACGGTACAGGCGGCGTGTCCTTAGGTCTTCTGATACCCTGAGGCCAATACGGTCTGTCACACCAGACTTCGATTTCGCGCACCTGTCCAATGGCGCCATCCCAAATCCATTCGCATAACAGCCGGGTCTTCTCAGATGCCTGACCCTGGTTGCCCATCTGGGTAGCGACGCCTGCTTTTTTAGCTGCTTCGGCGAGTTTGCGGGCTTCGTAAACAGTATGTGTCAAAGGTTTTTCACAATAGACATGTTTGCCTTTTTTAATCGCAGCCATAGCAGCTACAGCGTGCAGGCTATCGGTCGTAGCAACCACTACGGCGTCAATGCCTTTTTC
>CAZIKS010000019.1:16822-28372 GCA_964539795.1 uncultured Pirellulales bacterium
TTGGAGGCGTAACCAGATGGACAACGTCCGGCTTTTCCTTTTCCAGCATTTCGTAAAAATCAACGTAAGCTGCACAGCCTTTATAAGTACCGGAGGGCTTTTGTTCGGCGTAGTGGCTTTCAGCAATTCGTTTCGCCGCTTCGCGTCCTGCGGTACCGCCAAAGTAATACGCACTATAGTCACTTTCGGTATTGACATCGCAGACGGCGACAATTTGAGCTTCTTCCATTGACAGTAGCCTTTTCAGATTAACTATGCCCTGGCCGCCGGCGCCGATAATGGCTATATTGAGTTTTTCACTCGGAGGCGTCTGAACGCTGCCTCCCAAAACGCTTCGTGGAACTATGGTAAAGGCTGCCATCGCCGAGGCTGCACCTCCCAGAAAATCACGACGCGAAATCTTGCTGTTTAGCTCGTTGGTAGTTCTTTCTTGGTTTTTCATATTTCTAATCCTCGATAAATAACACTGTTCTATAACTTACTCAGACCAGCTTATTATTTGCTTGGCCCTGGTGCACAAAGATTCGTTATTTGATATTTGAAGAATTTTCTTCAGCAGTTTCTTGGTTTGCTCAGGATGGCTGCCGGCTGTGGTGGTCCAGGCGATTTCTACCACGGCAACCTCAGCTTCCTGCTGCAGAGCTTTGTCATCCAGATAGGCTGCGGCCATCTGCATTGCGTCATAAGATTTTACGTTTTTAACCCCTGACAATACCATCTTCTTTTCACTAACGTCTGATGACAGTTCCATTGCCTGCTTATACATTTTGACCGCCTGGTCGGCTGGACGGTCACTGTCAAGTCCAATCAAACGGATAAAACCCCGCAGGGCCAAAACCTGGTGTATCTTGTTGTCGGATGTTTGCGCTATTTTCAGCAGTTCATTAATCGGTTCGTCCGTGGGCCATTCGGAAAGGGCGCGGATGACCGCAGTACAAACATCAGCGTCTTTGTCTTCAAGGGCTTTGCGCAGGACATCATATGCTTTTTTGTTGCCGATTCTGCCAAGAACACCCAGCAGCGAAAAGCGAGCCTTTGATTCTTTAACGGAAGGCAAAACGGCCAATATGTCATCCGCCTGGCTGTCTTTATCGGAAAGCTTACCGGCAACTGCCGCTACACACCTCTCAGCTTCGCTGCGCACATTTTGGTCCTCAGTACGTATCAAAATATCAATCAATGCCGGCAAATGTTTCGGCCCGGCAATGATTCTTAAGACCTTGAAGGATTCGAGTTGAACATCTTGGTCGGGTTCTTGTGCGGTTTTTAACATTGCCTCGACGGCAGTGGTGACATTGCGTTGACCGATGCTGCGAATCAATTCAACTTTAACTTTGGATTCTGCTCGGGAGATACTTGCCAGAATAGTTTGGTCGATGTTCGGGCCATGGAGACGATAAAGACTTTGCTGCGCGGCCTCCTGTTCTTCACCTCTCGTTTTAGCCGCAATGCCGGCGAGCAAATCAACGGTTGAGGTGTCGCCTAACTGCATCAAGGCCCTTAAAGCGGCGATACGTACCAGAATATCAGAGCTTTCAGTTGCATCGGCGACCGCCGGCAGGGCAGACGCATCCCCGCGGTCAGCCAAAGCAGAGAGCAACTGCACTTGAGACGTAACAGCCAGATTAGGAAGTTCCTTAGTTGTAGCTTCTACTATCTTAGTACCGGGTATTTCATTAATGAGGGCGATAGCTGCACTTTCTAACTCTTTATCTTCGCCTTTGATGCCCTTAAGAATCCCAACGATATACCCTGTTGCTTTTTCTCTGCTTGTGACAACCAAGCCTCGCAGAGCAGCGACTCGAATCGACGGTTTAACTTCGCATTCGCAGGGAGCCAGGTACATTTGCTTGTAGATAGCGGAAGCCTCCAAAAGCCAGCCTTCCTCGATCAGCCGGTCGGCACAAGCCAGATAAGCATCCAGAACCAACTGCTGCAGTTCGCCGCCGGTGTTGTCCTTTGCCTGTTTGAGAGCTTCAGCGGCGTCAGTACCGGCTATTCTCCCCAAAGCCGCTACTGCCGCAGCAGCCATTGTCTCATCGGAACGGTAAATTAGGATTTCTAAAGAGGCAGCCGCTTCACGAACGCGCCGCATTCCAAGGGTATTTATTACTCCTACCTTAGCCATACCAACTGTTATGGGTAGAGCCTCTAACAATGCCTCATCGACGGCCCTTCCCGGAATACGCTCCAGTGCATACCTTGCCATATCCGATGTCTCCGGATATATAAGCAACCTGTATAGAGCAGGTACCGCATCTTCGGTACCGATGATACTTAGCTTGCGGCAGATGAACTGTTTGCCGGCTAAAGTTGCGTCAGACTTAAGAAAATCAATCAACTGTTTTTCAATCTGTTTCAGCTCTTCCGGCGAAGCCGAACGAATCATATCAGTCAGTTTGGTAAGAGGTTCACGGCTTTGACCATATTCATAAGCTGCTATCTTGCCTAAAACGTCTTCTGATATTTCAATGTTCAGCTCGCAGGCTGTGGCGTCCACATCCAGGTCGCCGAGAGCAAACTGAATGCCCGCAAGATAATGCTCGAGAATCTTTGGATTCCAGAGTATGTCATGGTTATGGCCTATACCGCAGTAAAATACACGCCCATCGCCGAAGTTGCGAACCCAACTGACAGGTAGCCTTTTGTCAGTGGGTCTGACACCTTTTGCACTGGCGGTAGCTGGGTCGGTCATATCAAGGCTTATCAATATCCGCGCATTTTTATATAGATTAATTGGCTTTATGCGATAAATTTCGTCGCTTAACTTGAAACCTTTACCATTAAAAGGTGCATTGAGTGGATGATGTGGCTCATCAAGCTTAAAAGCCCACGTGCCGCCGGATGTCCACGGATGACCGTCAAATAGTCCTCCCATCATTTCAGCAGCCAGCGGCCAGTCATAAAAATTGTCGGTGGCCCCATGGATACCGACAATCCCTTTACCGGCTTTGGCAAAGTCTATCAGGCTATGCTGCAGCACAGGGTCATTAAACTCTAGCTTGGTGGTGTTGTTGAAACAGACAGCATCAAACTGACTAAGGTTCTCAGGCTTGAACATAGACATATCTTCACTCTGGACGATTTCAAAAGCTCCGGTTTTCTCTCCCATAATTTCCAGTGCTTTGGTAAAATAAGGAATTGAACTGTGTACGAAATCCTTGCAGAGAGTAAAGACCAGCATCTTACGAGGCTGTTTCGCAGCAGCAGGCGCTTTTGTCGGCGAGGCGGCTTCCATCTTCTGCAGCTCTTCCGACGATATTTCCGCTGTCGAGATATTCGTAATTAGCGACAGGCATAAAACCACAAGCAGTACGGCGTTAATTAGTTTTGTTCTTCGATTCATTTTTTTTACCTTTCCTTTTTCCGTAAGTTTAACCTTCAATAAAAAATATTAGGGCCATATTGAGCCGTTATCTATAAGCGCCACGGGCTTCGCATCGGCCGTGACAGTAAGCGGTTGGCCTCAGCGTCGTCTATAAAACGCTCGTTCTGAGGGTTCCATTTGAGTTTGCGTCCGGTCTTGATGGCAATTATACCAAGATGTCCTATCATAATCGAGTGGTGAGCAATTTCAACAGGTGCTGCCGTCTGACAGCGTGTACGAATACAATTGAGAAAATTATCTATATGATCATTACTGTTGTAAAGATGAATCTCATCAGGACCTATCACTTCCCTCACAAGCGACTTCGGATAAACGTCCAGACCGCCGCGATTAACCTGTATCCAGCCGTCGGTGCCCTCGAAAAGTGTGCCAAGGCCCTTTTTATATCCTTTCGTGAGTTCTATGCCGTCCATAGTTTCAGGATACTGTGTGCTGTCGGAAACAACCATAGTAAACCCCTCGGCATACTTACAAACAAAACGGTAGCTTTCAGCCGTATCATAAAGACCATCGGTGGCTTTGGGAAAAATGCCGATCCCTTCGATCTCGACCGGTGAGGTATGTTCAGTACCCATAGCCCACTGGGCAATATCACAATGGTGTCCGGCCCAATCGGTGATTTGCCCGCCGGCATAATCGCTGACCCATCGCCAATGCACGTGACATCGGCCCGGACTGTATGGAGCCGATGGCGCCGGCCCTAACCACATATCATAGTCAAAGCCGTCTGGAACAAGAGCGGGTTTTGTGAACTCAGGTTCCATTACACGTCCGCCTCCGCTAAAGCCGTTACCGTAAGGCAGCCCCACTCTGACTGTGTGAACTTTACCTATACGACCGTTCCGAACCAGTTCACAGGCTCGGCGAAAATTCCTCTCCGAACGCTGCTGGCTTCCGGTTTGCCATACCACGCCGTATTGTTTGACGGCGTCACATATCGCTCGCCCCTCCACGATAGAATAGGCCAGCGGTTTTTCACAATAAATATCCTTGCCTGCCTTCGCTGAGGCGATTCCAATCAGGCAGTGCCAGTGGTCGGGCGTTGCTATAACAACCGCATCAATATCCTTGCGGGCCAATAATTCACGGTAATCATTGTATGTGGCACAGTCATTGTTGCCATAGTTTTTGTTTATTGCATCACGGGCTTTGTTACGATGACTGCTATCGACATCACAAACGGCGACAATTTGTGCATCAGCTTTTTCGAGTAAAGGCCACATGTCAGCAGTGCCTCTCCCGCCCACACCGATTAAACCTATTGTAATTCTTTCGCTGGGTGCAATTCCGCTTGTTTTGCCCAAACTAGAAAGCTGAACAATATATGGAAAACCGAACACGCCTGCAGCTAAACCGCTTGCTTTTCTCAAAAAACGCCGTCGATTAATTTTTCTGCTCCTTATCATTGCTTTAACAAATCTCTCTAAGATTGAAACTTTTATAAATGCCACGGACCGCGCATCGGTCTTGATAACATTTGAGTTGCGGTCGGGTCGTTGAGAATCCGCTCGGTATCGGGGTCAAAGCGAATTTTTCGGCCCAGGTGCATAGCTATCTTTCCAAGATGACCAGGTGTAGCTGAACGGTGAGCAACCTCACAGGGTGCCAAAGTTGTTTTCCTGGTCTTTACACCGTCGAGAAAGTTGCGCCAATGGCCGGGCGAACGATACAAATGTATTTCTTCCGGATCAAATCTTTCATTGAGCAAAATTTCCGGTTGTGCCTCAATTCTATTATTACGGTTTACCCACACCCAGCCGTCGCTGCCTATCCACTTTGTGCCGCCGCGAATTTCAGGATGTCCCCCGGCGATAATCATCGTGATACCGTTGGCATATTTTGCCGTCACACGGTATTTTGTTGGACTGTTCCACAAACCGGTTGTTGGAAATTCGCCGGTGCCCTGAATTTCGAAAGGGCCGGTGTATTCCGTACCCATCCCCCAGTGGGCGATATCGCAATGGTGGCCTATCCAGTCCATAAGCTGACCGCCGCCGTGGTCCAAAACCCACCGCCAGTTTTTATGTACTCGCGCGGGACAATAAGGCGAATAGGGTGCCGGCCCAAGCCACATATCATAATCAAGCTCTTCAGGTGGAGACTCGGGTGCTTCCTGACCGGCCGTTCTGCCAAAATCCGTGTGACCGGAAGGCAAACCCACCTCGACGGTATGAACTTTACCTATTCTTCCGTTAAGCACCAGCTCGCAGGCAAAGCGGAAGTGGGACTGAGACCTCTGCCAGCTGCCTGTCTGCCATATCCGCCCGTACCGTTTGACAGCATCGCACATAGCGCGGCCCTCAACCAGGCTATACGAAAGCGGCTTTTCACCGTAAATGTCCTTGCCGGCTTTGGCAGCAGCGATAGCAGGAATCGCATGCCAATGGTCCGGCAGTCCAAGTGCGACCGCATCGATATCGTCACGGGCAATCAACTCACGAAAATTGTGATAGGTAGTGCAATCATTGTTGCCGTATTTTTTGTTGACGGTATCTTGAGCGTTTGTGAGATGGTTGGCATCTATATCACAAACAGCCACAATCTTGGCATCAGGCTCACTCAAAAACGATTTCAGGTTGTCTGTACCCATCCAGCCGGTGCCAATACACCCCATCACTATCCGGTTGCTTGGCGCGATGTTGCCGGCTTTTCCTAAAACCGAAGCAGGCACGATATATGGCAATGCAATCGCACCCGCTGCAATTTGTGTTGTTCTTTTTAGAAAGTGGCGTCGGTCAACTTTTTTCTTCTGTTGCATAGTTTACAATTCCCTAAATTAAATTCGTTATAAATGCCAGGGGCTGCGCATCGGTCGTGAGAGCAGCCGGCCTGCATCTGGGTCATTAATGATTTGTTCTTGTTTCGGGTCCCATTTAAGTTTTCGTCCGGTCAAAATGGCGATATGCCCCAGCAAACAAACGCTCGCTGTTCGATGACCGGTCTCAGCCGGTGATATCGTTTGATTTCGTGTCTTGACCGAATCGAGGAAATTACGATGGTGACCGGGGCTTCGATACAAATGAATTTCTTCAGGCCTGATTACTTCATTGACAAGCGATTTGGGATGAGCCTCGCCAATGCCGGTGTGTGTTTTGGCACCGAACCATCCTTTGGTACCTTCAAACTTTACACCCCAGTCATTTTCGTTGCCGGTTGCCACATCAGTTGTTGTCTTACATATGAACTTGACGCCATTGGCGTAGGTGAAATCGACATAATGTGAGGTAGCGGTATTATAAAGACCGTTCTTCGGGAATTCGCCGTGACCTTCTATTTCTACCGGGCCGGTCGCATCACTTCCGTTGGCCCATTGTGCAAGGTCCATCGAGTGCGCCCCCCAGTCTGTGATAAAACCGGGAGTATAATCGCGTATCCATCGAAAATTAAACAGACATCGTCCCTCGGTATAAGGCGCCCACGGAGCAGGCCCAAGCCACATATCGTAATCGAAATCCTTCGGTATGGGCATTGGCGGCTGAATCCCTTTATAAGGGCCGTTTATCATATAACCAGACGGCAAAGAAACGATAGCAGTCTGGAGCCTGCCGATGCGGCCGTTGCGAACCAGTTCGCAGGCGAAACGGCTTTTGCTGCTCGAGCGTCTCTGGGCACCAGTCTGAAATATGCGCCCATAACGCTCGACAGCATCACACACCGCCCGTCCCTCGGAAATGGAATAAGCCAAAGGTTTTTCACAATATATATCCTTGCCCGCTTCAGCCGCAGCGACCGACATCAACGCATGCCAGTAATCCGGCGTCGCTATCAAAACCGCATCAATATCGTCCCTGGCTAACAACTCACGAAAATCCGTATAAACTGCACACCCTTTATACCTCCCTGATGACTTTTGCTTGGCATAGTGCTCCTCGACAAATCTCTTCGCAGGAGCCCATCCTGCGACACCTTGTTTCCACCCCCCCCACGCACTGCCGAGATAACCGCTGCTTTCCTTGTTAACGTCGCAAACCGCAACAACCTGAGCGTCGTCATACTGCAGAAATTGCTTCATATCGAATGTACCCTGACCTCCCATCCCGATACAACCCATCACAATTCGGTTGCTCGGAGCGACTGAACCGGCTTTCCCAAAAGCCGAAGAAGGCACAATATAGGGAAATACCATCGCCCCGGCGGTAACGCAGCTTCCTTTCTTAAGGAAACTGCGGCGACTGATACTTTTTTTCCCGGCCATTAGCCGGTCCTCCTCTAACCTTTGAGGTCCTTATTTATCAAATGCGGCGTCAAAAGCAACCGTTGATGCCTTGAAATCCACCTTTTTAACAAACTCGCACGCTTCCTTAGCTCCGTGTTCACGGTCCATACCGCAGTCTTCCCATTCGACTGACAGCGGACCGTTGTAGCCTATATGGTTCAAAGTCCTTATGATTTCCTCGAAGTTAACTCCGCCGTGACCGAGCGAACGGAAATCCCACCCGCGCTCTGGATGCCCGAAATTAAGGTGGCTGGCCAGAATCCCGCTCCTGCCGCTCAGCTGCAGTGCGGCGTCTTTCATATGCACGTGAAAAATACGGTCCCTAAATTCCTTGAGAAAACATACCGGGTCAACCATTTGCCAGAAAAGATGGCTGGGGTCGAAATTAAATCCAAAAGCCGGATGATAATCAACCGCCTCCAGCGCTCGCCTGGCGGTTACAATATCGAACGCTATCTCCGACGGATGCACTTCCAGGGCAAACTTTACTCCGCACCTCTTAAACACGTTCAATATTGGTTTCCACGTTTCCGCAAAATACTTAAAGCCGTCATTAATCATCTTGTCGGTTATTGGTGGAAACCCATAGAACATATGCCAGATGGATGACCCCGTAAAACCATTAACCACCTTAAGGCCCAGGTTTTTCGCAGCCCGCGCCGAGTTCTTCATACACTCGACGCCCCATTCTCTTTTCTTTTCCGCATCGCCGGCAAGTTCCGGCGGAGCAATAGCATCGCTGCGCTTGTCGTCATTTAAATCACAAACCAGCTGTCCGGCTAAGTGATTGCTTATCGCAAAAACCTTCAGGTTATTCTTTTTCAGTATCGCAAGCTGCTTTTTACAGTATCCCTTGTCCACAGCCGCTTGTGCCACGTCCATATGGTCCCCCCAGCAGGCTAACTCAAGCCCGTCATATCCCAATTTCGCCATCATCCGGGCCAATTTCTCCAGCGGCAAATCCGCCCATTGGCCGGTAAATATCGTTACAGGTCTCGCCATTTTTTCTTCTCCTTTATTTTTTCATCTTCGTCCATTTTTGTTTACTTTTGCTGCTGGCCACAACGGTCTCTATAAACAGCATACCCCTAAGCCCGTCGTCAACATTCGGAAAATCCAGTGCCAGCTTATCAGGTTTGGTCCTGCTCATTCTGGCCCGCACGGTATCTGCAAAGTTGCAGTAATTATTGGCAAACGCCTCAAGAAAAGCCTCCGGATGCCCGAAAGGCAGCCGCGTGGCCCGCCCAGCCGCCGGACTCTTCGCCCCCACATAATCATTGCCGCGCCTCCACACTTGCAGCGGGTTGTCAGGCGTCTTTACATAAAGGTAATTGGGATGCTCCTGGTGCCATTCGAGGCTTTTCTCTTCCCCGTAGACCCAGATGGCCAGCCCGTTTTCCTCCCCGATGGAAATCTGGCTCGAATGCAGAACCCCCTTGGCCCCGTTATTGAACCGAAGCAGACAGTTGCCGTCGTCGTCGAGTCGCCGTCCCTTGATAAACCTCGTCAGGTCGGCGCATATCTCCCTGATTTTCAGGCCGGTGATATACTCCGAGAGGTTCTCAGCATGCGTGCCGATATCTCCTATACACCCAGCCGCACCGCTTTGTTTAGGGTCGGTTCGCCACCCGGCCTGCATATGCCCTGTCTTCTCTAAAGGCGTAGCAAGCCACCCCTGTGGATACTGCACCACAATCTTGCGAATTTTTCCTAATTCACCTCCTCTGGCCAAATCGCGCCCCAGCTTAACCATCGGATACCCCGTGTAATTGTGCATCAGCCCGAATACTTTTCGCGACTGCTTAACGATTTTCTGCAAAGCTCTCGCTTCCTTAACGTCGAACGTCATCGGTTTTTCGCACATTACATGGAAACCGGCTTTCAAAAAATCCCGCGCTATAGGAAAATGCCAGTTATTCGGCGTAGTTACCGCCACAAAATCGATTCTTTCCCCTTCCCCCAGCTTAAGCTCGCGCTCTATCATCTCTTCATAGTTGCGGTATACCCGCCGGGAATCAAGATATAATTCTTTACCCATTTGCTTTGATTTTCGTGGGTTGATATCGAAAGCTCCTGCGGCTAATTCAATTTGGCCGTCCATACGGGCCGCTTTGCGGTGGACCTCACCGATAAATGCGCCCGGGCCTCCCCCAACCATCCCCATTTTCAGTTTTCGGTTAAGTTTCATAAATTCTCCTTTCAATTTATGACAAAACCTAAATTATGCGCTTTTTTCGCCGATTAGTCTAAATTATTCTTCCGTTGATGTCAACTCAACTTTGTGTAGAGAAAATGCTATTGGGTTAACTTTTGATTAAATGAGCGCAATCGCTGTAACAATCCTTGTAAATGGCTGAAAAAACAAATATCATAGCCGCTTTCAACGATTGCAAGTGTAAAGGAAATAAAAAAAATGGCGGAAGAACTAATCGGCATAATAGGCGGTACCGGACTGGGCGATGCACTGGCCAGCAAAATCAGCGGTGCGGAATTTCACGATATCGATACTCCCTTCGGCTCTCCCAGCACGGCCATTATGGTCGGCGAGTTGGGCGAAAACAAAATTGCATTTCTAAATCGCCACGGCAAGGGACATAAGCTCTCCCCCAGTGAAATCCCGTTTGCAGCCAACATTTTTGCCCTCAAAAAACTCGGCGTCCGGACATTGATAACAAGCGGTGCCGTCGGTTCCCTTCGTGAAGAAATTGCCCCCGGTGACCTAATCGTCGTTGACCAGTTTATTGATAAAACATTCAATCGACTCGGCACCTTTTTCAACGGCTTTGCAGCCGTTCACTGCGAGATGGCTAAGCCGGTCTGCGGAAGGCTCGGCCGGAAAATCTTTGAGATTGCCCAAAGCATCAACATAAAAACCCATCCTGAGGGCACCTACGTTTGTATGGAAGGCCCGCAGTTTTCAACCCGGGCTGAGTCTTTAATGCACCGCGCCTGGGGTGGTGACTTAATTGGTATGACAGCCATGCCCGAGGCAAAACTCGCAAGGGAAGCGCAGATGTGTTATGCGATGGTGGCTCTGGCAAGTGATTATGACTGCTGGAAACCCCACGAAGGCAAAAAAAACAAGCAAACCCTCCTAAAGGAAATTATTGCCAATCTGCAAACTGCAGCCGATAACTGCCTGCAATTGATTACAGCCGTCCTGCAATGTGACAATGAACTTTCCTCCGCCGGCTGCCCCTGCAGAAAAAGCCTTGCCCTCGCCGTATGGACCGACTCCCAGCAAATCAGCAAAGCAAAAAAACAAGAACTAAAAGTCCTCTTTGAATAATTTACCAATATAAAGAAGCAGCGATTGTTGAAAATATTTAACTAAATCTTATTTCGGAGTTAAAAAAAATGAAAAGTTCAAATACAGTTTACTTAATTATGATTATTATGCTGGTATCGACAATAAGCTGCAGTACGACGAAAAAATGGTTTACAATTTGGAGGAAGTAAGCATAATACAATGAGTATATTGGAGGTTTACCTCCGACGCGGCCGAAAGGGCTGCATGACGCAGATTTTTGGTTATGTGGTTTTTTAGGGGGCTTGTTTTTGGGCTGAAAATGGGGGCTTTATTAATTGTCTATTTACTATTTACGATTGACTATTGGGAGGGAAAACGGGAACAAAACGTCAAAAAAAGTCACAAAATGACAAAGAAAAGACGAAAAAACGAACAAAAAGCGGAAAAATTGAAAAAAAAGTTAAAAAATGACTCGTTTTTATGTAGTTTTTTGTAAAAAATTGCACACCCGATACAAAAACCTCCCTGGATGTTAAAATGGGCAAGTTTTTTTAGGGGCAAAATTGGTCTGTCAAAATGAGAGTGGGTAAAATGTTAAAATGGGTAAGATGAGGGGAATAGGGAAAAAGAAAACTAATACTAAATATTGAATCCCGCGGAGCAAAGAAAAAAGAAAATTAAACTGGGAAAATAAAT
>CAZIKS010000020.1:0-28020 GCA_964539795.1 uncultured Pirellulales bacterium
GTATCGATGCTGATTTAAGCTGGACGGCAGGTACTGACTCGACCTCAAGTGATGTTTACTTCGGCACAAGCAGCCCCGGCACTTTCCAGGGCAACCAAACCGCAACCACCTTTGACCCCGGCACAATGGCCAACGATACCACCTACTACTGGCGCATCGATGAAATCAATGCTGCCGGAACTACAACAGGCAACGTCTGGAGTTTTACCACCGAAGCCACGGCACAACAGTGGACTGAACTTACCAACGATGACTTCGAGGCCGGCTGGGGCAGCTACACCGACGGTGGCGGCGATTGTCGTCGCAGCAGCAACGATGCAGGCTATGCCCATCAGGGCACTTATTGTGCCAGAATTTGCGACAACACCGGTGATGCATCGGCATTCTACTACACCAACAGCATCGATGTTTCATCATACTCGCAGATTAAGGTTGAGTTCTGGTACTACCCGAGAAGTATGGAAAGCGGCGAGGATTTCTTTGTGGAGTTCTGGGACGGCAATAGCTGGGAGATAATAGCGACCTATGCTGCGGGAACTGATTTCAGCAATGGCTCATTCTACCAGATAACTGATACTGACTTAATCATTGACAGCGGCCTTTACAACTTCCCGACGGATATGCAGTTCAAGTTCAGGTGTGATGCCAGCAGCAACGGTGATTACATCTACATGGACGAGATAGTAATCTCAGCTAAGTAGAAATTAGTAATATCAGGTCATATTGATTTGATATAGAAAGTTTTTGCAAGCGTGGCGGCCATCCCAGCCGCCACGCTTTTGTGGTATAAACTTAACGCTACCGCCCAATCAGTTCCCGCCGCCAGCTACAAGCACACCCGCACGCCTCTACATCTCCACACCCCGCCTCGCCACCGCCGAGAAGTCATCCAATAGACACGCCCGCCACCACCAGCCGAACAAAAGCTCTTCGCTTATACACAAAAATCCTCCTTTTTACTAACACTTCTGGTCTTATAGACAATAAGTGCGAACCAACTTTCTAACTTAATCGCCAATCTCAGGAAATCACACCTTCTTTTATTGCCAGCAATTCTTTCATCACCTCGGCAAGTGAACCGCTATAATTTTGCAGGCCGAAGGCGTCGTGCAGCTTTCTATAAAGCGCATAAAGCTGTTGATAGACTTTATGGTTTTGGCTGATTGGCTTATAAATAATCTCTTTCACACCGCACATAGCTTTCTGAACTTCTGCGAAATTACCGTATCCGCCGCCGGCCACCGCAGCAGCTATAGCCGCTCCTAACGCGCAGCTCTGTGCATAACGAGAAATCTTCATCTCTCTGCCGGTCACATCGGCATAAATCTGCATCAGTAAAGGATTTTTTTCGGCAATGCCGCCGCAATTTATGACCTCCGAGACCTTAGCTCCGTACTCTTCGAACCTGTTAATAATCGTAAGAGCGCCAAAGGCAGTTGCCTCAATCAATGCCCGGTATATCTCTTCCGGCCTTGTATGCAGCGTCTGGCCTGCAAGCAATCCTGTAAGTCTCTGGTCGGCCAAAATGTTTCTGTTACCATTATTCCAGTCCAAAGCCAAAAGACCGGTCTGCCCCGGCTTTAGTAAAGAAGCTTTTTGGGTTAACGCCTCGTGCGAGCCGGCTTTTTCTCCGCCGGGCTGAAGATAGTTTACAAACCAGTTGAAAAGGTCGCCCACCGCGGATTGGCCCGCTTCCAAACCAAAGAAACCCGGCAAAATCGAACCATCAACTATTCCACATATCCCCGGTATATCCTGTATTGATTTTGCTACCAGCATATCACAACAGCTTGTACCAATAATTTTTATAAGTCTGCCCGGTGCAATGCCTGAACCGACAGCGCCTGAATGAGCGTCGATTATTCCCACTGCCACAACAATGCCGGATGGTAATCCGAGATTGTCGGCCCACTGCTTTGAGAGACGGCCCGCTGCTGAGTCAGCAGTGTAGGTTTTTTCATAAAGCCGGTCGCGAAGCTCACCAAGGGCAGGGTCCAGTTCTGCAAGAAACTCTTTGGCCGGCAAACCTCCCCACCGGCTGTTGAACATGGCTTTGTGACCTGCTGCACATCGGCTGCGCTTTATAGAATCGAGCTTTGTCGTACCGGTCAAAACCGCTGGAATATAATCACAGCACTCCAGCCAGCTATAGGCAGCTTTAAAAACATCAGGGTCTGCTCGCAGGCAATGAAAGATTTTACTGAAAAACCATTCCGAAGAATACGTTCCGCCGCACTTGGCCAGATATTCGGGGTGCAGTTTTGCCGCGAGTTCGGTAATCTCCGCCGCTTCAGCATGGGAGGTATGGTCCTTCCAAAGCCAGACGCAGGCATTTGGGTTGTCCCTGAATTTTTCCAGCATACAAAGAGGAGTGCTATTTTTGTCGACCGGCAGCGGTGTCGAGCCGGTGGTATCAACTCCGATACCGATGATATCGTCTGTCTTGAAATCTTTGTCTGCCTTCTGTGCCTTGGTGACTGCCCCTCTTACTGTAATTTCAATTCCTTTTATGTAGTCGACGGGATTCTGCCGAGCAAGATTGTGGTTGTCACTGTCAAGTATTATTCCGTTGTCACCTGTTTCATATTCATATACGACTGTGGCAAGTTCGGTCCCATCGGTAATATCCACGATTACACATCGCAGCGAATTCGTTCCGTAATCAAGGCCAATTGTGTAAGCCATAGACTAAAGTCTTTAATAAATCTCACTTTTTCAATTGCTTATAAGCGTCTTCGCCGCCGTTTAATAGGTGTACCAGCGGCTGAGGTCTATCTACGCCTTCGATAAATTTCGGTCGGGCAGCCCATGGCGTAACACTCAATACGCCGGTCAAATCCATCCAGTACTGCAGGCGGGCAACCGGTAAGTTCCAGGTCATATGAAGGTGGTTGGCAGGGGGGTACTGCTTGTACTCTACCATACTGGCATATTTCGGCACAACAAAAGTATGAGGCCAGGTAACGTCGGAAAGATTACAAATCGCATCTGCCAGCTCATCCGGCAGATGTGTTGTATGGGCCTGGTCCCATATCAGGCTGAACATCCCTGTAAGAGAGCTGTAAGCCATTCGCCCGGCTATGCCCTCGATGCCGCCGGGTGTCCGGAATGTCACCGAATTTCCACCGCCCGGGAAATACTCCTCATTGGCTAAAGGCATACTTACGCCACTCATAATTGTCTTTATAGACGCCCCGGGCTCGGCCGCCCAGTCAAAAGCTGCACTACCGGAATTATTTCCGTCGACGAGACCTTTTGTAAACCAGTCTGCTTTTTTATCCAGCTTTTTGGCGCCGATTTTTTCAGCCAGCTCTTCGATTTCCCACCCTTCCCATACTTTCCTGAAATCCATAAACAAGGGTGGATTGCCGCCGCTAAGATAAGTCATAAACAGCATAGTCAAAAGTCCCTGCACATCCGCCTCGGTCGCATAAGGCAGCGGCGCCTTTCGTCCGTTATGGTCGAAGGTGCTGTTGAATAAAGATTCCATAGTGTCAGCTACGGGTAACGGGATGCCTCGCTTGTCGCTGCCCCATTCGAGCTGGCTCATAAAGCCGCCACCAACCGCCTTTAATTCTGCCATCAGGTCACGAATTATCAGGTACATCGCCAGGCTCATATCAAATCGCCGGCTGTCAGCGTCATCACGAAGTTCGAGCCTTTTGCCGATATGTTTGTTAATCCAGCCCCGCAGCGCCTTAAGCTCTTTTTCATCATAAGCTTTTTTATTCAGCATATCAGCCAAAAGCTTCATGTCCAGCCGCGTTATTTCCAAACCGAAAATGTTTCTCGTCGCCGGTATATGTGCAAGGGCTGTTTCCATTCCCATTGAGTCGTGGCCGAAAATAACAACTCTGCGACCCCGCAGCCCAACGGTGGTAACAGCCCCATAGCACCATTCAATCAGTGCATCTATCGTCGGTTTGCTTATCTTCGGGGATATTCCGGTATCGGACCAGTTCCCGACATTTAGCGTAACGAGTCGCCCGTACTGGCTGATTGCCCCGCTGGTTGCGTGGGCATAGACTACTCCGGGTTTTGGAGCGCTATTGCCGCAGGTTATATTGATGGGCGTATCCGGAGGAAACTGCTGCAATAGCGAGATAGTTGTAAGCTGTGGAAAGGCCCAGGTGTCCGGCACACATACTATAATATCTACGCCGGCTTTGCGGAACTGCTGGGCAACAACATCAGCCTGCGGCTCGCCATCAACCAGGGTATCGGAATAAACCACAGGTACCGGTGTTTTATCAGGCAAAACTACCGAGCCGCTTATACTGTCAGCAACCAGTTTGACTATATTTTGACAGCGGTTTCGACTCAATCGGTCAATGCGTGGGTCACCGGCGGCAAAAACCCCAATAACAGGTATCTTAGACAAGGCTTTTCTTATGGCCGGTAAACGAATGGCGGATATTTTCTTAGCCATGGCTAATCCTCCATATTTTCTGTTCAACTTATGGTTTCTTACGCTCAAATATACTACATTTTTCCCCGGGACACAAAGATAAACCAAAAAAACAGGTGCTAAACAGCTTGAAAAGGGTATAATGCCAAACCGAGTTGGTTAATAACCGAGGATTGAGTCGGTGACAGAAAAACAAAAACGTCTGCTTAAAATGGACCGGATTTGTAAGGCCTTTTCCGGTGTACAGGTGCTCAGTGATGTCAGTTTTGACCTGTACTCCGGCGAGGTTCATGTACTTGCCGGCGAGAACGGCGCGGGCAAAAGCACGCTGATTAAAATTCTCGGAGGTGTTTATGACGATTTCACCGGCCAAATCCATTTAAGTTCCGAGCCTGTTAGGTTCAAGTTTGTCAACGAGGCAGCCGCCAAAGGTATTTCAATTATACATCAGGAGCTTTCACTTGTAGGCCCGATGAGCGTGGCTGAAAATATCTTTCTCGGCAGAGAAAAAACCCGCGGCCTATGGCTCGATAAAACATTGATGGCAAAACAGGCTCGCAAACATCTGGCGAACCTCGGACTGGATATAGATGTGTCCCGGCCGGTCGCCGATTACCCCCTCGCAATTCAACAGATGATAGAGATATGTAAAGGCTCGGGTACATTTTTTCGGCAGGCAAAAGAAGCACCTGACCCTCTCCGCATTATCGTAATGGATGAACCTACGAGCGCACTGACCGAGCCGGAGGTAGAAAAACTGTTCGGTATAATCGAGAAGCTCAAAAACCAGGGCTGCGGCGTTATCTATATCACACACAAGATGGAGGAGATTTACCGGCTCGCAGACAGAATTACCGTTCTGCGGGACGGCAGACATATCGCCACGGCCGCCGCCGCAGGACTTGATAAAGACAAATTAATCCAGTGGATGGTCGGGCGGGAACTGAATCAGCAGTTCCCGCGACATTTGGCAAAAACCGGCGAGATAAGGCTTGAAGTCCGCAACTTCTGCATTCACGGCAGCGGCGGCAAAACAGGCCGGCGCAAGGTTGACAATGTTTCTTTTCGTGTCAGGGCGGGTGAGATTTTAGGTATTGCCGGCCTTGCCGGCTCAGGGCGAAGTCAGTTGCTCGGCGGCATCTTCGGGACTTACGGCAAATCAGTCACCGGCCGGATTAAAATTGACGGCAAACAATTTAGGCCTGTCTGCCCGAAAAAGGCTGTCAAAGCCGGAATTGCACTACTGACCAACGACCGCAAGGAAAACGGCCTTGTAATGGAAATGAATATAGTTCAAAACACTACCCTCGCATCTTTGGGCGGATTTTCACCCGGTGGGTGGCTAAAGCCCAAGCGTGAAATCGCCGCCGCTGCAAAACAGGCACAATCACTCCAGTTAAAAGCAGCGTCTCTGGACCAGCCGGTCGAGTCGCTTTCAGGGGGAAACCAGCAAAAAGTAGTCATAGCCAAATGGATTCAGACTAATCCTGCAATTTTGCTGCTCGATGAACCCACGCGCGGCGTCGATGTCGGCGCAAAACACGAAATATACCGGCTTATGAACGCCTGGAGCAAAAAGGGTATCGCAATAGTTCTGATTACATCTGAAATGCCGGAACTTTTGGCTATGAGCGACAGGATTATAGTTATGCACAGGGGCAGAATAACCGCCGAATTCTCCCGCGATAGTGCTACGCAGGAAAAAATTCTGGCTGCGGCTATGGGAGAGAAGGTGCCGGCTTGATTTACGAACACACACAATCCAAAACGCGTATTGTTCGATGGCTTTATTCGCCTACGGCCAGGGCCCTGGGGGCGTTGGCTGTTGTCTTTGTACTCGGCATTATTTTCAATGCCGACGGCGCATTTCTTAACTGGTTGACGCACCGCGATATGTTAAGGGCGGTTTCTGTTTACGGCATTCTGGCCTGCGGGATGACGTTGGTTATTATCACCGGCGGTATCGATTTGTCGGTAGGCAGTATTCTTGCTTTGACTGCGGTTTCATTTAGCCTTTTAACAATTCATCGGGGAATCTCGGCGCCGCTGGCTATAGTATTGTGCCTGCTTATCGGCGCCGCCTGCGGGGCGGGTTCGGGGCTGCTTATCGCTCGATTCAGCATCCAGCCGTTTATTGCAACGCTGGCGATGATGGTCTTTGCCCGCGGCCTCGGAAAGTTAATCTCCGGCGGCCAGAAAATCTCCACCGCCGTTCAGCTTCCCGACGGCAGCTACAGCTACGTCGAAGCGCCGCAGATTTTTACCTTCTTAAATTCCAAAGTCGCCGGCGACAATATATCCGTCGTAACTCTCGTTTTCCTGGTTTGTCTTATCATAAGCTGGATTTTGCTCACGAAGCTGCGTCCCGGCAGGTATATCTACGCCATTGGCGGCAATGAAGCCGCCGCCAGGCTCTCCGGCGTCCCCGTATCGGCTGTAAAGACACTCGCCTATGGCCTCAGCGGCCTGTTCTGTGCAATAGCCGGTATCTGCCAGGCCTCTCAGGAGCTGCAGGGCGACCCCGAAGCCGGAATCGCATACGAACTTTCGGCAATAGCAATGGTGGTCATCGGAGGAACGAGCCTCCGCGGCGGCAGGGGAGGGATATGGCTTACGCTGCTCGGCGTTCTGACAATAGGATACCTTGAAAAAATCCTCAGTATAAATGCCGTGGGTGAAGATAAACGATTAATGCTTACAGGAGTTATTATCATAGCGGCTGTTCTGTTCCAGAAAAATAGAAAATAAAGGGTACAAAAATGAAAAAAATGAAAGGATTGTTGATTTTATCGGTTATTCTGGCTGTGATTGTCACCGGATGCGGCAAAAAAGAGAAGTCGGAAACCGAAGCCAAATGGACCATCGGAATGAGCCAGTGTAATCTGGGAGAGCCCTGGCGAGTACAAATGAATGCCGATATAAAAAAGGCATCCGATGCTCACGCCGAGTTAAAGGTCATATTCAAAGATGCGCAGAATGATACATTGAAGCAGCGAGCCCAAACCGAGGAATTTATAAGTGCCGGGGCAGACCTTATCATTATCTCCCCTAAAGAGGCTGCCCCTCTAACGCCTGTTGTGGCCCAGGCATATCAGAAAGGCATACCTGTTATAGTTTTGGACCGCCGAGTGCTTGGCGACCAATACACCTGTTTTATCGGCGCCGATAATGAAAAAATCGGCAGGGCCGCTGGCAAATGGATAGCCCAACTGCTCGGAAACAAGGGAAAAGTCGTAGAGCTTATGGGCCTGATGACCTCCACGCCCGGCCAGGACCGCAATTCGGGTTTTCGTGAAGGTATCGAAGGTACGAACATAAAAATTATTTTCGAAGCCGATATGAAATGGCTCGAACCAAATGCCAGGAAAGAAATGGAATCGGCTTTAGCACGCTTTGACGAGATTGACCTGGTTTATGCTCATAACGACCCCGGAGCCCACGGCGCTTATCTGGCCGCTCAGGCAGCAGGGCGGGAAAAAGATATCAGGTTCGTGGGGATAGACGCCTTGCCGCAGGAAGGTCAGATTTATGTCAAACAGGGAGTATTAGAGGCCAGCTTCGAGTATCCTACCGGGGGAAAAGAAGCCGTCGAAATTGCCCTGGAGATTCTAATCGGAAAAGAGGTGCCAAAAGAAATTACTCTCTCTTCGCGTGTATTCACAAAGGAAAATATCGAACAGGGCGGCCAGCTCTTGTCCCGGCAATAAAATAACCGCCTGAGATTCGTTAAGATGGCATCTTTGACTTAAATTCAGCCAGCGAACGCCTAATCGTTTCGACATCACCGGGCTTTTGTTCTGCCTCGACGATTTTCAGGGGGGCAGACATTCCTAAAACGGGTGTATATCCGTTTGCACTTATCGCTTCCCGATACTTAGGCCCGGTCTCATAATTGACGCCGCCTGTAGGCATAATTATTCGCCCGTTGTGTCTGTCACGAACATACGGCGCCAGCAGACCTTTTACACCGCTCGGCCCGTGCGTATTGGCTGGAAAAACTTTGATGGCGTCCGGCTCCAGGCCATCGGACCTTTCGATAAAATACTGTAGCTCCGTCGGAGTAAATATGGCCGGCGCGCTGAAAACATTCGCTTCCTGACAAATCTTCACAAAATCTTTACCTTCGCCGTAACCGCCCATCACATTAGCAGGCGCAACTATCATATCAAAGCCCATCTCCAGAGCTGCTTCCAGCTCAGCAGGATTTATTACACTGCCGACACCTAATATAAACGGATTATCTTCAGGACATTCGATTCTTTTTGCCGTCAACTCCTGCATAGCTTCTGCAAGAATGGCTTTATCAATGCGAAAAGTACACTCCGCCAGATAACCGGCCTGGTAAACCTCCCACATCGTTGTAATCATATGTTCAGGGTTCTTGACATGTTTTTTGTTCATCACAACAACTACGCCGCTTTTGCGGATAGCTTTATCAACCCGGCTTCTGTCTCTTTTATATTCAGCCATCTAACAATCTCCAAAATTATCGGTTAACCATTTATCTCGTAGCTTTTACACCACCGCCGGATGCAGCCCTTTTAACTTCGGCCAGCAGCAGATTCTCTTCTATCATCGTAATATCACCCGGCGTCTCCTGGACCAGTGCGCCGTGAGCGGCACCCCACTGCACGGCCGTTTCGAGGTCATTGCCTTTTAGAATCGCCGCTGTAACGCCGGAGGTAAACGAGTCGCCTCCACCTGTCCTGTCCCGGATTGGAATATTCTCTCTCAGCGGTGCAACGTGAAACTTCCCGGCTGCAACATCATAAAGAACGGCGCCCCAGCTAATCATATCGGCATTATGCGCTCCTCGCCACTGTGTACCAATAAGACTCAGATTGGGGAAATCACCGGCGACCTTGATGACAGTCTCCTTGTAAGCATCGAGCCACTTCTCAAAAGCAGCGCCTTTGGCGACTTTGGTTTCGTAGCCGAGGGCGTCGCTTATGTCCGAATCGTTGCCTACCAGGAAACCAAGATAAGGAGCGATTTTCTGGTTGATTTGTCTTGCCCTGTTCTTGTCCGGCTCAACTTTCGACCTGTAGTTCAAATCAGCCGCTACAAAAGTTCCAAATTCGTTGGCCTTTTTGACCGCCTCCAGTACCACATCCGATGAAGTCGGTGATATCAGTGTGCAAATGCCGCCCGTATTGAATACACGTACACCTTCCTCCCCGAATATCCGGTCCCAGTCAATATCACCAGCTCTCAATTCTCTCACCGCCGAATGCGCCCTGTAATAGCATGTATTAGAAGGTATAACGCCCTTTCCTGTGAACGTAAAATTAATACCGTTAGTCAGTGTGCCTTTCTGGTCGGTCGATAATCTCGAACCGTCACTTTTAGTGTTGAACCAGATGATTTTGCTCACATCGACCCCGGCGGCCCTGAGCTGGTTTCTGATATTCCTGCCGACCTCGTCATCTACCAAAGCTGTAACAACCGCCGACCGCAACCCAAAGGTGTGGGCTAACCCACAGGCAACATTAGTTTCGCCGCCGCCCTGAAATACCCTCATCTGGTTTGCCCTCGCAGTAGGTGTATCTATAGGGTCCAGCCGCAGCATAACCTCACCCAGCGAGACTCCGTCATAACGGCAGGATTCGCCCGATTTGATTTCTCCAAGCTTAACCACCTTTGCAGCCATTTCTTTTCGCTCCTTTAATTGTAGTACTTTTTTACTTCCTGGGATTTTGTCAAACAAGATTCTCTGTTCCCGTCTGTATCATTTCGACGTTTTTATTCGGACATCGCCATATACACATACCGCACGCCACACATTGTTCCTCGTCGAGTATCATCCTGCCGTTTGCGTCCATCTCATAGCTGAACATTTTGCAGATGTCCTTACATATCTCACAGCCTGCGCCGCACCCGCACGCCAGACACCTCGAAGCTTCAGCCACCGTCTGCTCGCGGGTTAGTGTCTTGGTATAATCTTCAAAGTTTCTCTTACGCTTGTCACCGTCGATGTAATCAAGTTTTGGACGCCAGGCCCGTGCCTTTCCCCCTGTTCGAGCAAGCACCTGTTCCTTATCAGCCATAACCTTTGGAAGGTCGTAACTTAAAATGGCATCATCACCGGCAAGCTTAATATCGATGCTTGCAGCGGCCCTTTTTCCGTCGGCGATTGCGCTTATTACATTCTCTGGGCCGCGGACACAGTCGCCTCCGGCATAAACTCCGTCTATATTGGTCGCGCCGCTTTGCTCATCGACCTTTATAGTCCCCCAGCCGGTTTGTTCCAAATCCTGACCGAAACCTGCGGCAACATTCTGACTGACAGCCGAAATAATCGTATCGACCTCGAGGTCAAACTCGGTCCCCGGAACCTCTTCAGGCCTTCGTCTGCTGGATGTGTCCTCGTCTCCGAGCACATAATTCAATAGTCTCAGCTTCTCGACTTTACCATTGCCGATTACCTGCTGTGGGGAAACGAGATACATAATCTTTACGCCTTCCTCCTCGGCCTCGGTGACCTCCTCGGCCGTTGCGGGCATTTCGTCTTTTGTCCGGCGATAAAGAATGAAGACTTCTTTTGCACCAAGACGAACGGCCGTACGGGCAGTATCGACAGCGGTAAAACCTCCGCCGATTACAGCAACACGATTGCCGAGATGCGGTCTTTTACCCGCTGCGGTATCTTTGAGAAAGTCGACCGCACTTATACAGCCGTCGAGTTCCTCGCCCTTGATACCCATCTTCATACCTTCCTGAGCGCCGATACCAACAAATATCGCATCAAAACCTTCATTTTTAAGGCTCTTGATTGTAATATCATCTCCAAAACTAATATTGGTCTTAAATGTTACGCCCAGACCTTTGATAACGTCGATTTCCTTTTGTATTTCCTCTTCGCTCAATCTAAAACTGGGAATGCCGTAGTTAAGCATCCCGCCGAGCTTCTCAGCGGCTTCAAATACAGTTACTTCATAACCCGCCCGCCCAAGGTCATAGGCACAGGCAAGTCCCGCCGGCCCTGAACCTATTATCGCTGCTTTTTCTTTTCTTTTTTTCCCTCTTTCAGAAAGTTTTTTCGGCTTCCAGCCCTCTTTTTCAGCCATTTCAAGAACAAATCGCTTGATTTCGCGAATCATTATCGGCTCGTCTTTAAGCCCCCTCGTGCATTCGGTTTCACAGGGATGGTCGCATATCTTGCCGCAGATTGACTGAAGCGGTGAGCGGGACATAATAAGCTGATAAGCCTCTTCGAACTCTTCCTCGGCTACCTTGCGGACATAACCCTGCGCCGGCACCGAATTCGGACAGGAGTATGTACATGGGGCCGCCAGATTCGGCTCTTTAATACGTGCGTTACCGGCGTAAATTGTCAGGTCCGGTGCCGAGGTGATCGCCGGCACGAGTATATCACGCATATCGCCGGCTGTGCTGTAGCCTTTATCTTTCATATATTGCTTAAACCCGTGTATGAATTCCGGCATAAAGCCAAAACCGTAAACCAGTGTCGCCGTGCACATACCTACAAGGTCGGCACCGCACATAATCATCTCTGCCGCATCCTCCCAGTTTGATATACCCCCCGTGCCGGTAAGAATAGAATCCGGACCGCATTTCTTTCTCATTTCGTAAACGTCCCGCAAAGCCAGCGGCTTCAGCCAGTCCCCGTTCATACAAGCCATCCCGATTTCTTCCTGAAGAAAGTACATTGACTTCGTCGGATTATCGATATTAATCGGGGGAATAGCCAGACGGTTTGCGTTCCCGCCCGCCCCGTCGGCGCCCGCTTCCAGTGCAACCTTGGCTATGTCCGCCTGCCTGCCTCCTTCCGGCGTGATTTTTACAAAAAGAGGAATGCTTGTTTCTTCCTTTATGGCTTTGACAATGGCGGCGATGGCCTGTTCGTTCTGGCCGAGACTGGCGCCAGTTTTCGGGCCGCCCTTGTCATCGCCGGTCAAATCAACATTAAATGACATATTCGGACAGCACATATTCAACTCATTTATATGCGCACCGGCCTCTTCACATTTCTTGGCCACGTTCACCCATCCCTCGATGCCTTTGTCACCCGAATAAGTTATATTAGAAAAGAGTATGAGATTTTTGGCTCGTTTGCGTCCCTGCTCAATAAGCTTCAGCAATTCATCAAGTACCAACCGTTTTTCCGCTGTAAAGCTCAGAAAATTCTTTTCAGGATAATACCCGTAGCGAGGCCGCCTGTTAATATACGGCTCCGGGTCAATCGTCAGCTTAAGTGACGCTGCGCCCCATCCGCATCGGTCGATTCTTTCAAGTTGTTCAATCGTCATCGTTGTCGGACCGGACGAAACATAAAATGGATTGCGGAATTTCAAACCCGCAACAGTAATTGGAATATCAAAATCTGTGTACTTTGCCATAATGATTTACCTTTTTTCAACAAAACTTCTACCACGAGCCTTTAATCGTCTTTTCTTCGGTGTTTGACTGATACATTGCCCCAACAATCTCCATACACGTTTGTCCCATTTCACCGCTGGCGCCGTGTATCGGTTCATCGTCATTTAATATACAGTCAACTGCGTAAGCGAGTTCTTGGACGTAACCGAGATTGTAAAACTCATCGACCGCCGGTTTGGTCCACCCGAGCGTATTGTCCGTCTTTTCAATGCAGTACGAATACCCCGGCCGGCTGTAAACGTTCAGATTAGAGCCGAAAGTCAAGTCCGCCTTGATGACGCCCTCTGTTCCGTAAATCTCGACCTTGTCATCCATACCGCCGACAGTGATATAATTACCCTCTACGAACGCATGCTTGCCGTCGGCAAACTTCATAACCCCAAGCGACCAGTCTTCTCCGGTGTTGTCTTTGTGTACATAGTTGTCGCCGCTTCCGCCGTTCACCTTGCCCATTACTTCAACAACCTTGTTTTTACCTTCGTTGCCGAGAAAATGCAAGACCCATCCAATCGGGTGAATAGCAAGGTGAATCAGGCAGCCCCCGCCGCAATACTTTGCGTTTTTGGCAAACGGACTGTGGGTGCCGTTGTGAACCTCTTTTGCCTTGACATAGAGAACTTCGCCGATTGCGCCTTCATTGACAATCTCAATAACCTTCATCAGTGCCGGAGCAAAGCACCAGTCTTCCCCGTAAAAAAGTTTCACACCCTCTTTCCTGCATACCTCAATCATCTCTTTGGCGTCTTCGACGGTGATGGCAAGCGGTTTTTCACAAAGAATATGCTTCCCCGCCTTTGCCGATGCGACAGTCACCTCGTGATGAAGAAAATTCGGAACACACACCGAAATAAGGTCGATTGACTCGTCTTTTAGCATTTCGTTGTAGTCTTCATAGGTCTTGGGGATGCTCCACTTTTCGGAAATCTCCTTTAGATTGTCGATAGCTGCAACTGCAACAATCTCAGCCTTGTCATTCCGGGCATAGCTGTCACAGTGAAAATCCGCCGCAAACTTCGAACCGACAATACCAACACGAACTTTATCCATAAGACTTTCCTTTCTGATAAGCTGCACAATAAAGAGCACAAGCCATAAGTGCATCCGTTCCTTATAGACTTGTGCTCTTATGTTCTAATCTTTGGTACTATTTAACCGTTAACGCAAGAAGTGCCTTCTTCGAGTAAATTGCGTTATTTGCTTCCTGCTGAATAATCGACCTTTTCCCGTCCATGACCTCATTGGTGGCACAAACGCCTCTGTGCGCCGGGCCTGAATGGCTGTATATCACATCAGGTTTGGCACAATCCAGAACTTCATCGGTCACCGTCCACTTTGGTATCTCAACTCTTTTTTCTTCCGGCGACTGCTCACCGGCGAGCATACTGCGCATCAGCGTGCTTGCCTGAACAAAATCAACGTCCTTCATTGCCTCTTTCAAGTCGGTGCAGACCTCAAGCTGTGTTTTGGCCTTCTCGGCTTTGGCTTTGCCCTCGGCGAGTATCTCCTCATTGATGGTCTCGGCATACGACTCGGGAACCGCTAAGGTAAGGTTAATCCCCAGTACAGGACAAACCCTGATAAACGAATGCAGTATCCCTCTCGCCATTCCCGTGTAAACCAGGTTCAGCCCCTCGAGTTTCCCCTTGGCCTGTTTTATAGCCATCAGTTCACCGATTACGTGCGTTGAATGGTCCAGCGGAGTACAGGCATTAAGCACCGGCACATGCATATTCTCGCAGGCCAGTTCGATATCCTTATGCGTCCAGAGTCTTCCGGCGAAAACATCGATATACTGGTCCACCGCCCTTGCCGTATCTACTATTGACTCTCCCCTTCCCATCTGGGTGCTTTTAGCCGCCATATACACGGTAGAGCCGCCAAGCTGGGCCATCGCCGCAGAAAATCCCAGTCGGGTCCTTGTAGATTCGTAAACAAAAAGCAGACACTGAACCCTGCCCCTCAAAAGTTCCATATAAGTGGGGTCATAACGGTTATCTCGAAACCACTCGCCAAGTGCAATTACCTCTTCAAGTTCCTCCCGTGAAAGCACGCCTATATGGGGAATCTGTTTTCCCCTCAGGTTTTCGCTTAATTTTGGAGCCGGAGCCCCTGCCAATGATTCTGCCATAATAAACTCCTAAAAAATAAACCTTCTCTGTTTCAACTACCGACTTGGTCTTCCGGCTATCATATAAAAAGGGGCAATTTAGTCAACAGAAAAAACTTCAAACCGCTTTTTGAGCAGGATTAAAGGGAAAATCCTTGCAAAAACCGCCCAAGCCGAATAAACTTGTTGCCTACGACGTTCGCAGATACCCAAAATGCTGCGGGCGAAACTTGATTTGGTAAAAAAACGCTTTTTATAGCACAGGAGACTGATATGTCGTACCTGCAAAATAAATTCGGCCTTCAGGGCAAAACTGCAATTATAACCGGCGGCGGCGGCACGCTCTGCAGCTCTATCGCCGAAGGTTTCGCAAACGCCGGAGCAAACATTGTCCTGTGGGACATCCGCGCTGAAGCTATGGATGCAAAAGCCCGGGTTATCGCCGAAAGCTGCGGCGATGCCTCAAAGGTAGCTTGCGTCAAGGTCGACCTGACCAGTGAAGATTCCATCATAAAAGCCCTTGCTGAATCGAACGCTAAATTTGGCTCTGTTGATATCCTCCTCAACGGTGCCGGCGGCAATAGAGGTAAAGGCCCGTTGGTTGACGTCAATCAAGAGGACTTTGACTTCGTCCTGAAACTCAATCTGATGGCAGGCTGTATCCTCCCAACAAAACACGTCGCCAAGTACTGGCTCGACAACAACATAAAAGGTGTCATAATCAATATCGCCTCGATGGCAGGTTTTAATCCCCTCTCCGGCGTCTGGGCGTATTCAGCCGCAAAGGCCGCCGTAATGAACCAGACTATGGCACACGCAAAGGAGTTCGCCCAATATGGCATAAGAGTCAACGCACTGGCCCCCGGCTTCTTCATCGCCGACCAGAACAGAAGACTGCTGCTAAATGAAGACGGCACGGAAACCCAGAGAGGCAAAGATGTGCTCGCTCATACACCTATGGGTAGATTCGGTGACCCCGATGACCTGGTTGCAGCCGCAATCTTTCTTGCCGCTGACGGCTCAGGATTTGTCTCCGGTATAACACTGCCGGTCGATGGTGCATATCTCTGCCACAACATTTAATAAAAAGAAAGGCCTACTGTAATGGCAAAATACAAAGTTTTAATCGCTGACAGCCGCTATCCGGCCTACGACGAGGAAAAAGCAGTCCTTGAAAAAATTGATGCCGAAGTCATTGTAAACTCAAGCGACAGCGAAGACCAAATCGCAGAAGTTGTTGCCGACGCAGACGGCCTGATAGTCAATCTCGCTCCCATCACCAAAAAAGTCATCTCCGCTATGAACAAATGCAAATGTGTCTCACGTTACGGCGTCGGATATGACAACGTCGATACCGCCGCCCTGAAAGCAAAAGGAATTTATCTTGCCAACGTCCCGGATTACTGCGAAGAAGATGTCTCCGACCACGCCTTTGCGTTCTTCACTGATTGCGTCCGCAAGATTTCACGAAAAGACCGTCTCGTAAGGGCCGGCCAATGGAACCTTACAGGAATCCAGGATGTCTTCAGAATATCCGGAAAAACATTTGGCTTTGTCGGTTACGGCATGATAGCCAGATGCCTGCACAGAAAACTTTCCGGCTTCAATCTCTCCCGTGTCCTGATTGCCGACCCCTTTGTCTCCGCTCAGGCCGCCAAAGAGGCCGGCGTTGAACTCGTCGATTTAAATACCCTTTGTGAACAGTCCGACTACATTTCTGTACACGCACCGCTCCTTCCTTCCACCAGAGGCTTAATTGGCGCCGAACAGTTCGCTTTGATGAAGACAACAACTGTCATTATCAACACCTCAAGAGGCCCGTTGCTCGATGAAAAGGCATTACTTGACGCCTTGAAAAATAAAAAAATCGCCTGTGCCGGCCTTGATGTCTTTAAAACCGAACCTCTGGATCCCGACAGCGGACTGAGAAATCTTGACAACGTCACGCTTACCGACCATGCCGGCTGGTTTTCTGTCGAATCTATGGTGGAACTCAAAACCAAGGCCGCTCAGAATATCGCCGACACCCTTACCACCGGCAAACCGAAATATATAGTTAAAATATAATATCGTAGCTTTTTACAACCCCGAACCATTTACCTCGCCTGATTGGAGAGTTAACCCCTCTCGCCGAATCGGATTACATTTTGACCGGCAATCTCACTGATTTTTGCTCAATATTGGCTTAAAATCTCGGAATTACCTCCGAATATTGGAAAAAACACTTAAATTTTTTCTTTAATCCTTCATTTTACACTATAATTAAAGCCTGTCAGACTAATATAGCATTAAATTACGTGGTTTTTTCGTCTATCTTAGTGATACAAATATCGCAATTTATGAAGTTAAAACAAAGCTGAATCATGAATCATGGCTGTCGTTTCATTATTAAACCGACGATAAAAATCATTCTTGTCGTTGTTATAATAATTATGACGTTCGCAAACGAAGCGCTCGCACAATCTCAAATCGTGCACCCCTTTGAAAACCCCGGTATTTACACACCGAAAAATGAAATCGATAATCTTGTTGTGGCTGCATTGCGCAAGCAAGGCATTGAGCTGGCCAATTTATGTTCCGACGAAGTCTTTATTCGGCGGCTTTATTTGGATTTGAACGGTACTCTCCCCAAACCTAAGCAGGTGCGTACTTTTTTGAATGACAAAAATCCTGACAAGCGTGCTGCCCTAATCGACACGCTGTTGAAGCGTAAAGAGTTCGCAGACTATTGGTCGCTGAAGTGGTGTGATATTCTTCGGGTCAAGGCGGAGTTTCCCATCAACCTGTGGCCCAACGCCGTGCAGGCATACCATCGTTGGATTCACGATGCTATTAAAGAAAATATGCCCTATAATCAATTTGCACGTGAGCTTTTGACCTCCAGCGGCAGCAACTTTCGCGCCCCACAGGTTAATTTCTATCGTGCGATTCAAGGTCAGCAGGCCGGTGCGATAACAAGGGCGGTGGCCCTGACCTTTATGGGTGTACGGATAGACAAATGGCCGCAGCAGCGCAGCTCCGGTATGGAATCCCTCTTCTCGCGAGTGGCCTACAAGAATACAGGTGAATGGAAAGAAGAAATCGTTTACCCCAATCCCGAGCCTGCCGAGCCTTTTGAGGCGGTATTGCCTGATGGTGTTACTGTCCGGGTCGAGCCCGGCCGGGACCCTCGTCAGGTCTTTGCTGATTGGCTAATCACTCCGGACAACCCCTGGTTCACGCAAAATATTGCCAATCGTATCTGGGCATGGTTGCTTGGCCGAGGTATCATCCATGAACCTGATGACATCCGGGCGGATAATCCCCCCATCCATCCACAGGTTCTGGACTACTTGGAAAAGGAGTTGGTCAGGGCCGACTTTAACCTGCGACATATTTACCGCCTGATTCTCAATTCCCGCACTTACCAGCAGTCCTCAATCCCACGCAGCAGCCATCCCGATGCCGAGGCCCTGTTTGCGTGTTATCCTGTTCGTCAGCTCGATGCCGAAGTCCTTATCGATGCATTGTGCTGGTTTTCGGGAGTCAGGGAAAGCTATTCGAGCCCTATTCCGGAACCTTTCACCTTCATTCCGGAAGAAAACCGTTCCATTGAGCTTGCAGACGGCAGCATTACCAGTCAGTTTCTCGAAATGTGCGGCCGTCCCCCCCGAGATACAGGTCTCGAATCCGAACGCAGCAATCAGCCAACCGATGCACAGCGATTGCACTTTCTCAATTCAACCCATATTAAAAATGCAATCGAACGAAGTTGGCGATTGCGCAGACTGGTCAGAACCTCAAAGGGCAATAACCGCTTGTTGGCTGACAACATTTATCTGCACATTCTGTCACGCTATCCAACGCAGGACGAACTCTCTGCCGTGGAGGAATATTTTCAGGCGAAGGGAATAAATAAAAGACAGGCCGCCAACGACCTTGTCTGGGCGTTAATCAATACCAAGGAATTTCTATGCCGTCATTAGAGGCTGCCCGCTTATGCGATGAAAAGTGAGTTAACCAGATTATGAAAAATCAAAAAACCACAGGATTGATAACCCGCCGGGAAGTTTTAAGACGGGGACTTATTGGTGCCGCCGGGCTGGCATTTTGCGAGCCTCTGGGTCTCCGGGCCGCCGCTGTGCCTTTACGCCCTAAGGCAAAGTCAGTCATACAGATATGGATGTGGGGAGGCCCCTCTCATCTGGACACATTCGACCCCAAGCCGGACGCCGGCTCCGACTATTGTGGCCCCTTCAACAAGCCTATTGATACCAATGTGGAAGGCATTCGAATCTGCGAAATGCTGCCCCTGCTTGCAAAGCAGGCCGACAAGTATTCCATCATCCGCAGCATGACCCACGGCATTAACGCACACGAGACGGCTTCTTACATGGTGCAGACCGGCCATGAGCCCGGCCGACTGGTTTATCCTTGTATCGGCGCCGTTGTCTCATTGTTCAAAGGATATGAGCATGGTTATAAAGGGCTTGTGCCGCCCTATATCGTGTTGACCCAGCCTCAGGGGCGTTTTTCAGAGGCAGGCTTCCTGGAGCAGCGATACAAGCCGTTCGCTACAGGCGGCGACCCGAACAGAAATCCATTCGTTGTCGAAGGCATAATCGCAGAAGGCATTTCTGACGAACGTCAGCGAAGCAGGCGCAAGCTTCTCCATACCCTCGATTCCCTCGGCAAAGCCGTCCCGGAAAATCCGCTCTTCAAAAAACTTGACCGCTGCGAGGAAAATGCCTATCGAATGATGTTCGGCGATGCCCGAAAGCTCTTTGACCTCTCGGAGGAAAAAGACAAAATCCGCCAACACTACGGGCGCAACACATTTGGCCAGTCCTGTCTGATGGCGCGCCGCCTCGTCGAACACGGCGTACCTTATGTTACCATCAACTACAGGGGATGGGATACCCACAAACAGCACTTCCAGACCATGCGCCGAAAACTGCCGGAAATGGACCGTGGGATGGCTGCGCTGTTGCAGGACCTGGCTGACCGCGGACTGCTCGACAGCACGATAATATGGTGGAGCGGTGAGTTTGGACGAGGCCCCAAAATACAATGGGAACCTCCCTGGAACGGCGGCCGGTCGCACTACGGGAAATGCTTCTCTGCCGTGGTTGCCGGCGGAGGGTTCAAGGGAGGCCATATCGTCGGTGCCTCCAGCGAGGATGGTACCGAAGTAGAGCAGCGTCCCGTTTATCCGCAGGACCTGCTCGCCGGCATGTACGAATTGCTTGGCATCGACCCCGAAGGCCTGTTGCCGAACTCGAGGGGATTGAAAGTGCAGGTAATGCCCTCATCAAAGAATAGCGCCGGACGCCTTAAAGAGATTATGTAAATACGTGGATTTGAACTATGTCATTTTTCAGGTTAAAGTTGTTTGTTGTTTTAATCCTGCCTGTTACGGCTTGTTGGGCTCAGTCGAATAGGCGCCAGCCGCATATCGGCTACCTTTACCCCGCCGGCGGACAGCAGGCCTCTGTGGTTCAGATTCTGGCCGGGGGCCAGTTCCTAAGAAATGCAACTGACGTATATGTCTCCGGTGCAGGGGTACACGCCGAAGTTATAAAGTATATGAATCCTCCGAGAAATTTTAACAGAGAACAGCGCCAGTTGCTCAAAATGCGTATGAAGCAGGTGCGTGACAAGAGACTGGCCGAATTGCCGGGCAAGGCCCGCAAGCGTCCCATACCGCTCGAAAGAGAGCTTCAAAGAATAGCTCCGGGAAAACCCAAAGCCTCAAAGGCGGAAAATGTCGCAAAGATAGAAGAAGAAAAACTGCCGAACCATCCACTACTATACGACCTGGATAATAAAAGCCTTAGAGAGCTGGCGCATATTACAGATATTTTTTTAGCCTCCAGAAGAAAGAGGCAGTTCAACAGGCAGATTACTGAATCGGTGCTGATAAAAGTCACCATTGACCCCTATGCAAAGCCCGGCAGCAGGGAACTCAGGATTAAAACCGCTGCCGGCCTGACAAACCCGATGCTCTTCCACGTGGGGCTGTTTCCGGAAACCCGTGAACTGGAACCCAACAACCAAAAAGCATACGCTGACTTACCCGGCCTGCCGAAGCCGGAGACTCCTGAACCACCAATACTGTTCAACGGACAAATCATGCCCGGTGACGTCGACCGTTTTCGCTTCCGCGCCCAAAAGGGACAAAAACTCGTCATCGAAACTCAGGCCAGAAGCCTTGTCCCTTATCTGGCCGATGCCGTCCCAGGCTGGTTTCAGGCTGCCATCGCACTCTTTGACAAAAAAGGCAATGAAGTAGGTTTCGCAGATGATTACCGTTTTAATCCCGACCCCGTCCTCTTTTATAAGATTCCCAAAGATGGAGAATATGAGCTCCAAATCCGTGACGCAATTTATCGCGGCAGGGAGGATTTCGTTTACCGCATCGCCATCGGCGAACAGCCATATATTACGCAGGCATTTCCACTCGGCGGCAGGGTGGGCGTAAAAACCGTTGCCTCCGTTGACGGCTGGAACCTGCCTGCAAACCGGCTATTATTGGATACCCGTCCCGGTGACGACCCCATTCGTCAGACGGCCTATGATGATGGAAAATTACTTTCCAATCCCGTCGCCTTTGCAGTGGATACGCTGCCCGAGTGCAATCAAGTCGAATCCAATAACACTGTAAAGCAATCACAGCCGATTGACCTGCCGACAATCGTCAACGGCCGCATCGACAAATCCGGCGATGTAGATGTTTTCAGCTTTAGCGGCCGCAGCGGTGATAAAGTCGCACTCGAAGTCAATGCCCGCCGCTTAAACTCGCCCCTGGATTCGCTGCTGCGATTGACCGATGCATCGGGCAGGGTCCTCAAGTGGAACGATGATTACGTGGTTAAGGATAATCACCTCCACAGGGACACAATGGGTCTGATGACTCACCACGCCGATTCGTATCTATTGACCGAATTGCCCGCCGACGGAACTTACTATGTGCATCTGGCCGATTCGCAGCATCACGGAGGTCGGGAATATGCCTATCGTCTCCGCATATCGGCCCCGCAGCCGGACTTCGCAATCCGCATAATACCCTCCAGCCTCAGCACACGCGCAGGTGGGATAGTTCCATTCTGCGTACATGCCCTGCGCAAAGACGGCTTTGATGGAAGGATTAAAGTGGTGCTGCAAGACGCTCCCGCTGGTTTCGAGATTAACGGCGGTTGGATTCCCGCCGGAACCGATACCGTGCGAATGACACTGACAGCGCCGCCGAAACCGACTTCTCAGCCGGTTGCACTTTATCTTCGGGGCCTTGCCCGAATCGACGGGCAAATGGTCAGCCGCCCGGCAGTTCCCTCCGAAGATATGATGCAGGCATTTCTTTACCGTCATCTGGTGCCTTCACAGAAACTTATGGTTGCTGTCAAGCAAGTCAGATGGCCCACGCCTCCGGTTGAACTGGCCGTCCGCAGTCCTGTCCGCCTTCCCGTCGATGGTTCGGTAGAGGTACGTGTCAAAACTCCGAAACGTAGGGCGCTTAAGGATATTCAGCTTGAACTCGACCGCCCGCCGGATGGAGTGACACTTCACGATGTGGCCGTTGTCCCCGAAGGGCTGGCATTCCGCCTGAAAGCTGATAAGGAAACGGTAAAGAATAGTCTTGCTGATAACCTTATCATCGAGGCCTACAGGGAAGTTGCGCCAAAAAGCAAAAACGGCAAAGCCGCAAAGAAGAAAAATCGCGTTTCGATGGGCTTCTTCCCAGCTGTCCCTATTGAAATCGTAAAGCAGTAAGAGCCTATCCGAATAACCGGGTCGTTATGAGACCGAGCGAAAAGTGCGAGGCCAGGGCGGCAGTCCCGTGAGGGATGCCTCACGGCAGGGCTAAATCACCGCAGGCGCAGCCGAAGCTGCATTGAGGTCAATTTTGACCCGACAACGCAGGCATCAGAATTCCCTTGGGGATAGAGCAGCTTTTCGGATAAGCTCTTATTCCCCAATTTGCTGCATTTCAGCCTTCTCTATGGCACAAATTCTGACCCAACTCGCTCTAAAAGGCAATAATTTGCCTTTTTTCCCTTGACAGTCCGGCTAATAAGCATATAATTGTATACGGATTCATATTTTAGTGGCTGTGCCGAGGCGAATGGTCACTAAGGAGAGTTGTCAATCCCCTGAGTTTCCATTTTGCGGAGCATCTTATTAGCTGATTATGCTGACTTTTTTAAGGAGGTAGAGTAATGAGATTTTCAAGAATAGTAATTTTTGTGACAGCAGGTCTATGTCTAATCAATTCACCAGAAGCCATCGCTGCCTGTCCATCGGCTGACCTTACCGGTGACTGTTTTGTCGATTTTGATGATTTCGCTGTTATGGCGAATCAGTGGCTGACTACCGACCCCTGCGTACCGAATGATATGGTATATATACCCGATGGTGAGTTTGAAATGGGAGACCATTTTGCAGAAGGCAGTCCAATCGAACTCCCTGTTCATACTGTTACTTTGGATTCGTTCTATATGTGCAAATATGAGGTAACCAACGGTCAGTATTGTCAGTATTTAAATTCTGCTCTCGGAAGCAGCTGGTCCCATAATATGTTATACTTCATGAGTGCTTTTAAGTCACATTTATTTGATATGCAACAAAACGGGCACCTTAACCGTAGCGTTTGATTTACCATCATGAACATAAATTATAATTTCACCATCTAAAGTCTGATAGTAGTTTGATAATAAAGTAACTGCCAAACTATATTCATGATTATCTTTGATTGTGTATAGCTTCCCGTTCAGATATGGAGGTATTTTATAATCTATAATTGAAAAATTCTTCATCCATCCTTTTTTTATAATTAACTCCCGCGTTGACCTATTATTACCTTTGTTGACCATAACAAGTTTGGGGGGAATGATTTCAACTGCATCAACAATATCCGCAGATACTTTGATGGTACTCTTGACAACACCTTGTGCCGTTTGTATCTTAACTATGACTTCGCCCTCAATCCTACCGGATGGTGGCTCTCCGCAAAGAATTACCTTTATTCTCCCAACTTCTCGGCTTTGATAAGACGTATTTTTTAAAATCGAAGCTTTTATATACGAATTGCAGCTTACAGCACTCATAATTTTATGCCTATCAAGGTTTGAGGTGATAGAGACAATTTTTGAGCCAGCATTTTGCACTCCGAGAACTCGTCCGAATGTGATTGAAGGGGGAACAACTTTGACCGGTGGCTCCTTGACTATGGCAGATACGCTGAGTCTAATAACTTTTTGACTAGCATCATCAGTTATTATCATTATTTTACGATTTACTGAGCCAATTTGATTCGCAACAAAAATTGCGTTGATAACACCAGCCTTTCCAGCAGAAACTTCCTTTTCGTACGGAGAGACTTTAAGACAACTACAGTCAACTTCAATGCTCCGTATCCTAACTGAGTGGGAACCAAAATTCTTAAAATAGAAATTAATCTTTTTAGTTTTGTTAAAATCAAGTTCTCCAAGGTTAATATGGTACTTTTTAAAATATAGATTCTTGTCAAAAGAAACCCTTTTATTATAAAAGAATAAGCCGAGACAACTCAACACTGCCAAGATAGATACTAATATTATTGTTCCTCGATACAGTCGCATAATATTTTTCACTAGTACATTTACGGTTATCTTGCTTGAGTATTTTTTAGCTTGTCAATAAACTGGTACCCTGCGATTATGAATAACAAAATAATTCCACCAAAAAGGAGCAATAAGTTTGCTTTTATGGGTGAATTATATATTTGTATGGGACTCATAGACAACAATAAAACAGGGCCGTGGTCGTTCCAATATTTCTCTAATCTCTTAATATCCACCCATTCAGGGTTAATTGGTATTGTTATTACATGGAACTTGCCTCCTTCAGTCTTTGTATAAAGGTAGAAATGTCCTTTATATTCTGTGATGGCCATAGAGTTATTCTTATTCATTATTTTCGTTAATTGTGATAAATCCATATCAAAGCATTTGACGTATAAACCCATTATTGTACATGCATCGTAAAGACCTTGCATGCTTGTTCCTTTAATGCTATCCCATCCTGTCATTTCTGTAATATCGCTCAATGAAAAATCTTCTAGTCCTAAGTAGCGACACGCTATATACAGACATGCCGGACCACATAGGGTCCCACCAGACACAGACAACTCAGCTCCTTCCAAAACTTCAAGGTGACTTTTAACTTGTCCACTTATGCTTGCTCCTTTAATCGGAGATGACATAAATATTAAAACTGCCACAAAAATATATAAAAAACTCAGCGTTATCCACTTCATCCTTTTTTGCATAAGTATTTCCATCCAACAAGAATGACACCACCAATAGTAAAACTTACAACAAGTATTGTCATGGTGTTAACAAAACTCCTATCTTTACTCTGTGCTATTTCAATCGTTCTGGGCTTATCTAACACCCTTTGTAAACTTTTTTCAGTATCGCTATTATGCATGGGCTTCTTTGGGCAGCTAAATTTAGGTGTTATCTTTTCTGCTGGTTTCATTTCAGCAGGTGGTTTTGCTGCAGCTATAGCGTCAAGCGCCAAATCTATATCTTCTTCACACACATAGTGTCCCAATCCATAATCATATCTAATTCCTGTAATTTTGTCTTTTATTCTGGTACCATGAGGTATGTCTGTACCAGCGAGTGTAAAAGTCTTTGGATCAATAGGTTCATTAAAAATTAATTCTTCTACCAAAACCTCGCGGATGTTGTATTTTTTTTCTCCTCCCATACTATGATAGAACGACTTCACTGTTTCAAACCACCATATTCCGCCGGCATATTGCTTCAGAGTTGTCTCATATTCGATTACTACTTTGTCGTTATCTATGCTTTGAAATTTCTTTATACAAAAGCCCTTAGAAGGCACCACCCAAATATTTAATCTTTGTCGAAAGTCATCATAATCACATGTTAATCGGATACAGTTTTCTCCATCTATTGTTTCGCTAGTTGTGTGAAAGTGATATCCTTGTTCTGCATCTTTTAAAATTTTTTCTTTTAGTGAATATCCTACAACTGATTGTAATTCAAATATGGGATACTTCAAACGTCCAGTAGTGTTAAGTTCCCATTTTCCTGGACGCAAGATAACAGTTCCGCCATAATCATGTCTCTTAGGAAAGTATGATAGGTTAGACTCTGGTGAATCTATTACAATTTTTACTGGTGTCCCTGGCAAAACAATGCCTGTCCGATCTTCAGAATACTTAATCGTAATCGGATCTGTTGCTCCTGGCCCAACAAACTTACTTTCAAGAATATCCCTCCGAAAGCGGTTACCATCAAACCATATTTGTTGAAATTCCTTTGCTTGGCGCTTTTTTTCAGTTCCAACAGAAAACTCACTAAAGATAGCTATTTTTCCTTGTAGACTATGCACAGAATCAAGTGTAGCTTGATTACCCTCAATTATTGATAAAATCTCGTCCTCAATTTTGTTTCCTTTATAGATATTTGTTTGGCCAGCAAAGAGGGAATCTGTTGTGTAAGAAATTAACATATACACCACGATTAAAAGAAAATGTTGCTTCATAGTATTTCCTTTCATAATAGTGCCCTAACTCACACTGTATCCTAGTGTGAGTTAGGGTATCACAAATAGTTGAGAACTCATGTTATGACCACCCACAAGGTTCTATAACAGTAAAAGCGAAGAGGTCGGTGTAGGGAGTGGTGTTCATACACACATAACCACCGCCATTCGGAATGCAATCGCAGGGATTCGTATAGCCGCAGTAGTGTTTTGCAGGGTTACCATAACATTCTCCAATATATGGTCCCTCGTGACAAAACTCTAATTCGGATACTAATCTCGTGCCACAGCTCGAAGGACAGTTAGCTGTTGAGCAGTCGGACTCCACGACACAGTCAGAGCAGCCATGACATCCTAGACCACCAAATAGCCAAGCAAGTTTGCTATTTGCCACTTCTCGAATAGAATTCGATCGGAAGCCAAATGACATTGTAATTAACGCAACAGCAACACACTCCATCGCAAATCTTATTAACCGTTTCATTAGTAAATCTCCTTAATTAAATTATCCTCGTATTAAACAAAAAGCAAGACAATTTCCTTCTTTTACCAATCATCAAGCAATTCAATCATAACGTTCACCTCCTTTCCTGTTACAGCCGGAACAAAAATGCCAACACTGAAAATCGTCGCGAAGTGGGGTATTGTAGGCAGAGGAGTAAAAACATTTCGAACAAATGCAGCTATGGATTGCTGCTTTTGCAGAAATGACCACGCTGGCCGAAATACTGCCAACAGTATTACAGCAGGAATATCAACAGCAAACAGTGTTATATAGGGATTTAAATGAACCGAGCCGAAACAGCCGCAGGATTCAGCGCCGCTAAGGCCCTTATACAACGTAATGAACGAAAACAGTGAAAAGCAACACAGTGTAGCCAGCCATGCAGCCTTTTTGAACAGACCGGACAGTAGCCAAATACCTAGTGCAATTTCAAACTCAACCGTTAAAATCAAGAAGGCTCTGTTAGTCCAGATATCATTATTTGCCATAGGCTCAGTCAAAAACTGCCAGTTCTTTAGAACAGCCGCTGTTAATAACAGCATCCCTAATAACTTCAGCACTATGTCCCTCGCAGATTTCATATCCTGCTGTCCTTTCTTCAACTGCCTTTATTATCTAATCACCTTTAGTTACCTTGCCTGTCGGATTTTGAACAGTAACAAAAAAGTAACATCTATCGATGTTCATTTGCCGGTTCATCATGTTTTGTCTTCTTTGATTTAGCACAACAAAATCTTCCTTTCTATATACTTAATGACAAAAAGGCCGATTTTGTCAGATGGAATTTTGTGATTTTTTGAAACTATTTTACAAGTCACTATGAGTACAGGAGTTATAACACAAATTTTTTTAGAATCTTTTATGAAATCCCACCACCACGCACCCCACTCCTCGCCACCGGCGAAGCAATCATCAGCCGACCACAGCCACATCCCACCCACAAGCTATCCACCACCACAGACCGCCCACACCCGCCACCAGCCACAATCCCCTCGCCCGCCCTCGCTCTCCACACCCTTGTATATTGGAATACGGGCCATATACTGACGACTGTAGAGTTCAAGC
>CAZIKS010000021.1:0-27436 GCA_964539795.1 uncultured Pirellulales bacterium
ACATACCGGTAAAGTTTGTCGGCCTGGGTGAAAAACCCGAAGATATCGCCGAATTCGACCCCGACACCTTCGTCGAAGCACTGTTTAACTAAACAAATACCGTTAAAATAGCACTCAGGAGAAATAAAATGCAATGGTTCAAGACGTTTTTGCTTGTCCTTATGAGTGGAATGTGTACGTATGCGTCACAGTCTGAGTTAGTCACCAACATTGACGGACGCAAAACGGTCAGCCTTAACGGAAAATGGGAAGTAATTATAGACCCCTTTGAGACCGGCTATTATGATTATCGCTACCTGCCTTCTGCCAATGGTTTTTTCAAAAACATAAAAGCAAAAGATAAATCCGACCGAATCGAATACAGTTTCGATACAGACAACATCTTAAATGTCCCTGGAGACTGGAACACACAACGGGAAATGCTTTTCTTCTACGAAGGAACCATCTGGTACAAGAAGTCTTTCGACTACAACGTGAAACCCGGCAGACGGCTGTTTCTCTATTTTGGTGCTGCCAACTACAAAGCAAATGTCTATCTAAACGGTACATTACTTGGTGAGAATGTGGGTGGCTTTACGCCGTTTAATTTCGAAATCACCAATCTTGTACACCCCAAAAATAATTTTGTCATTGTCAAAGTCGATAACAAAAGGTCTCGTGATGCCGTCCCAACGGTAAACTTTGACTGGCACAACTACGGCGGTCTCACACGCCGGGTCACACTCATTGATGTGCCTCAAACAACCATCATGGATTACTTCATACAACTGAAAAAAGGAACCGCAGACACACTCGCCGGATGGGTCAGGCTTGACGGCCCTGACAAAGAACAGGGTATCATAATTGAAATCCCGAAAGCTCGAGTCAAGAAAACCTTCAGGACCAACTCAAGCGGCTACGCCGAGTTCAGTTTTAAGAAAGAGCTGGAGCTATGGTCACCCGAGAATCCCCGACTTTATGAGATTATTGTCAAGGCCGAGACCGATAGCACAACCGACTACATCGGCTTTCGCAGTATACAAACCAGAAATACGAAGATATTGCTTAACAACGAATCCGTTTACCTGCGTGGAATATGCATTCATGAGGAAGCACCTTTCACAAATGGCGGTCGAGCATTCTCAAAAGAACATGCCCGGACTTTACTTGGTTGGGCAAAAGAACTCGGCTGCAATTTCGTTCGTCTCGCCCATTATCCCCACAACGAATACATGGTCCGAACCGCCGACGAAATGGGTCTCATGGTCTGGGCTGAAATTCCCGTCTACTGGACAATTCTCTGGGAGAATAAGTCAACCTTTGAAAATGCAAAAAACCAACTATCCAAAATGATTACCCGTGACAAGAACCGGACTTCAATCATTTTCTGGTCTATGGCCAACGAGACACCTCTGAGCAAGCCACGCCTCACATTTCTTAAAAACTTAGCTACCCACGCAAGATCCCTCGACCCCACCCGCTTAATTACAGCTGCTATGGAGCGACACTATATCAACGATAAAACCCTTATGATTGATGACCCCTTCGGTGAATTCGTGGATGTACTCGGCTGCAATGAATACGTAGGTTGGTACGATGGCCTTCCGGAAAAATGTGCCGGCATCGAATGGAAAAACGCTTACGACAAACCCGTCGTAATCACCGAATTCGGCGGCGGTGCCCTATATGGCTATCACGGAGACGAGCTGACACGCTGGACAGAAGAATTCCAGGAAAACCTCTACCGGCACAATATAGAAATGCTCTCTAAGGTCCCCTTCATAAAAGGTTTATCACCCTGGATACTAAAAGATTTCCGCTCACCCAAGAGACTTCTGCCTCGCATACAGGACTACTGGAATCGCAAGGGCCTCATCTCCGACCAGGGCCAAAAGAAAAAAGCTTTTTATGTCCTCCAGGATTTCTATCGAAATAAAGCAAAGTTCCACAAATAAGTAAGGCCTGCATATCTTAAAATCTGCCTGCCTTACTCCCTCTGCAAAATATTCCGGTTAAATTCTTGGTTCACTCCCCAGATATCCGGTCTTTGGAAGACCACCTGTCAGGGGCATTGCATATTCGACAAAGGCGGCGGTTATGCCGTTGCCCTCGGCGTTGATAAATTCATCGGGCATGGATTTTGTATTTTCAGCTACATTTGCAAGTTCGGTTCTTAATAATTCAACCTTATAATCCGCGCCGCTGCCAAGCCGCTTTATAGCAACAGAGCCGCTTATTTCTTCCATAGCGTACTGAACTGCATGTCGTCCGCACCATCGTGCCTCTGTCGCATCGACAGCCGACTGCAGGCCGGCAAAGCTCCTTTGCAGATAGCCGAACGTATCGGCCCGGACACGCTTAACACCCAAATTGCCCTTGACCTGCCCTGCAAGAAAATCCGCCAGAGCGCCTGTGCCAGACAATTGCACATTCCCGTGTGCGTCTGTTTCTTTTTCCTTAGCCAGCTTTTGGGCCCAGGTAACACCATCTGTATCACATATTCCCTCACTGACCGCCACGACGCACCGCCCTAACTTTTTACAGACACCTTCTATATCGCCAAGGAATTTGTCCATCGAAACGCTTCTTTCCGGCACATATATAAGGTGAGGCCCATCATCGTCCTTTTGTTTGCCCAATCCGGCTGCTGCGGTCAGAAAACCAGCGTGTCTGCCCATAATCACGTCTATTTTGACGCCGGGCAGTGCACGGTTATCCAAGTCATCGCCCATCAGGGCACATGCCTCGAACTTTGCCGCCGTCCCATAGCCGGGGCAATGGTCGGTAACCAGCAGGTCGTTATCAACCGTCTTTGGAATATGAAATGCACGCATTTCATAACCTGCTTCGACAGCCTGTTTATTGATGATATAAGCGGTATTGGCAGAGTCGTTGCCGCCGATATAGAAAAAGTATTGGATATTGCGCTTCCTGAAAACCTCCAGAAGTCTGGCGCAATATTCCTCGTCCGGCTTATCTCTGCTCGTACCTATAGCAGAGGAAGGCGAGCCGGCAACCAGTTCCAGCGTTTCAGCAGGGATTTTTTTCAAATCGATGAAGTCTTCCTTGACCATCCCTGCCACAGCATGGATAGCGCCGTAGAGATTCTCGATTTCAGGATGTTTCTTCGCCTCTTCGATGACCCCGACCAGAGATGCATTTATCACACCGGTCGGCCCGCCCGATTGTCCTACTACTGCATTTGCTTTTGGTGCATTTGCCATTACAAATTCTCCCTTGAAATTCTTACATCATCTTTATTTTATTTGTTCCGTCAGTTCCCGTGCCCTGCCCACGGCCCGCAGAGCGACATCCCCCGAATATTTGGTTAGATAGGCCTTTGCCGCCGATTTGTCTTTCCTGTACAGCTTCAGGGCCTTCTTCTCGACCACCGGCTGTTCAGCGAAAAGTCCTGCTTCAAATTTATCCCACACAGACCGCACTTTTTCAATACGCCCCTCATAGTCGGTCCTTACTGCGTCCTGCAGCTTTTTGAAAACCCACCAGGCATGTTCGTCATCGGGTGCAAATTTTTGGGGTGATTGTGAAAAATGACATTCCAGCGTCAGGTTTTCCATTACATCGACCGGCTTGTAGTATTCCTTCGGTGTTTCACTGATACCGCAGTACCATGGCGTCAGGACGCTGGTGCAAGGCTCAGCGGAGCTGCGCCAACAAACACAACCTATCTGGGCCGGCATATTGCTTCGAAGTTGGAAAACAGCCCCCTCCTGCATAATGTCATTACAAATCCCTCCCTTGCCGTGATATCGCAGAATTCCAATTACGTCTTTGACTGAAAGTTTACGGGCAGGCTTCACCGAGAAAGGAAGCTGGCGGTCGGGCTCTTCGCTGATTCTTTGTTTCGTCACCAGAGACTGCCCGCGCCACTGACGCAGGTCCAGAAGACGCTCTCGCGGCTGTGAATAGGCCCTGCAAAAGCTGAATGGATCTTTGTCCGACTTGTTATACCATCCCTTCTTAACTGCATTTTCGACAAGTCCCGGTGAGCCAAGAAAATTGCTTTTGTCTTCCAGATTAATCTCGCCGATGATATAGACGTTCGGCAAAAGCACAACCTGGTCATCTCCTACCCGTTGGGCAACCCAGTTCTTACCTCTGCTTATAGATAACAGCCACGCTTCCTGAGGGTCTGCGATTACTAATGTCCGCGAACTTGGGTAGCCTACCTGCATGATGATTTCCCCCGCTATCTCTACGCCTTCTCTGGCAGTCCTGGCCCGTTCGACGATGAGCCTGCGCAGCATATATGTAATACCACCTTTAACTAATTGCCCCTCCGCCTCAAGCTTTTCCAGTTCTTCGTCCCTGTCCGGACAGCCGTCGCTCACTACGGCCACCCCCCATTCGTTGAAGTAGGCATCGCTGTGGACCAGACCGGGATTTTCCGACCAAAGAAAGGAATAGCTCTCTTTTACCTGCGGTATCTGCGCTCCGCCTCGAAGAGTTATCATCTCATCATCTTTATGTTCGATTCGCGGTATTTTTCTGAAATTCAAAAACCGCTGTCCGTCATTTTGCTCATTGTGTCCCAGCAGAACAGAGCCGTCTCTGGAAGCTTTTTTGCCTACCACAACCGCAAAGCACCCCATCGCCGCCGGCGTCACAAGGCCCGTGGCTAATATGGCTGCAAGAACAGTAGTCAAAATCTTTTTTTTACTCATAATCCTTCTTCCAAAACCAGCCGGTCATATCCGAACGGGCATTATACAAACACAACTTCAATAAACAAGGATAAACCTGCACAAGCTTAGGAGCTTTTGGCATAAGCTTTTGCTGAAGTAAATCCTTTTGAAGGCGGAAATGCGACAGGGCTGCAATTAAATAAAATTCGGCGCACAAAATGGGAAAAAAGATCTCAAAAGAGGACAGTATCTGATCCAAAACCGTGTATTTTTTTGTAAAGATTCGTAAAAAGTACAGACAATTGCGCCCATTGCTCACGGATTTGGTATGTTCGAAGCCAATTTTAGGGTCAAAAACAGAGGCGGGATTGGGTTTGTTTGGGTTTGATTGGGTTTGTTTTGGCAACGGGCCAGGGGGCGTTTTTTGTTTATAATAGCTTGTCATAACTGGATTTATGTTCATTGGGTTGTTTGAAAAATTGGGTTTGTTTTGCATAATTTACTCGTCGTGCGTATTGCATATTTTTTATATCGTATCGAGGTTTTTGTAGTTATCAAAAGAGCCTCCTACAATTTTATAATGGGGAGGGAAAATATGCCTCCCTATAATTAGAGGAACTTGCGCATTTCGGTCGAAAATTCGTGCAATTTGAAGGGCGGAAAAGTTTATAAGTTTATATTTGGAAAGAAGAAAAAAATATTTTGAAAAAATTTAGTTTTCCTATTCCATACTTGCGCATTTGGTACGATTTTTCGCTGCAACAGCGGTGAGTTGAATCGAAGGGGATGAGCTTTTATTTATGGGAAAAAAAGGAAAGAAAGGGGAAAGAAAGAGCGGATTTTGAGGAAAAAAGGGGGAAAAAGCGAAAAAGTGACTCGTTTTATTGTGTAAATTGGGTTGTATGTGTTTTGTTTACTAATTACAGCCAGGTAAAGGCTTTTTACTGGTCTTTGGTTCTAATAATTAGGAATGTTTTTTTTCTAAATAAGTCGTAAAATTGCTTCTATGGACAAGACTCAAATATCTCGATGGTTTAATCGGTTGGATTCAAGACCTGCTTTGCAGTTTCTGGGTATTCTATATATCGCACGATGGTCTTTGATTATTCCCTATATGATAGCTGCGAGATTTCTTTTTACAGAAGGCCAGCTTTCAGCAGTAAGTGCATCAAAACTCTCAGAGATAAATCCAATCTTATTATTTTGCAATATCGTGGTTCTTGGGCCATTACTCGAAACTCTTTTTGAGTGTTCCCTGCCATTTTACGTATTATCCCTTATTCACAGACAAAAAGGGAAACTGCCTACGCGTTCATGGTCATTTATTATTATCTCTGCTATGCTGATGGTGTTATCACACCCTATGCTCGCAGCGATTATACCTTCATTTATAACCGGTTTTTGTTTAGCCTATTGTTATGCACATTTTGCTTTTCGTGGCTTTGGATATGCCATTATGTATACTGCAGGATTCCACGCAGCGATTAATATAATTGGGTGGACATTAATTGTTTTCGGCAACAATACTTGAGTTGATGACCTATCTTATATTTAGAGTTGAGGTCAACCAAAGTATGTTCAAAAAGTTGAGTCCCTTTTCTGTCATTTGGTTTAAAATTTCCAGATTCGGGTAACTGAGAAACTTATTCAATCGGTGGTTCAGCCCCGGGCTTATCGGAATTTTCTATGTCGGGAACTATAAAGTTAGTATAAAATGACTTTTTGAATGATACAGAAACGAGAGCCAAGATAATTGTATTTTAAGTCCGGCGGTTATGTAAGGGAGTAATTGTAAAGCCATGTGTTATCCTAAAGAAATAAAATTTCCAGAAAACTTTGAGTGGGAGGGGTGGATAAGTCGCTATGATAAAATGCAGCAGAGGCACGTCGTGAAAAGGGATGAAAGATTAGATGTAATTTTGAACCTTGTACGCGCTTCGTGTGACTCGGTGAAAAGAGTTTTAGATTTAGGCTGTGGAACGGGAACTTTGATGCTTAAAATACTTGAAGAATTTTCACAGGCAGAAGTGGTTGGGATAGATTTCGACCCGTACCTTTTACCCCTCACCCGGCACAGACTGAAGCAATACAGCGAGCGCAGCAGGCTAATCCTAGCAGATTTGAGAAAAAAGGAATGGTTAGAGGATATAGTACCAGCATACGATGCTGTAGTCTCTACCACAGCACTGCACTGGTTAGAACCAAACGAACTACAAAGATCATATTTCCAAATTGCAGATATATTGCGAGCAGGGGGGCTTTTTTTGAATGCAGACCATGTTGGGAGTGAAAACACCCGGATTCAGGAGTTTTGGGAAAGCTGCAGACAAGACATACTTGATGAATCAAAAGAATATGAAGGAGAAGACTGGGAAACTTTTTGGAAGGCATATATGGACGCAATTAATCTCAAGCTATACGAGATTGACCAGAGAGTTTTGAACAGCTGGGGAGGCGGCGTAGAAGAAGGAATGCCTCTGAGCTGGCACTTCGACAAATTAAAAAAAGCAGGATTTATCTGTATCGACTGTTTCTGGCGATGTGACTGTGATGCTGTTTACGGAGGTATTCTCGGCCCCGCTGAATGATGTGCCTTTAGCATCTTTTCAGTCTTTGATTTCAACGGCACAGTGGGGGTTTAGGAAATAGAGCCATTTACCGGCGATTTTAATTTTCAAAATAGCCTCCGCTGCTTTGCTGTAAAGCTCCAACTGTTCACGATAAAGCTCGGCTCGGCCTTCAGCCTCAGCGGCTGTTATATTGTCGGTCTTGAAATCTATTACGTCCAGACCTTCGGCAGTTTCAATCAGCATATCGATTATACCCTGAACGATTACAACCTCATCGCTGCAAATGTCATTGGCTTGGACAGCAAAAGAAAACGGCCACTCCCGCCGGACGCTGCTTTCCTTAGCAAGCGCTTTTCTGCCAAGCTCGCTTTTGAAAAATGCTGCTATCGATTCGGCTTTGATATACCCGCCGGCTGCCTCAGGTATGGCTGCTTCAGCTATAAGCTTTTCTTTTGTTCTCTCGACGGCCTCTTCTGTTACAGGCCCGGTCAAATCAAGACGGGCGATTACGAGATGTGCGGCTGTGCCGATTATCCGGCTGTCGACCCAGCTGACAGATTCATCCCCCAAAACAGTTTTTGGACGGCGCTGCAGCGCCCTGGAATAGTCAAACCTGACATATTCGTCCTGCTGATGTGTCAGTTCCGTCACCGACCTCTTGGCGGCCAGCAGCGGCGCATCACCAAACCTATACCGCCACGCCAAAGATTTTTTCACATCCCTCAACAGCTTCGAGTCCATCGGTTTCGATTGCTGTTTTTTTCCTGCCGCCCCGACTCCTTTTGTTTTGCCGCTCTTTAGTTTAACGACAAATTCACAAAGCTGCTCGAGATGGGCCTGTCCATAAACCTTCAGACTAAACAGTTCATTTCTATCAGCCTTAACAGCCACGCCGCTGTCAAAAGCCCCGTGCAGCCCCTTTGAATCACAAAGCCCATAGAGCAACCATTCAAGCGCACTTCTGGATGAGCGAAGCTGCCAGTCAGCTATCGCTTCCCCACCGCTTAAATATCCGCTGCAGATGATGTCCCTGCAATAGCTTTTTTTACCACAGGCGGTCAAAACTAATCGCTCCCTGGCACGCGTCATCGCAACATACAATATCCGCATCTCTTCGGCTAATCCGGCTTCAAGTCTGTGCTCTCGAATAACCTGATGCGCCAGCGAACTAAACCTGCTGTTGGACTGCGGCTCGATTATCTGCAAGCCCAGCGTATCTTTTACCTCGGCAAGAATCTCCCCCTGCGAGTCTCTTTTATTAATGGGGCTGTCCATCTCAGCCAGAAAGACAACGGGAAATTCAAGCCCCTTGCTCTTATGAACGCTTATGATTCGAACGGCGTTTTCGCTCACATCTTCCGGCTCGGCCGATGTCCAATTCTGACCGGTCTGCTGAAGTTTCTCGATAAATTCGACAAAACGTGTCAACGACACTTTGCCGCTGCTGCTGGCAAATCCCTCGAACTCAATCGCTCTGTCGTGAAGTTTAAGCAGATTGGCTTTTCGTTGCGGCCCATTCGGCAGGGCGCAAACAAACGACAACATTCCGCTCTCCCGGTAAATAAGCCATATTAAATCTGCCAGGCTCCCCGCTCGTGCCAGCCTCCGCCACTGCCCGATTTGCTCAAGACATTTTTCAAGCTTCCCGGCCAATTTCGCATTCCTCCCGCCGCCGGCATAATGCAGAACGCAATCATAGAAATTTTTGCACTGCTCATTTTCCTTGCCACATATTTTTATCTCCGCCAGCTCGCTGTCGCTGAACCTGAAAAACGGACTTCGCAGCACGGCTGCCAGTTCGATATCACGCTGAGGATTATCCAATACCTTCAGCAGGCATATCAAATCACTGACTTCGGTCTTTTCAAAATATCCGCCGGTGGTTTCACAACTTACCGGCACACCGGCCAACTGAAGAACTTCGACATAATCATTTACCCTGTGAGAAGGCGAACGCATCAGTATTACAATGTCGCTGAATCGAACATCACGTATTTTGTCCTGTTCTTTGTCGTATATCTTAAACTCCACGTTACCGGTATCGGCCCCCACCATCTGCCTTATACGCCTGCTTATCATCGCCGCCTGACGCTGGCGGGAAGTAATAACGCTCAAAACATCACTGTCTGATTCAGCCTCCGAATTATTTTCTTCATCGAGTATATGCAGTTCTACAACCGACCCGGTGTCACCTACCGCCTTTTGCTGCAATGCCGGTTTTAACCTGGCTGATTCATCGTATTCAATCTTCGCCAATGTCCCCGTCATTATCCTGGCGAATATTTTATTGACAAAAGTTAAAATCCCTTCAGCCGACCGGAAATTTGCGTTGAGGTCCACCCGCAGCCCCCTCGATGCCTTTTTGGCATCAGCCGAAGCCGATTTCAACCGCTCGACAAAGGCATCCGATTTGGCCCCTCGAAAACCGTAAATACTCTGTTTAACATCACCGACGACAAAAATATTGTCCTCTGAACTAAGCAAATTTAGTATCGCCTGCTGAACGGGATTAATATCCTGATACTCGTCAACGAATATATATTTGTACTTTTTCCGCAGCATCAAAGCCGTCTCTGAAGGCGAAGGATTATCCTCCGATGAATCCTCGTTTGTTAAAAGCCGGAGTGCGTAATGTTCAAGGTCGGCAAAATCCAGACAGTTTGCCGTTCGTTTTGCCTGGGTGTACAGCCGGTCGAATTTCCTGACCAGTTCTACCAGCACCCTCGTTTGACGGCCAACTGCGCCGCCTATTCTATCGAGGTACTCCGGGTTGACAACCGCAAAGCCTGAAAGGGCCTCGAATTCATCGATGGCTTTTTTTGCCGTCTTTTGGATAAGCCCGCCAACCGTCTCCTGGATCCCTTTCGGCCTGTAAACTTTAGGCTTCACAAAGCTTCTTATTTCCTTCGCGCATTTGTCCCAATCACCGGCCTTCAACAATTCGAGGCATCGTGATACCGGCCGGATAAATGTCTGTTCACAACTCTTGTCCCAGTCACCGTCGACATTCTGCCTTTTATAAAGACTTTGTGCATAACGCATCTGTTCGAGAATGTGCTGTAATTTATCCGAGACGATTTTCTTCTGTTTTTCACCAAGCTCAGTAGTGAACGGGTTGACCGCTTCTGCCAGCCTGACCGCCCGCTCGTACCATTTATCCCGCGAGATTACGCCGTCCAGAAAATTGCTCAGGTCTGTTATTTTAGCGAGAAATCCATCGTTGGTTCGAAGGTCGCGCCGATAAAGAAGCTCGCCGAGACTTTGCGTCAGGTTGCTCTGCTGCCATGCCCAGTCGATGGTCTTTTCGAGTGCCTCGGCCTTAAGCAGATTCTGCTCATCGCTTTCAATCACCCTGAAAGTCGGGTCAAGACCGAGTTTATAAAAATGCTCACTGATTAGCCGCCTGCAAAACGAATGTATCGTACTTATATCAGCGGCCGGCAGCAGCATAATCTGATAGCGAAGATGCTCGTCTTTGCTTTGGAGAAAAGCCTGGTGCAATTGACCGGCGATGCGCAAACGCATCTGCTCAGCTGCTGCATTGGTAAAAGTCAATACCAGTATACTCCAGACATCAGGACACACCGCTTTATCGCTGATAATATTGACGTATCGTCCCGACAAAACCGCCGTCTTGCCTGTCCCGGCTGAGGCGGTCACTAAAATATCGCTGCCGCGCTCAGCTATTGCCCGCTGCTGCTGCTCGGTCCATCTTATCTTCTTCTCAGCCATCAATGCTCCCTGTTCGCTCAAGAACTTCGGTCTTGCCGAGTGACATCAGGTAATTGTAATCATTTATCTGCCAGTCGAACCGGCAGACCGGCTTGTACCTGCAGTAAGTGCACGGCGATTTGCCTCCAAGCCGGTACGGGGAAATATCAATCCTGCCGCTGATAATCTCCTCGGCCAACTGCACAATCTTTTCTTTGGTAAACTGTAAAACCTTTTCAAAATCCCCGGGTTTCAATACTCCGCTCACGTTATAATTGCCATACTGCTTGTCTTTTGATGTCACGCGAAAATTATAGAACTTACTCCAGCCGGAACTCAATATGCTATCGAGCTGCCCGGAATATTCCCCGTTGAATATCCCTTTTGCTTTGTAATTAAAGCTGTCTTTTTCCACCGGCGCTTCATCAATACCAACCGACTTGATTTCTCTCTCGACAGGCATATAAAACGCCCCTGCAACTTTTTCTATATTGCATTTCAAACCGGACGCCTCGCGAACAGCCGACATATAAATCCCGGCCTGCATATCCAGCCCGTGATAAAACTGCGACCAGCTAAACGTTTTGGCCCTGCGCTTATAATCGAAAATTGCCCCGATTTTTTCACCTTTGACATCGGCTGTATCAAGCCTGTCAATTTTGCCTCTTAAAATAATCCGGCGGCCTTCTGAAAGGTCGATTTGGTAGTCATCGAAAGATACTTCCGAAAGCTGCGGCTTAAAGCTCCCCGCACGCACCATTTGCGCAATCGCCAGGACACAATCTTCAAGAGCCTCACCGGCGGTATGAATAATAAACCTGTTATGAGCGCTGTGGCGGACAAAGTGGGATATAAAGGAATCCGTCTGCACAAAGCTGGATATTTGTTCTCTTAGAATCTCTAAAAGCTCTTCATCTGCAATCGATGCAAAATCCTTATTCGACCGGCGGAGTTTCTTAAGCAAAGCATCCAAAACACTATGATAAAAAATACCCAGATCCAGCGGCTCGAACCTGAATTCCTCCCGCTCTTTCAATTCCAGTACATATCTGGCGAAGTGCTGATACGGACACGCCGCAAATGTCCCCAGCTTCGTTGCCGAGCTTACTGTTTCAGCCCCGAAAAGCTCATCAACTGCCCCCTTGTCCAGCCGGGCAGAATTATCATATTCTTTTGCATACCGCACCACCGACCCTAACTCACCGAGCATTTCATCTAAACTGCTCTCCTCCGGCAATCCATCATAACGCCCGTCGCCGCACAGCAAATCGGCCAGCTCAGCCCTGCTGCCGACTTTCTCGATATCGATTTGTTCTGCTGCGGTCGATTCTTCTTTCAGGTCTTCGAACAAAGCCCCGAGATTGTCTATAAATTGCGAACGAACCACTGAGCTGCCCTTCTCATCGTTTGCCGGATACGTGATGCAAAGAAACTGTGACGGCCGCGTAAATGCAATGTAAGCAAGATACTGACGCTGAGCCAGGCTCTGCTCTGTAGTGTCCCCCAGGGAAAAGTCGGCTGATTCAGCCGCCTGCCGGTCTTCATCGGTCAGTAAGCTGTCATAATTTACAGGCGAGGGAAACTGCTTTTGCGTCGCCCCTATCAGAAAAACCGCCTTCAAATCCGGATGTCGGCTGCGGTCGATGGACCCCACAAGAACCTGGTCCAGCGTCGGCGGGATAAACGCCAGCGTCAACTGCGAAAAAGCCGAATTGATAATTGCAAAATAATCTTCGCACCTCATCGGCCGCTCGCCAAAAACCTCGGTAAGTTCGTCGAACGTATCTATAAGTCGATTGTATAATTGCCTATGCTCCTCGACAGATGCCGGCTCTTTATCCACCCGGGCCTGTTCAATACGCTTACCGAGCGTTTCTCGAACCTCTAAACCCTCAAGAAAATCAAAAACTACCTGCGTGAATATATCTGCGCTAATCATCTTCGACGGTTCATCCACCGGCAAAAGCTTATTTCGAAGCTCAAGCAGCGGCACCCTGACTTTCCGCCAGATTTGATTTATACGCTGCTCATCGAATTGTTCTTTTTCAGCGGCAAAATGCCAATCTTCGTCTCTCGTCCAGTCGCCTCCGTCTATACCGAACGCAAGACAATAATTCTCCAGCAGGTCAACATCATAGCTCTCTATTGGCACAAGTCCTGTTTTAAGATAAGCGAAAATATCGCTGTGTAGAAAACCGCCTGTTACCACCTGCAGTGCCGAGGAAATAAGGGCGACAACCGGATGCTGATTCAGCGGCTTTGGCTTATCGATAAAGAACGGTATCGAATAATCCTCAAAATATGCCCTTATATAATGTTGATATCTCTCGATATCAGAAGCTATAACTGCAATGTCACGGTATCGATAATCATTTTCTCTAACCAGTCTGAGTATTTCTCTCGCAACAAATTTTGCTTCGCTCCTGGTATTTGCCGCCGACACAATACGAACATTACCCTCCGCCGGTATCTTCGCCGCCTTCAAATCGAATATATTGCCCTCGATATGCTCAAGCTGCCGGCAGCCGCTGAACCTGACCGCGGTATCAAAGATTATCGGCTCGGCCGGTTGAAGTTTACACTTTTTTATTATCTCAACAAGCTCAGCATATGTCTGTTCGGTTGGATAAAACAGGCTGACCGGCTCGACATTTTCCACATCGACTTTCGACGGGTCCAAACACAGCGCAATCTGTGCATCCGCGACGGCCTTTAGCAACTCGGCAAGTATAGCAAGTTCACTTGTGGTAAAACCGGCAAAACCATCAACCCACAGCCTTGCACCTCTGACAAGTTCCGACTCCGCCACTGCTCGGCACGCAAGGTTCAATTGAATATCCGGGTCGATGAATCTGCCCTCGATAAACTTCAAATATTCTCTCAAGACCACGCCGATATCGGCAAATTTCAAAGCCGTCAATTTATTGCTCTCATCCTTTTGCATCTGGCTCAAAAGCTGCTCGATATCTTCCGGCGTCTTTGCATACCGGTGCATCTCTGCCACTACTTCAGCCATTTGAACGCTAAGGCCGCCCCGCTGGGCCGATGACCCGAGCACCTTTAATTTGTCCTTATGCTCTCGCAGAATCCTGTGGATTATCATTTGCCGCCCGATGCGTGAGAGACTGGGATGGGCTGTGTTTTTACCTGACAGCAAAAATCCAAGCCTATCGAAGCTCAGCACATTCAATCTGCTGTATCCGGCAACTCGCCTATCGCCAAGGACAGCTCTTTCGGCCTGATAACTCGCCTGTTCCGGCACCAGCAAAATCAATGATTGCTCCGACCTCTCCAGCAGGGCATCGACCACCGCTTTCGCGCAATAGCTTGTCTTGCCCGTTCCGCTTCTGCCAAGAATAAACTGAACCGCCATATCTCAAATCTCACATCTAAATTAACGTTTCCTCCCGCTATTTTTAACATATACAGGACTTTTTTTCAAATCTTTGATATTGCACCGCCCTTTTTTACCGATAAATAATATATGACCCAAAACCATAAAAGACCAAAAAGGAGATAATCCAAATGAGAAATAAAAGGACTTTACTGGTCGTTGCAGCAGCCCTCGCCGCCTGCATACTTATAGTCTGGTCTTCAACATCCATCGGCGGGCGCGAAATTACTTACGAGGTACGTCCACAAATCAGCGTACCGGAATACAGAACCGATGCAGCCCGTGCAATAGATGCCTATGAGCGTATGATGGAACGCTCTATGGACCTGAACGAAAAGAACCTGACAGCTATCGGCGCCGACCTCAGGGAAGTCGTAAGGCTATTAAATTCCATCGACGCCAAACTTGGCGGTCTGAGCGCAAGGGTGGCAAGAATAGAAAAGTCCCTTGGCATAAACAAACCAAAAGCCCGAATGAAGAAAAATCAGCCCCAAACTCCTGCGCCGCCTGTTGAAGAGTAAACTTTGCCTTCAGCACGTACCAATTTCACAGCCGCTGTCATAAAAGGGCCGTACATACAATCCGCTATACTTTGGCTGACATTTTCACCGGGTCTAATTACTCACCGAAAAACGGAAACATCTTTTTAAGTTCTGCTTCAGAAGGCCGACGGCCGTATTCACAAAGCTGAAATGCCTCGGCATACTGAACCTTGCTGCCCTTCTCTTGCCCGTAAAGTTCGATTAACTTCTCCCTGTACTTCTTGGCGTTCCCTGCGAACCGGCGGGCAAAACCTTTGGCGACTTCTTTCCGACGGCTTTCCTGTTCGGCCTTGTCCTTAGCCGGATTTCCGCCGGGTCTGTTATCCGGCTTACCCTCGTAGCTCCGGCAGCACCCTCCCTCGACAAATTGAGAATCCATTATCGAAATCGCCCTCACTTTGGTATCTATAACCTCGTCGATTGCAACTACAATTTCAGGTTCCAACGGATAAGGCCTTTGAAATCCGTCCCTCAAATACATAAATACCGGGTTCTTCGTCAGGTGCGGAACATCCGGACAAAGAAGCGGAACCGTTACCAGGTACGCTGCGTCCTGAACCAGGATGCCCGTATACCTGTGGTCGGGATGGTAATCGTTCGGCCGATGGGACATCACAATGTCGGCCTTCCATTCCCGAATCAGCCGTATGATTTTCTTGCGGTTCTCTAACGTCGGCATCAGTTCTGCATCGTGGTTATCCAGCACCTCTGTTTCCTCGATGCCCATTATCCTTGCCGCTTCCTCGACCTCCGCTGTTCGCCTTTTTGTCAAAGCCCCGCCGGACATCTTCCAGTGCCCGACATCACCATTCGTAACTGAAACAAATTTAACATGGTGGCCCTGTGCAGTCCACAGCATACCTACGCCGCCGGCCTTGATTTCGCAATCATCCGGATGGGCGCCGAACACGATAATGCGAAGTTTCCCGTCGTCTGCCGGCTCCGCCCCTGCAATCCGGCACGTTGTACAAACAACCAATACCGCCAACAGCATCACACCAACAAAACTGAAAACACTTTTCCTCATTGTTCTTCTCCTGATAAAAAAATTATGGAAATTGTGGGACCGCCCCCGTCTTCACGGGAACATAAAGCAGTCACGCTGATTTTGCCCCTGTGTACCAAAAATCAGCTAATCCGTCAAGTGTTTTCGACAACGTCCTTACAAACTCCAGCCCTGCCTGTACTGCCTGCTGAGATACTTATTCGCCTCAACATTATTCGTGACTTTCATACCGGGGCCGTCCCAAAAAATCCGCCCCTCAACACGCTTGGCGACATTCCCTAACAAAACAGCCTCGTTCAAAGGCCCTGAGTAATCAAAGTCCGCCCCCGCCCTGCCTCCGTTTTTGATGGCACGAATCCAATCCTCCTCATGGGTTCCTTCCACACGCGGCAGCGTCGGTTTGGGCTGCTTATAGGCCTTCATTTTCGTCTCCGGAATAATCCGCGGGCTATTCCCGGTATATCCGGTCATGATTTTCCCTTTATCGCCTATAAAAAGAATCCCTCCTTCCTTTCCGCCGAACCGCCGTCCCTCTTCCAGTTCATCCGGACGCGGCGGCTCTAAACCGTCATACCACGTCAGTTTAACCGGCGTCTTGCCCTCTCGCGCGGAAAATTTATATGTTACAATCGTCGCCAGAGGATGGGTCTCCTCGTTCCCCCCGACATAACTGGCCTCAACACTATCCGGACACTTCAAATCCAGCGCCCAGAAAATAGGGTCAAAGGTATGAACTCCTCTGTCTCCTAACATACCGCACCCGAAATCCCACCATGCCCGCCATCTGGCCGGATGATAACACGGATGGTAAGGTCGATACGCCGCAGGCCCAAGCCAAAGGTCCCAGTCTAAGCTCGATGGCACCGCCGGCGTCTCTGTCGGCCGTGTCGAATGAGTCGTGCTCCACCACGAATGCCCCCACGGATAATAAGACAAACTCGACCACGCAACCACCTCGCGCACCTGACCAATGGCCCCGTCCCATATCCATTCGCACAGCATTCGAACAGAATCGTCCGAGTGTCTCTGGATACCCATCTGGCTGACGATTTTAGCCTCTTTCGCCGCCCTGGCCAGCACCCGCGATTCATGCACATTGTGCGTCAAAGGCTTCTGACAGTAAACGTGCTTGCCCGCCTTAATCGCCGCCATCGTTATTACCGCATGACTATGGTCCGGCGTGGCGATTATCACCCCGTCAATATCCTTTTCCTTTTCCAGCATAACCCGATAATCGCGATACCGCCTTGCATTCGGATACCTTTCAAACGTCTTGCCGCCATGCTCATCATCCACGTCGCACAAAGCTAAAATATTTTCCTTTTCACAGTTTTTAAGGTCGGTCGTCCCCATACCCCCGATACCAACACCGGCAATGTTCAGCTTTTCGCTCGGCGGCGTATGACCCGTACCACCCAGTACATAACGGGGAACTATCGTAAAAATCGCTGATGAAGCTGTAACTCCCGCAAGAAACCTGCGCCGATTCATTAACTTCTTTCCCATCTTATAAATCCTCACTATAAATGTATTCGTAACTTACCATATTATACCTGCTCGCCTGCACCACTGAGCATCACTTGCAATAGAATATCACTTCCAGAGAAAAGGAAAAAGCTCTTTCTTCTGGGCATCGGAAAGCTGCCGGCCGTATTCACAAATCTCGAAGGCCTCTGCATACTGCACCTTTTTGCCCTTCTCTTCGCCGTAAAGCTCGATTAATCTGTCCCTGTAATTTTTGGCGTTACCGGCGAACCTTCTCCTGAATCTAGAGCGCGTCTCGCTGCGTGCAGCAGCTAACTCCGCTTCGTCTTTCGGAATCTTTTGCCTCTCCACAGGTGCACAGCAGCCGCTCTCGGAAAACTGCGAATCGATAATCGAAATCGCTTCCAGCTTCTTTTCTATCACCGCATCTCTCGGAATTACAATGTCCGCCTCAAACGAACGCGGCTTTCGAAAACCATCTCGCAAATACAGAAACACCGGGTTCTTGCTCAGGTGCGGCACATCCGGACACAGAAACGGAACCGTAACCATAAATGCCGCATCATCCACCAGAACCCCGACATATCGATGGTCGGCCATATAATCATTCGGACGATGCGCCATCACAATATCGGCCTTCCACTCTCGAATCAGACGAATTATCATCTTTCGATTCTCTAACGTCGGCATCAGCTCCCCGTCGTGAATGTCCAGCACCTGCGTCTCTTCGATCCCCAGTATCTTCGCCGCAGCCTCCACCTCTTTTTTCCGCCGCTTGGCAAGAGGCCCGCCCGCTATCTTCCAATGCCCCAAGTCGCCGTTACATACCGACACGAATTTAACATGATGGCCCTGCGCAGCCCACATCGCTCCCATACCGCCGGCTTTTATCTCGCAGTCGTCCGGATGGGCGCCGAAAACTATTATACGAAGCTTACCGTCATCAGCCGCCTTAGCCACCGTACAAATTAACAACACCGCCAACATCACACATACAATACTAAAAATTTTCTTATCCATCGTTCTGCCCTCAATAAAAAACTACAAAATTCTATGATTGCCCCCCGTTTACACGGGACATAAGGCAACCGCCCAACTATTAGATAAACACCTATCAAAATCCAAACTGATTGTCAATCATCACAACAACTCGTCGCCCCAAACTTTCCCATCTACTATTGTTGTTCTCTTTTCAAAAAAATCCTTGCAGATTATTCCACTGTCGGTTAAAACTTCCCACAACTAATGCCTGATATAGGCCTAAAATAGCCGAATCCAGTGTCTGATTGTTCAGGGCCGCAAAAAATCAAGGCTTCGTAAAACAGTTTGTCCAGGAAGGAATTTGACTATGCAGCGTTTAGCAAATATCGACATCTATATTATTTTATGCTACTTGGCAGGTTTGCTTGTCGTAGGTTATCTCGTCGGAAGAAAACAAAAAACCGACAAGGATTATTTCCTCGGCGGCCGTAACCTGAAGTGGTGGATGGTCGGTATGTCGATGGTCGTTTCCGACATCGGCGCTCTCGAACTGGTAGGCGTGGCGGGTCTGGCTTATACCGTGGGACTTTCCGTCGGAAATTTCGACTGGATTGGCTGCGTCCCTGCTATGATTCTCGCCGCCTTCGTATTTATTCCCTTTTACTGGAAATCCGGCGTTTTTACAGTACCTGAATATCTCGGACGACGCTACAACCAGGCCGTCAGAACACTCGTCGCAATACTTTGGGGGCTGTTTCTCATCGCAAATCTCGGCATATTTCTGTTCACTGCCGGAAAAACAATGGAGCTGCTCTTCGGATGGCCGGTAATGGTGGGAATCGTCGTGACAGGATTTGTTATAGGCTCTTATACCTTCCTCGGCGGGCTAAAAGCCGTCGTCTTTATGGATACCATCCAGTATTTCATTCTCGTTTTGGGAAGCATTCTTATTATTGCCATCGGTTTTTACAAGGTCGGCGGCATAGACGGACTCGTCGCAAAGGTCGCCGAAGTCGGTGGCCCTGAAAGAGAAAGCTTCTTCAACCTTATAGTCCCTGCTGACACCGTACAGCCCTTTTCATGGTCGGCTGTTCTCTTCGGGCTTGCCTTTGTACTTTCACCGGCATACTGGATTGGCAACCAGGCCATTGTCCAGCGAAACCTTGGTACTGCCAGCCAGCGGGAAGCAAAAAAATCCGTCCTTTTCGGCGCTTTTCTAAAACTCTCCATTCCCATTCTTATTGTCGTTCCAGGCCTTGTCGGCTTTGCGCTCTTTCCTGAGTTGAAAAGGGGCGATGATATCTTTCCAACTATGCTGCACAGCCTTTTGCCGCCGGGAATTGCGGGCCTGGTCTTCGCAGGCTTTCTCGCCGCTCTGATGTCAAGCGCCGATTCATATCTCAATTCCGCAGCCACCGTATGGACTATGGATGTTTACAACAAGTACATCAAAAAAGACGCCTCGCACGAACATCTCTTCCTCATAGGTAAAATCCTCACTGCTGCTTTTATTATAGTTGCTATTTTACTGGCCCCCCTTACAGAAAAATTCTCCGGTATCTTCACCGCTATGCAGACCCTCCTTACCATTTTTCAGGGCCCGACTTTTGCTATCCTGCTCCTGGGAATGATTTGGAAAAGGGCCAACGGAACCGGTGCTGTCGCCGGCCTTATTGTAGGCGTAACAACAAGTTCTATGCTCTTCTGGATAAAAAGTGGAATCTTCAAAGCCGATGACCCATTCCTTTATATCGCTTGGTGGTCTTTCGTTGCAGGCGTACTCGCTACAATTATCGGCAGCCTCGTAACTAAACCCAAAACTGCCGAAGAACTTGAAAATCTAACTTATTCAAGTAAAGGTTGATATTATGATAGAAGCAATTAATAATCTCAGAAATGCACTTATTTCTCTGTTCAAACCCTTTGCCCAGTTCTGTTTCAACCTCGTCAAGCCCGTCTCTTCCGACCAGGCCATACTCATTTATATCCTCGTCCTGGTCGCAGTAGCCGTATGGGTCTTGACGCTGAAACAGGAAAAACAAAAAAAAGAAGATTGGCCCGGAAAAAAACTCGTCTTCCACGACCTCAGGTTATGGGCTGTACTTATACTGGTTCTCCAGATTGGTTTTTATGTAATCTTCAGATAACTTGATAATTTTCCGTTCAGCAGGCCTATCGACTTTGAAAGGAAATTTCCATGGCTCGAAAACTCAGTATTGTTATCGTTGGAGCTCATCCCGATGATTGTGAATGGGCAGCCGGTGGAATCACCGTCCTCTATCGGCAGTTAGGCCATCGAGTAACATATATCCACATGACAAACGGTGACGCCGGTCATCACGCTATGACAAGAGACCAGCTAAAAGCCAGGCGCCACGAAGAAACTCGAAAAGTAGCCGAGTACCTCGACGTCGATTTTGAAATTATGGACAACCACGATGGCGGCCTCGAACCGACCCTCCAAAATCGCGAAGCCCTCATCCGCTTGCTCAGAAAATACGAGCCAGACGTCATTATCTCACACCCACTCGACGATTATCACCCCGACCACCGTTATACAGGCCAACTCGTACTCGATACCGGCTATATGCTCGGAGTACCTTTATGTGTCCCCGATGCACCCCCTGTAAAAAAAGACATCGTCTATTGCCACGTCAGTTTCAAGCCCGAAAAAGATGTCCCGGCTACCATCATTGTTCCCATCGACGAACAGTTAGACAAAAAAATCAATGCTTTCCACCTCAATACCTCCCAGGTTTACGAATGGCTCCCCTGGACCGAAAACATCCCACCGGAAAAAGTCCCAGCCGACGAACAGGGCAGACTCGAATTCCTCAAAAAATGGGCGCTGCCGATATGGGGAAAAATTACTGAAAATTATCGAAACGAGCTCAATTCCCATTTAGGACAGGAAAAGGCCGCCAAAATCAAACAGGCGGAGGTCTTCGCTGCCTCATTTTGCGGCTCACCCCTGACCCCCGAAAACGCCCGCGAATATTTCCCCTTCCCGCAGGCAATTATCTGCTAAGATTCTCCGGCAAAATACCTATTTTAACATTCGACCGGACAACCAGTAATTCGCCTCAAGCACACCACACTCACACCAAGCAAAGCGGAGAGCCTAGCACAGAAAGCTTGCCTATTTTAACACCAATGCTCGAATTTAAAAACCTATGAGTTTTTTTAGTCTTTTTTTCACTTTTTTTTCGTTTTTTTCGTTTTTCTCCGCTTTTTGTTCGTTTTTTCGTCTTTTTTTGACGTTTTTTTCCCCTTTTTTGCCAATAAAAAGAGCCATTCCCATCCGCCGCCTACGCCCCACGAACCACTATTCACGAACCACGAACCACTATCCACGAATCACGAACGATTTGCGCAAGTATCCAGGAGCCCAAATGGAATATTTTCAAAAAATTTTTATTTCTTTCCTAATAAAGACTTACAAACGTTGTCCTATTAAAATTGCCCGATTTTTCGACCGAAACGCGCAAGTTCATCCAATTATAGGGAGGATTCTTTTTTAAAACTCCCCTAAAAGTTTATTGATTTGGAGATTCTTTCTATGACGACCGAACCACGAATCACAAACCACGAATAGAACAAACAAACCCAATTTTTCAAATAACCAAATGTATATAACCCTCTTTATGACAAAGTATTACGAACAGAATCGCCTTGTCCTGCGTCTGCAAAACAAACCCAATTCAAACCCAATCAAACCCAATCAAACCCAATTGCAGAAATGCCAAAATGAACATAAAATTCTATTCAACAAAGGATTATGAAAATGAACCTTCCCTTTGCCATCCGGCAAAACAAACCCAAAACAAAGCCAATTTCTGCTCCGTTTTCTTCCCCTGCCGCTTATTGAACGTCCTGATAAAAGCTATAAACAACTGTTTCTAACTTAAAAACGATTTAATGAGGAAAAGCTTATGCCAAAAAACCTGAGTTTGAGGTTCAAAAACCTTGCATTTCTGTCTCAAATTTGGTACTATATTACAAATAAGCCTCCGTCGCTTGGCGGTGCAGCTATAAATACCGAATCCCGGTCCCGTTTAGGAGGAGTTAAAGATGTTCAACAACAAATCAATGTTCAAATTTACTGTTGCCGTATTAGCCGTATTTTCAATACTTGCCTCGTCTTATACCGCTTATGCCGGCCTGGCGAACAAATACCCGGGCGATATAGGCATTGAAACCGACCCGAATGTCGTTTTCGTGGAAAACTTCGAAGAAGGCTCTATCCCAGCTGTAATAGCACGTTGGGATGATTACAAGAGGTCGGACCATATGTCGCTTGTGACGGATATTCCGCCGGTAAGTTCAGGTCTGGCTTCGCTTCTAATGACACAAGTAGGGGGACAGGGAGACGCTATAGATTTATATACACGGCTCTTGCCCGGCTACGATGAACTTTATTTTCGTTTTTATGTCAAGATCGACATCGACTGCAATCCAATCCACCATTTTGTCCATATGGGCGGCTACAATCCACCCAGTTCCTACCCGAAGGGCACTGCAGGATACAAACCCGATGGTGACGACCATTTCACTACGGCTATCGAACCACACGGCACCGCCTGGCGATGGGACTACTACACATACTGGATGGAGATGAGGTCGTGGCAGACGCCGGAGGGCGTGCCCGACCCCTGCAATCCGGAGCCCCCCTATTATGGTAACGCTTTCATTCGTGAAGGCGCTGATTTGGGTTGGCAGGCAGCAGGTCCGCCTGTTGCTCGTGGTGAGTGGATATGTGTGGAAGTAATGGTCAAAATGAACTCATTGGGAGGCTTGTATGACGGTGAGCAGGCGTTCTGGATAAACGGCCAACTATTCTGGAAAGATGGCCAGATCGTGTCCCATCTCGGTGAGGGCTTTCCAAACGGCAGTTGGCTGCGTGACAAATGGAGTCCTGATCCGGATGATAGTCCATTCGAGGGTTTCAGATGGCGCAGTGTAGAAGACCTCAATCTGAATTTTTTCTGGCTTGAAACATATATCACCAAAGCCCCAACCGGATATGTCAGCAAAGTGTGGTTTGACGATATTGTGATAGCAAAAGAATACATCGGCCCCATCAGTACCACTCCTGTTTATTCTCTGACGGTAAACAGCGGAACAGGCGACGGCTACTATGAGGAAGACGAAGTGGTTCCCATCAGCGCTGACGTTATTAGCGGCCTGACCTTCGCCGAATGGACCGGCGAGACAGCAGGCATTGCCAATATATACACGGCTAATACCACCATAACTATGCCAGCAGAGGATGTTACAATCACCGCAACCTACACCGGCACACAAACCTACCTTTTGACCGTAATTAACGGCACAGGCGATGGTTTATACGAAGAAGGTCAGGTGGCCCCCATCGCTGCCGACCCACCATCACCCGATGAGGAATTCTCTCACTGGGCAGGCGACACAGCCGGCATCGCCAACGTCAACCTCGCTTCGACCACAATTACAATGCCTCCGCAGCCGGTGACAATTACTGCAATGTATAAACCGCAGGGCGTCGTTTTCCTGATAGAAGAATTCGGTGATGCTACAAACACCAACCATCCCGGCACCATAGAAGATACTTTCAACAATGTAGGTCAGGGCGGTGATGATAATTTTTCTACTTTAGAGACTTTGAACACCTACACCTGGCCGGTAAACACCATCGCCAATACTACGCTCATCAAATGGGACCTCTCCGCAATTCCGCCTTATGCGACGGTTACAGAGGCAACGTTGTATCTCTATCAGGTTGCTTCCGATGGCGATGCAACTTATGAAAACGGTGTACGTAAAATTATTAACGTCAATCCCGTCATTAGCGCATGCACATGGCAAACTTATGACGGCGTCAATAGCTGGACGGGAGGTTCCGACGGCGGTCAGGGCGACACGGCACCGGAAGAAGATACACCAGCCGTCAATCTGACCAACAATGAATATAAAACCTGGAGCGTAACCAATATGGTGCAGGACTGGGTCACCACACCCTCGGCCAACTATGGTATGCTCGTCAATTCCGACGCTGTTGCAACTTCAGATAGTCATCGTTTTTACGCTTCAAATGAAGTCGCCGATGCTTCTACCCGTCCCAAACTCATCGTCACCTACACAGTCGGCCTTACAGGTGACTTCGAGCCTGACGGCGACGTCGATTTTGCAGATTATGCCGCCTTTGCACCGAACTTCCGCCGGACCGACTGCGAAGAGCTAAACGACTGGTGCGGCGGTGCTGACTTCAACCAACTGGACGGCGTAAACCTCGATGACTTGAAGGCCCTAACCGACAACTGGCTGGTAGGAGCCGAATAAGAAGAGATAAGAGCATCTTTTGCTATTTCTCAACACGCTTTATATAGACGGCTAATTCATTACTGATGCCGGCCGGCTTGTACCACATCCGGTCACCAGCCGCTTTAATATCCTGAAGTGATTACTTATGGCTTCTTCGAGACCTTTTCCGTGTCTTCCGGCCTGAAATCCGGTAAAATCAAAAAAAACTGAAAAAACATAAGCTGAAATGGCCATTCAAATCGTGTTATTAATAAGGAATGATCATTCTGACAAAAAATAAGTGAGGCGTAGATGCTGGAAGACAGGTTGCTGATATGGAAATTTAAGCGCGGTTCCGGTGAGGCCCTTACACGAATCTACAAAAAATATGATGGCTATTTAGTTTCAGTGGCAACAGCTCTTTTGAATGACATAAATACCGCTGAAGATGTAGTGCATGACTTCTTTATATCCTTTGTTCAGTCGGCTGAAAAACTGAAAGTAGATGGCAGTTTGAAGGCTTACTTGGCAACATGTGTTGCTAACCTTGCCCGAGACAGAATTAGAAAAAGAAAACCAGAGTTTATGAGTTTCGATAATAACGACCCACCAGAATCAAGAACAACAGAACCGGATTTGCTGGCTATCCAGGATGAAGAGTCCATTAAGTTGAACACAGCATTTTCACAAATACCTTATGAGCAGCGAGAAGTGATTGTCCTTCATCTGCAGGCAAATATGAAATTTACCCAAATTGCAAAACTTCAGAACACTTCCGTGAATACGATTAGAAGCCAGTATCGATACGGCTTGAATAAGTTAAGGTCACTACTGAATAATGAGGTGATATGATGGAATCACTAAAAGACGTTGAAAAATTAGTCAAAAAATTCCATATAAAACCAAGTTCAAAAATGCAGAATCGAACACTTACCGAGGCCTTGAAAACTCAGGAAGAACTAAACGCACAAAATATACCTGAGATTCAAATTAACATATGGAGAACAATTATGAAAACGAGAATAAGCAAAATGGCCGCGGCAGCGATGATTATTATAGGCGTGTTGCTGTCATTGACACTTCTTGAAAAGACAATACCTACTGCTTATGCCTTACAGGATACTATCGAAGCATACAGTTCGATTCGCTGGCTGCACATCAAAGAGTCCGCGACGGTTTTCGAGGAAATCAGAGCATCGGAAATTTGGCTTGGATGCGATGAACAGGGAAATGTAACACGGATGAGATTCCAATCGGATAATGTCGGTGAACCCGTTGGTTCGTTGCTTATCGCTGGAGATTCTGACAGTTCACAGGCTTGGTTGGCCGGACACAATTTGCGACTGGTCGGATGCGGCGATCCAAGCGTCCTTCTCAGGTACGATGTATCTGAACTGGATCCTAAGTTTCTTTTTGAAAGGCTATTCGAAAAACAAGACCGGGGTGAGGCGATTGTTGATGTCAATGAACCGACAGGAAAGAGTGAGTCCATCGTTGTCACCGTCACGTACCCGCAGGGCAGCAGGAGCGAAACATGGAAAAAGGTGTTTACTATTGATCAGGCTACTAAGCTGGTAACCAGGATAGATAAATTTGGACTGAGGAGTCAGGGTTTTGAACCCATCAAGACCCTTGAATTCTTTGACTATAATCAACAGATCGATCCGATGATGTTTACTCTTGAAGGTGATGTTCCAGATGATGCACAGGTTGTTGATATGACCGAAGTCCAGGCAGGCTTGCCTCAAGACAATATGACTGAGCAGGAAATCGCCGAAAAAGTGACAAGGGAATTCTTTGAAGCTGTTATTGCTGGGGATTTTTATCGAGCCGGGCAGTTATATTTGGGAGCACCAGATTTTCTCGTCGAAAAAGCGTTTATGGGAGCCAATGTGCTTAAAATCATTTCGGTTGGTCCGGGACATCGTGATACTGACCCGGATTCGAACGCAATGAATTGTTCCTGCAGAGTGCTTGTCGAATTTGGCGGACAACACTATGTGCTTAACGCCTGGATGGTTCGGATCATACGAATAGATAAAGATACGAACCGTTGGCTTATCAGCGGTACGGCGATCAACACAAGACCCGCTGGGGGTCTAACCTTATCACGTGACCGAGCCGATCTGAATGCAGTTATCTATGACGGGCTTGCACGAGATCAATTCATGAAAAAATGGCTTATTCTTGATCCGATTCCAATCGAAGCCAATGGAGACTCGAATGCTCCATCTGAGCAAATCCAGGAAGATGTATTTGCGGCAGATCAAATCGATGTTTCGAATTTTCAGACAACGGTCAATGTTTCGGGGAAAGATCACGAATGGTTATTGCTGGAACATAAGTATGGCGTTATCGATCTTACAGACGAGTTTGGGGAATTGTCAATGATCACCTATGCTTGGGCACAGATCGAGATGCCTGAAGAAAAAGAAGTCGTGCTGGGCATTGGTTCTGACGATGGGGTGAAGGTGTGGCTTAACGGTGAGCTTGTGCATGAGTATTGGGTCATTCGTGGTGTAGGTGTAGACAATGATCGTGTCACTGTTAAGTTCAAGAAAGGCATGAATCAGCTTGTGATTAAAATTCAAAATAGTGGCGGGCCATGGGGATTCTGCTGCAGACTTCTGGATTAAGGTGCGAGCGGTCAAAGTGAATTTGAAAAAAACTATTGGTACCATAAGGAGAAAATTATGCTTTTTAACCGTGTAAATAGGAATTATCTAATTGAAAGGGTTTGCAAATGCGTGCATTAAAAATCTGCCTGTGGATAGCGGCTATTTTGTGCCTGCTGAGCGTATTTGGAATGTTCCTGCCTATCTCGGCATGGGAATCCATTGCCAAAT
>CAZIKS010000022.1:0-26435 GCA_964539795.1 uncultured Pirellulales bacterium
CAAACACACAAGTGAATCCTTTATATTACCCAAGTCCACAGGTTCTTCCTGTAAGTAATTAACCACCTGCTCTAATAACTGTTTAAGGTCTTTTGGGTTTTTGTGTGTATTTCGTTTGAATATACTTGCCATAATTACACGTCTTTTCTGTTGTTTTGTGATTTTTCCTCACCAAGTCTATACATCCGCTTAACGTAATTCATTCTCTTTGAGTAGCCCCAATGAAGAAATCCTGCTAAAAACCATACAAAAATAAAACCGGTCACTACACCGAGTATTCCTAAAGTTGGAAATATTAGTGTAAAAAGTAAAAAAAACACAATTGCACCAGATATCGCCAAAAGCATTCTAAGTTTTCTATTCATAATATCACCTCGCCTATTTGGATAAAATCACCGCACTATTTTTACGATTGGGGACAACTTCTGTATTTGCCCCTTTCAACTTATCACTAACGTATTTATTACCAAATATTGCTCAGCAAATTCAATACTATCCCGCAGAACAAAACCGCGGATGATAGAGCAAACACTAATACAGTTAAATATGCTCTGTATTTTAAGTCTTTAGAAGACCAAAATTTCATTGCTATTAGCCAAATAGCATCGAATGTCAACACCGTAAAAAATCCCCTCGCTCCTAAAAGCCATTCAGGCGTGTAAACACTATTCATTAGCCTTAACAACACACGTGAGCCTATAATAAAAATTAAGAGAAACAGTATTATCATAGCAGCAATATCAGAGCCGCTTAGCGGAATTTTTGTTTTTTGCTCTTGTGAATTGTTTTCCATTTCGCTCACTGCTTTCATCGCACTATTTTAAGGATAGGCGATTTAGTTATTGTTTTCGGTCGTCTTTTGGCTTGGTTAATCTAATCAGCAGTTTTGTGCAAACCTTATATACTACGACAAGGCATAACAAAGGTAACAGGCCGATGACTATATGCCACGGCTCACTCCTATCTTGCTCAACCTTCTCTGCGATTGGCTCAAGATAGCGAAAAGCAAGAGTAAAAAATATAACCGCTACAATCGCGGAGAAATGCTTTAAGACCCCTGCGGAAAATTTCCTAACCATAAGATAAGCTGTCATTAAGAGATAGCCGCCCATTGCGAGAAACATCAGTGCATTAAAAAGGCGTATCGCATACTTACTGCTGTCTGTGTAACACAACACAATAAAAAGAATGCCACAATAAATTGTGAATAAGCCAAAAAGACCCCCAAGAACAGCCAATCCCTGAAGAATAAGTCGCAGATAATCTTTGAACTCTAATCCGGCCTTTTGGCCCTGTATGTTATTATCTGTATTACTCATGGCTTCTCCCTTAAGAAAACTTTTAAATAATCATTTTAACGATTGGCGATTTAGTTATTGGTTTTGGTTTTATCCAAACTTTCTAATTCGCGAATGAGTTCTTCAACCTCCTGCTCGGTGATATTCCTGTCGTCAATTAGATTCCTAATAGATTCGTCATAATCTAACCAAACCCAAAAACCTGGATGTTTACCGCTGCGAGTTTTTTCCCTAACTCTTTCAATTCGTTCAAGGACAAACTGCTTTTGAGTAGGGTCAAACTCTACTGCCTTAATAATTTGATGGTATTCGGTGAGGTCGCTTGAAATACCATATCTGACAAATGCATCTCCAAAGAGGATAATTCCCGCAATCGCAATCAAAAGGAAAACGAAAAAGACACCAAAGAAACCAAACAAAGCAGCTAAAACCGGAGACATGCCTTTTCTGTCCTTTGTTTTATCAGGCTTTCTTGTTTCTGCAAAATGTGATTTTTCTGTCTTTTCAAGGTCATCCATACTATTTTCTCCAATCTTAAACCTACTTGACTATAACATCCATATTAGACCCTTTCAAATAAACCTCTCTCACCGCACCAATTTAACGATTGCTGATTTAGTTATTGTTTTTGTTTTTTGCATCTGACGTAGTCAACAATAAGTGCACAGGCAATTGCAATAAAAAATCCAGATTCAATAATGTCTAACACACCGCCGTCACTCAACCATAATATAATTGAAGCTAAAAGTATCATAATGCCTGCAAATATCAACCGGGTGAATTTCCTCTCAGCCTTTGGTTTTTTAATTTTTCTTTCTTTAGCAATAAAAAATAATATTATGGGCAACACAGTAAAAATAACCAGTCGGACAGTCATATCTTCAACATCGACACCGCCTTTAGGGATATTCCAAAAAAAAGTATATAGCTTTTGAGAGTAATCGTTTGGAGGAAAGATAAGCGTCAAGGCAATCCCTGCGATAGCTGTAATTAAACAAAACCACTTCGTTGGGTTCATAATCCTTATTTCTTTATCGCACCATTTTAACATTTGCCCTGACCTGATTAGAATTAACTAAACTATTGTCCAAGTTTATATGTTTTGCGTTACGGGCTAATTGCCGGGTTTTGAATTTTTGACAATTTCGGCAGGTCTGACAGCTTCATAAACTTTGATTATATAGAACAGAGCCGCAGCCAAAAGACCGGCAACTAAGCCGAAAAGAAACCAAACCCAAGGTGCAGCGTCATCTCGTTTCGCCTGGATGAATAACCATATACCAACCGCAATTCTAACCAGCAACCTGCTTACGGGGAACCCGAAAGCCAATATGGTCATTAAAGAACGATACTGTTGCACAACTTCAGAACCATACAGTCTGTAGATAATGCTGTAAAATAATGTGTATGGGATTTCTGTTAAAAACAAAAGTACAATGACAACAATAGCAAGCTTTTCAATATTTTTCATAGTGCTCCCTTTCCAAAAGTTCTTTTTCACTCCATCCTTCTAACAATTGCCCGTCTGAGTTCCACTGAAAGGTCCGCAGAGTCGGTGGATAAAATAGGGGAAAACGGGGGTTAAGTCAAGGGTATAAGAGGGTTAATGAGGAGTATATTACGGCTGGGGCGGTTATTTTATGTTTCCAAATCTTACGTATATTTGTTATAATAGCGGATGGCTGGTATTTAATGGAAGGCAGGAAGGTGAATAGTAAAAAAACCAATAAGCCGCTTTTAACGTGTGTTATTTTGCTTGCGGCAGTAATTTTGTGCGGGAGTGCTGCTGCCGTAGGGAATAAGCGCGGGTGGCAGCGAAAGGACGTCAACTGGCGTTTGAGCGCCGGCATCGAAATCAAGGGTATTTACTATCCGAAGGAGAAGCCGCCGGTATTTCTTGAAAAATACCGAAAAGACAAACGCGCCGTCCGGCACAAAAAGATAAGACCGGGCAAGGCATCTTCGCAACCGAGCCTTCCGGTGCAAACGGCAACGGCCCCGATAGCTACGATGATTATCGATTCGCCTCCGATAGACGGGTTTATTCCGTGGATAGTGGTTACCGTTACCGATGAACGTGCTGAAGAACTTGACCTCGAATCCGACCAGACAACTACGATTGTGGGCAATCCTCCGCCGGGTTATGACCCTATGACCGATTTTGTGGTCGGCATCTTCGACACGGGAGCCAGCGCCCACGTAATGGGCAACGCAGCCGCCACGCAGTCGCGGCTGTTCGCAGGCGACCTTGTGAGCGACAATACTATCGAGGTTGCCGGCGTGATAGGGTCTGTTACTACGTGGGTGAGCCAGCCGATAGGTATCTTCATCGACGGAATCGGCATTATAAACGGCGGCGGGGTCCTCAGCAGCACGGCGGGTATGGTCGGGCAGACGAACGTATCGATTCTGGTGGGCCAGGGCGGCGGGCCGGTCGATTTGCCTACGGCAATCGGGACGCCTATGGCGGTTTATTATACGGCCGTCTTTCACAACGACCAGCAAATCGTTATAACACACAAAAACGAGCATTACATTACACCGTCGATAACCTTTCACGAGCATGACGACGGGGCTATTCCGAGCTATTCGAAGATTATACCCTTGGAGCTGCGCCCCCTCGGCGGGCTCAATGTCCAGTATATACCGGACTTCGATATCTTCGGGGACCTGCTGGACCTGAATTTTGATTTCGATTTCAGCACTCCGCAAGTTCCCTCAACGATAATCGGCAACCTGTCACAGAGCGTCTTCTTTGTGCACGCGGTAGATATGACCGAAGGGGGCAATAGCGCTTTCGACAAAAACCGGTATATGCTCGATACCGGCGCGCAGGTTACCGTTATCGGTTCGAGAATCGCGGCGCGGCTGGGACTCAATCCCGCCGCCGCCGAATTTCAGGTTGAGATACAGGGCGTTACGGGCCAAAGCACAATGGCGGACGGTTTTTACATTGATTTACTTCAAATTCCCGCTTTGGGCGAATGGTTCAGCTTTACCAACGTGCCGGTTATTTTGCTCGATATCGCCTCGCCGGAGGGTGGAACTCTCGACGGTATAATCGGTATGAATCTATTTATCGATTTTAATTTCGTGCTTCGCGGCGGAGGGCTGTTCCTTCAGGATGACCCGAGAATCGAACTTGAGCCTCTGGGGTATCGGATGATTGCGGACTTCGGGCCGCCAAGCGGGGACGGTATAGTCGATTCTTTAGACCTTGCAGCTTTTGTGAAGGCCTGGCTGGCAACACCAGCTTCGGGTCAGTGGAACCCGAAATGCGATATTGCGCCGCTGTCAAGCCCCGATGGTATAATTGATTTTCTTGACTTCGCCGTTCTGGCCGAATACTGGCACCAAACCGCCCCGCTTTAGAATTGACAAAGGCTGCAATTCCACCTCTAAAACAAGACATTTGTTTGACATAAGCGCTATTTACAAATATCATTTACCTTTGTTAAGGTGTTTGCGATTTTGCAGGAAGGTTAAATGAGATTTATTGCAGATTTATTATATTTGCTGACGGGGGTAATTATCAGCCCGGTCGTCGTATATCGAATGGTCAGGCATAAGCGTTATTTATCGGGGTGGGGACAGCGATTCGGTAAAATCAAACGTAAAAAACCCGAGCAAAAATGCATCTGGCTTCACGCCGTGAGCGTAGGTGAGGTCAATGCGAGCAAGACAGTGGTTAAAGAGTTCGAGGATAAATTCTCAGATTATGAAGTGGTGATAAGCACTACGACAGATACGGGCTTTGCACGCGCAACGGCTTTGTTCGGGGCCAATCATACCGTTGTCTATTTTCCCTTTGATTTGTCCTGCATAATGCGCCGCGCCTTTGGCTATATACAACCGGCGATTTGCCTGCTGATGGAACTGGAAGTCTGGCCTAATTATGTTCAAACTGCAAATAAGTTGAGCATTCCCGTTGTTGTTGTTAACGGGCGAATAAGCGATAAAAGCTTCGGCAGATATAAAATGATAAAATCTATCGCGAGAAAGATTTTCCGGAAACTAACCCTCATTCTTGCCCAGAGTGAGCAATACGCCGAGCGATTTGAGAAAATCGGCGCTGAAGCAGATAAAGTAATTGTTACCGGCTCGTTAAAATATGACACCGCCCAAATAACAGACAAAATCAAAGGAGCTTATGCCCTTGCCGCCAATCTCGGTATCGATGATGAAAGATTATGGGTAGCCGGAGCTACCGGACCGGGGGAAGAAAAAATCATCCTCGATGTATTCGGCAGGTTAAAGGAGTCGAAGCAACTTTCTGACCTGCGGCTGGTGATAGTCCCGAGAAAACCCGAAAGATTTGATGAAGCAGCCAGGCTTATCAGCGAGGCGGGTTTCGACTCTGTCCGCTACAGCAGCGTCAAAGACAGCAACGTCTCAGAGTCGGGCAAGGCAGCTGTCATTCTTGGCGATACAATGGGCGATTTGCGAAAGTTTTATTCTCTTGCGACGATAATATTCGTCGGCCGCTCTCTTGTGCCTATGGGCGGATCGGATATGGCGGAAGCGGCCGCCCTGGGCAAATGCACGATTTTCGGCCCCCATGCATTCAATTTCAAACAAACTGTTGACGCTCTTTTGGGCGAGGAGGGCGCTATTATGGTAAAAGACCAGCAAGAGCTTCTGGAGACGATGCAGAAATGTTTGGTCGAGCCGGACTTTGCCCGCCAAATCGCCAGGAACGGCCGAGAGGTAATCAGAAAAAACCAGGGTGCAACCGCTAAAACAATCGAACAAATCAAAAAGATTTTAGGCGAATCACCGATCCTTTAGATTTTTAGCTAAAGCCTCAATATGCGCAGGGGCTGTTCCGCAGCAGCCGCCGATGATGTTTATGCCGGTTGAAAATATCTTTTTCGCGGCCTCTGCAAATTCCTCCGGCAAAACTTTATAGACCGCCCTGCCATCAACCAGTTCGGGCTTTCCGGCGTTAGGCTCGGCGTAAACTACAGTTTCTTTTCCTGTGGTCTTGACCGCTGAAACATACCTGTCGGCAAGCTGGACATATTCATCGAGCGAGACTGTACCGCAGTTGAAGCCAACGGCGTCAACTTCGAGTGAAATTATCTTTGAAACCGCCGTTTCGACATCGACTCCCATCATCGTTCGGTAATCGTCTCCGGCCCGGTCAAAAGACATCGAGGCAAACAGAGGTAAATCGCAAACCGATTTTACCGCTTCGATTGCGACGGCGATTTCATCAAGGGCTGTCATCGTTTCAATTATAAAGCCATCCACACCACCCGCCAAAAGCGCTTTTGCCTGTGCAGCAAAGGCGTTTTTTAACTCTGCGGCGGTTAATGTCCCTAAGGGCTGTAAAAAATTGCCGCTCGGGCCTATATCGCCGAGAACATATTTTTCCGGCCCGGCGGCCCGACGGGCTATCTGAGCGGCCGCTGTATTTATCTCGACAGCTTCTTCGTCAAGACTATGCCTGGTTAAAACATACTCATTGGCACCAAACGTGTTGGTGATAACCGCATCGCTTCCGGCCTTTATATAAGAAAGGTGAATATCAAAAATAATGCTGGGCGAGTCAATATTGAGATAATCATTGCACGTACCAACTTCAATCCCCCGGGCAAACAGCTGGGTACCCATCGCCCCGTCCAGCAAAAACAGGCCTTCTTTTATTCTTTCTCTCAGATTTGTCCTGCTCATAAAAGCCCCTATCTATAAAATATTTAATTTTGCTGTTGAATTAAATCGTCACCAATAATTCTATAAACATTTTTATAGCCTCGCACTTTTTCGGGACGGTCAAAAATGAGACTCCGCTTTTCGTCATTAAAAGTTATTGCTTTTATTGAATTGAGAGTAATTTTGACAGAATTTCGTTTATTGTCCCTGCCAACCGTGGTAATTTTTATAACATGAGGCATAACAAAACCATCGCCGACTTCTTTATATTCGCCCAGTTCTGTAACAACTGTATTTTCACCGGCTGCATTGATATACTCGATTTTCCTAACTCTATAATCACAACTATAGACATATATTTTCTTTACTACATCGCCCTGTTTACTTCTTTTGGTAAGTATATCAAAGACGCCTTCGCCGGCCAAAGACCAGTTTTCTTCATCTGCGATTTCAACAGCACCAAAGGCCTCAAGCAAAGTTTTAGGGCTAATGACAAGCTTATTAAAACCATCCTGCTCAGCCCATCTTCCCCACCAGTAAGTGCTAATTTCTTTCGGTTTTATTGCCAGCCAAAACTCCTCTTCGTTCGAGCCAAGAATAATCCCTTTAGGATTAAAAGCCACATCTCCCTGCAGATAAATCTCCGCGGGGGGATTGGCAAAAATTCTGACCGGGAAGTTTTCATTATGCTTCTTTCCCTTAGCATCATCGTACTGTAAATGACACTGACCATTAGCTCTAAACGGGGACAAGCTATGTAATCTCAACGCATATAACGATTCAGCCACATTTTTTTTACCCTCACAGACTCGTTGCGGCACTTTTAGTTCTCCGCCACAGCCGTGAAGAATTAAAACCGGCATAATCAATAAAAAAAAAGATTTCCCTGATATCCTCATACAAAATCCAAATTTGTTTTGATTGCTATTTTATTATGCAATCTCTTCGAATCCAACATTGATACTATTTACAAATCTGCCTGCAATATCTGCCCTAACTGTGATGAGAGTTGTTCAATTTGTTCGTCGTCGAGATGCGGATTATCAACCTCGACGAATTCTTTTTCGCCGGCTATTCTCAATCGCCAGATTTCTTTGCCGTTTTCGGTTTTTGACGAATCGTATTTCAGACGCCTCTTCCTCATCAAAACCAGCGCCAGTACGAACCTGAAATTTATTTTTTCCTGCTCGGTTTCTTCCGCCAGCCGTTCGAAAAAAGCCATCAGCATTTCATCATCAACGAAGATATGTTTCTTCTGGTCGGGGTGCGGACGTTTGGTTTTCCAGTAACAGTACACCTGCGGCCCTTTTTCATTCCAGTAATCAGCGCAAAAATCCCGCCGCTGCAGTCCTTCTTCAGTTTCAATCAGGGCTGCGAAATATTCCTCGCCGTATTCAATTTCCTTTCCGGTGCCGCAACAGTGTCCCAGCGACTTTTCAATTTCCCATTCATCCATTTTGTATAGTCTCTACTATTTAGCCAATCCTTCTCAAATGACCCCACCGGCGATATTATTATCCTACGTTCCCTTGTGCGTTTTTAAATCGTTAAGGTGCTTGGAATCTCGGATGAGTTGCTTAAGCTGCGCCCTAGCGGCGCTGCCAAGAGAATTACATTCAAAGAGCGCTCCTTTCCCATAACTTCCATCGTCTTGCCTTCTTCCAGCGTCGCTTCAATCTCCGACCACGGTCGTGGCAAAAGGTCCTCATACTCACAAGGGATACGCTCCTTTGTATCAAGTGAAAAAAGCAAAACGATTATATCGCCGGATTTCTTATTATGGGTACCGTCGAAAATCTCATCGTAAGAATTCTTCGTATGGTGGCGCCCCGTCTTATTCCAAGTCACATTTTTGACAATCGAGATAACCTCTTGATATATACTGAAGTCTGACTCCCGGCTTCGTGGTGGCTCCATAATGAATATGTTAGGCAATGACCGAGAAGACTTGTATTGAACTGTGGTCGGAGGATTTGGAATATTGCTGTGGCTGCCAAAAAGATCCGACAGTGTTACGACTGAATACGGATTATCGTACTTGAAAACGACAGATTTTTTATTTTTGCCGTAGCGCAGCCCCCACGTTGGCGCCAACTCAACCTCACTCAGATCACAGAAAGTATACAGGTGAGTTGGTAATCCGAACGGGCGCCGACCAGACTGCACCAGTTCGTTATAATTCAAACGGCACCACCGTTTTCCAACATAAACTTCATTAAATGTATGGGCGACAAACCCATGACTTGAGTTTTGAATCCTGGCCAAAATCCTCTCGCGAACTTCGTTGTGACTAATTCGCTCTCGCACTAAGAGAAGTTGCTCTTTATTAGAAGGATCTATCAAAGGAATTACAATAATCATTCGGGTCGGTATTCCAACCGCTCTAAGGACGGTGGTTAGGTAGACAGCAAAGGAAGTGCAAGAACCATGCGTCTTGTTATAAAACATACCCCTTCCCAACAGTTCGTGCTCGTAGTGCTCCTTAATTGTCCAGTTGTAATTGTCCTTATCGCGATTAAACTCATGTTCAAAAACATTCTCCAGCCCTGGGTAGATATTTGGCTTACCCTCAGGATAATGAATATAATAGGTGGTAAACACCTTATCAAGAGACCGGGATTTCTTCATCAACCAGGATGCTACCTTTTCCACAACCTGCTTATCGGTCAGATTATCAATTATAATTTCATCGGCCTTTAGCTCCTCCAGCAAATCCTCCCTCATTTTGGCGTCCCAGTTAGTGGTTACGCCGGGCTTCAAGTATTGTGTCATCCCAGCATAATCCTTTTGCCAATTGGGATTGGCAATTATCGATTTACCAGCTGTGCCAAGAGGATAGTGAATAACTTCCATCTCAACGTAATCATCCCTTTCTTCCAGAACTCTTGCGTCCTGAAAGTCGTCGTTCAGGGCAGCCCTGTCAAAAGGCAGCATAAATTTGAGGATTGAACGAACCGAATAACTGTATTCTCGCCGCTCATTCCAGTCACCATCGGGCAGATTATCCCCGTCAGTATCCCTCTTCGCCGGATCGGTTAGGTATTTATGAATCTCCTGAAAATCGGAAAGTCCATCACCATCAGTATCAACCGCTTTTAAAACGGCCCCCGCCTCCGTTTCCACTCGGTCCTTTAATTCATCTTCGTCTGAACCCGAAACGCTCGCTTCTAAATGCTGCAGCGATTGAGTGGATTTGGCTAAAGATAAACAGCCTAAAAGAAGTAAAATCACCAGCAATAACCACAAATGTGAGCTTTCGTTAAATATAACGATTAAGACTGTAGGTTTTCTAATCATAATTCGCTATTTAAATTTCAGCCATTGGCTTATATTTTGTACCGTCTTTGGACCTATGCCTTTGACTTGCTGCAAGTCATTGCAATGTTGAAAGGCCTGCCTGTTTGGTTGCCGCCTACTGAAATTTTCACGATAAGCTGCTATCGCCCCAGCTCGGCCAATACCTATCCCAGGCAACCTTACCAAACTGGCTATTGGTGCATCGTTTGGGTTTATTCGGCTTTCCAACTCAATTTCACATACCTGGCTGAACTTCGAAAAAGTCGAAATTGCAAAGCCTACAGAAAGCAAAACACCCAATGAAACAGCTATAACAAAAGCGCTGCCATTTTGCAACTTCTCGCAAAATTGTGTCTGTGCAAATGGATAAATCTTTTTTAAAGCGGTCTCTTTCTGCAACTGTATACTACCGCCCAATTTCTCAACGACTATCTGTTAAAAATACCATCTTTCAGTTTTTTCAAGGCCCGGCACGATTTTTTAGGTTCAAGTCTCTCTGTTAACAAGCCGCTGTTGACTATGGTATTATCGACTGTATCAGTAAGGTTCGAATATGTTACTATATCGACAAACGGCTTGCTAAACGCTATCTTGTAAAACTGCTCAATCCATTGTTCCTGCCTTAATTCGTCCCATTCCTCATGCCAGACGCCGGCAACCTGTGAAGCATATAAATCCGTCCCATTTTGGCTCGGAACTTCAACACCGGTTATATATAACGGCTTTGCAACCGGGCCAAAATAATCCAAAACCGCAGATATTTCCATCATATCTCTGATATGCATACCCATCTGATTTTTACCAAACTGCAACGGAAGTCCGAACGCATCAAAGTTAATCCCACTCTGCACTATCATATCCACATATACTAACGGTGGAATGCTGTTTGGCGCTTCCGCATAATATTCCCCCCAGGGATTAGCGATTTCTATTATCTTAACCGCCTTGTCGCTGGCCGCCTTAACCGCCATATTAGCGGCCCGGGTTATTTCAAGAGCGTGCTCAAAGCTAAAACCAAAATAATTAAATGCGTTGAGTCCGCTTATAACAGTCCATGAGCGAATACTGCCTGAATATCTTGCAACCACCTTTGAAATGAACTGATACGCGGTTTCGAGAATCTTCTCAAATCCCGCCCCGCTGCTAACCAGCCATTCCGGCAGATACTCTTCGTGAAAACAAAGCAAAGGACCAGCACTGATTGTAAATTTCTTTTTCTCAAGCACTTTAACACACGCATCAATCGCCGAGAAATCGTAAATACCTTTTTCAGGCTCCATCCGGGGCCATTTTACCGGTATCGTTACAGCACCAAACAATTCGAGCAGTTTCTCAACATATCGGGAGTTACCTATCTGACTAACATTGACTCTACAACCAAGACAGCCTCGCCCAAAACCACGATTTTTGCATCTTGCATCAAAAAGAGACTTTGCCTGTTTTATTGCCAGCTTTTCAGAAAAAACTATGGCTTTTTTAAGTGACTCATCCGCCAATTTAGCCGCCGTAGGCGCATCAGAGATGTTTTGAACAGCTCGAATAAACAAATTCTGCGCCTCTTTTGAAATATCTCCCAATCCTTCTATGCTGTTGAAGAAAGACCAGTCCTCTCGCTTGTTAATGATTTGCATTAGCTTAGCCCGGGCTATTTCCACATTCAAATTATACGGGCGGGTCCTTTCGGGAAGGCATGTTGTCGACAAAAGCACCTTGCCAAAACCATCAATAGGCCACAGCAAAGCAAGTCCTGCTGTTTCTAAATTGCTTTTCTTACAGTGGATAAGACCATCCTGAAAATCAATCTGAGCTCGACGGATGGAAATCCCGTCAGTGCCAAAAAGATAAGAGCCGCATAATGTGAATTTGTCAACAATCCTGCCGTTTTTAAAAACCTGGAATTTCACTTTTGCCCTCAATTTTTTACATATAATACCTGCTTCGTATTACAAAAACATGCAGTACATACTTACCTGGATTATAGCAGCCATACGTCCAAACGCAATTATATTTTGTCGTACATCGGAGGCATTGTTAAAAATCAGCATAATACGGACCGCGCATAGCGTCATATGAGGCATAAAATACAAAATATGAAATACTGGATATGCTAATTTAAGGCGACATCACCCTGGACGTACGTTGGCGAGCCGGGGCAATTTTTCATCTGAAGTTCATAAAGGAGATTGTTTTTTTCAACAAGTTTCGCTATCAAACCAATTTGATTGAGCAATATCTCAATCAAGTCAATATTTATCAAGGTCGATTCAGGACTATATTTAGGCAAAGCGATAATCATATAGCCGCAATTCGTACTTTCTGTAGCCAATTGTGCAGCGACAATACTGCAATCATTTATTTGAGTCATAACCGGTTCTGTACCATCATCGATTTTAGCACAAATCTCTTTCAAAAACGACTCGCTGATGCTTAATTCGGCAAATCTCTCAGAATCACTGGGCCAGCAGTGACTCTCTTTATCAATAATTGCTATGACAGGGCCTCGCTCAGGTATAATATCGAAAATCTGCCGGGCTATCTGCTCATTAAGCCCACAGCTTGTAGAAAAAAGCGACTCAAACATATCCATTAAACTTACTCCTTGCGATAATTTAGGACATGATTTCAATCCTATCCGAAATCCACTATCAAATCTTTCGGTACAATCAAACATCAACTTTGGTAAATTCATAGCGGCCGGTGTCTAAGGCTTACCACGTGAAGAAAAAGACTCAATATGACACAAAATATGAGCAATATGAGCTGATATTGAGGTTTAATTATACCCAAAGGTCTAATTGGCTGGAATATCAGGATGGTTTATAGGACCTGCCCGCCCACCGCATAAATCTGACAGGATATTAATAACGAAGTACCGACTTTAGTTTAGCCATTGGAAACCTTTTGCCAGGACATTCAGTTACTCGTGCTCCCGGTGTATCTTTATGACCGTAGATACGGCTTTTGTGAATACTATAGCGTCTTTGCAAAAAACGAACCAACTCCACCAAAGACCTCATTTGTGCGGGAGTAGGTTTATACCGGCTGAAATCGCCGACAAGACAAATTCCCACGGCGTCTTCATTGGCCCAATTACCCAGTGTACCTCCACAATGAGCACCTACCTTTTGCTCGCGCCAGCGAAATGTAACTTCAACCTCGCCATCACGGCTGTCAGTGCCGTTACCTATAACAAAATCATACCCCACACCCTCCCAATGCCTTCCTTCCCTGTGCGCTATATCAAATATATCTGCATTGCCGTTTTTCGTGCCGGAATGATGTATTACTATTGCAGTCCATTTCTTTTCTATTTGCCGAGGCGGCAACCAACCTGCCGGAATTTTCTGATAAACCTTCGGGGTGCTTACCATCGGCTGTTTTACCACCGGAGAAACTGTTTTGGGCTCCGATGTCAAAATCTTTGCAACATCAGGCATCGGTTCATCTTTATATATACAACCACTCAAAATAAACACACAAACTACAAAAATAAAAACTTTTCTCAACATTTCAACTATTTCCCTTTATTGGCTGGTGGTTATTGCTTGTTTTTACTTTTGTGTTCTTATGCCTTTTTTCCTTATACCTTACCATAGACACACGATTACCCTGCTCATTGAACTCGACAACATCCATATATGAACGCATAAGCAGCAGTCCTCTGCCTTCGGTCTTATAAAGATTCTCACCGTATCGCGGATCCGGCACATCTTCCGGGTCAAATCCCCCACCTTCATCCATCATAGTAACTTCTATCTTATCTAAACTTACCAAATAGTCTATTTTAACCTTTTTGGTCAGGTCTTTCCTATTACCGTGCTTGACGGCATTGGTAAATGCCTCTTCCAAGGCCAGATGAACGGCAAAAATATCATCCTGACTAAAATTGTTTGTTTCGAGTTTGGATTGAATCCATTTCCAAACTTCAAAAATAGCGGATGGTGTGCTTTCTACAACCACTGAGCTGCTAAACGATGTTTCCGACATTATAAACTTATACCATTTCAAAAAGCCCTTACAATGATGCTGCAAAGGCGAAATTACATCTCAGACCATTCCCTATATTGTCGCCTATCTTCGAGATTATCGGCTAACCTTCGCCTTTCGGGACAGAATAAAAAAACCTGCCTAATCAGCTTTAGCCAAATCTTCGACAGCACTTTTGACGTCCTCACAGATATCGAAAATTTTGGTTAGTCGGGTTATTTTGAAAACTTCATAAATATTTGGGCTTATATTACAAAGCTTCAATTGCCCGTCCTGTTCATAAGTCTTTTTACTAACTCTAATTAGAAGGCCTAATACGGCTGATGACAAAAACCTGACATTGCAAAAATCTAATACAAGATTTATCTTTTCGGCCTGCTCAACGACAGACATAACAGATTCCTGAAGCGCCACAATGTCATTTTCCTCGAGGATTTTTTCGTCTGTAAAAGTAACTATCGTCGCATGTTCGTTGTAGTCTACACTTATTCTCGGCTTAATCGCGGCCATAACTATCTACCTAAAAAAGCTTAAATTATGGAAAAAGCTTAATTTACGCTAAAATCTTATGCCACAACGCGCAGGATGTCAAGTTTTTTGCCATTTTTCGAAAAAATCGTGCAATTCGCAAGTTTTTGCATCTGCGCTAATTCTGTAAATTTCAGTATTTTTAGGATAAAAAACTCGTGTAGCTTAAAATATTCTTGTAAATTTGCTATTTTTACATTTTTTTAGGCCAAAAAATTCTTGCAAGGTAAAACCCTAACTATATAATATGGTGTGAAAAGTAATAAAGGAATTAGAAATTTTTGTAAATTTTAACCTTGACATATCCTGTAAAGCGTTAATACTCTAAGTGTATAAACGCAGTAAGTAAAGTTGATTTTTCCAATTATTGCTGTTTTAGTTATTGTAACAAGATTTAACCGGTGATTAAAACAAAGCTGTAAGAAACTGTAGTGTAAAACGTTTTCCACATAAAAGGCAGAGTGGATACGAAAAACGAATACGAAAACTATTGGCTTATTTAGAAGGAGATTAAAATGAGAATTAGTAGATCCACCGGATATGCACTGTTGGCAGTAGGTTATATTGCCAAAAATCAAAAAGAGCAGGGCATTGTGTTATCACAACGTATCGCTAAAGCATATAAAATACCTTTGGAATACCTGCTCAAAATTCTACAGCAGTTGGTAAGAGCAAATGTTTTGCGAAGCAAAAGAGGTCCTCGCGGTGGTTTCACACTGGCTAAACCGCCCAAGAAAATTACAATGCTGCAGATTGTCGAAGCCGTAGACGGACCTATGGTCAGTCAGTTGAACCTGAAAGAGCAGGCCCCCAAAGAGAAATTCAGTGCTCGATCCGAACAAGCATATGAAAAAGCTATTGCTCAGGCTAAGTCTGTTTTCGATAAAGCAAAGCTCGCAGATTTATTAAAGCCATAGAACAAGGTGTATAACCATCATTGTTTAGCGTGTCCGTTAAACGTTGAGTTCTCTTCGCTGAAGATTAAAAATGCATATTTGCGAATTTCAACGGCTAATCGCGGGAAAATACGAAAAACGTGACCGCGAGAGAGGTACTCCGGCTACATTTATGTGGTTTATTGAAGAGGTCGGAGAACTCTCTACCTCTCTGGCTTCGGATAACCAAGAGAATAAGGTCGAAGAATTCGCCGATGTATTCGCCTGGCTCTGCACGCTGGCAAATATAAACAACATCGACTTAGAAAAGGCCTGTGAAAAATACACCGGCGACAACGTCACGGGATTAAAACCAAAATAGTAAAGAGATGACAGTTTACAACTCATGGCGTGAAACCGCTATGCGCCAGGTTTTAATCACCGACCTCGTCGTGATGTTGTGGTTCTACGGGTTTCCCAGTCTCCATGACTGCGCGATAAAAGCACCATCCCAGCCCGGCTATTATGCCTAAGAGAACCACTGCAAGTATAGCATAGGCCGTAACTGATAGCTGGCCGTCATATTCTATACTGCCAAGCATGCATTCAGGTATCCGGTCGGTTTTCAAAAATTCCATAAGATTTTCATACATCGCTCTTCTCCCTGCTGGTACTGTAATCTACTCTTCCAACCTTACTTAATATAACAGCAGTAACAAAAGCAAGTGCCATAAGACCAAGGCCAACTATGTTAGGCCATATCATTTCACCTTCGCTGTTAACCAAAAAGCCTTCCTGTGACGCAAAATCATCATAAAGGCTCCAGACAAACAAAACCCCTAATATTAGCGGAATGACAAACTTAATCAGTCCTTCCCACCAGGCACCGATTTTCCAGTCACTGCGGGCGTTTGCATGGCGTCTGAGAATACGCACATCGTACAGCCAACCGATCACCACGCACTCAACCAATCCCACAAGGACTATACCCCACGTGCCGTTAACAAAACTATCCACCGTTCCCAGCCAGTTCAATCCACCCTCAGTCGTAAAAAAGATTCCAAGCCCAAAACCAACTATACTCATCGCCGGCAATACCAGCTGCCTTGCCCAGCCACTTTTATCACAGATGCTCGCAAGAGCTGATTCTGTTATCGAAAAAGCGGAATTTATACCTAACAAAACCAAAGCTGTGAAAAAAACAACGCTAAAAAACTGTGTCGCCGGCAGATGTGAAAGCGCCTCTGGAAAAGCGACAAAGGCCAAACCAATACCCTCACTTTTGCTGAGAACCTCCTGGACCGGAATATTTTGTTTCAGTGCGAGAGCACCCATAGTCGTAAAAACTGCAATGCCGGCTATAAAGCTGGTTGCTAAATCAGCAATACCAACGACCAGAGCATTGTTATTTATATCGCTTTTGCGGTGGAGGAAACTTGCGTAGGTTATCATAACACCAAACGCCACCGTCATTGAAAAAAATACCTGCCCAAAGGCACGCCGCCAAACCACGACATTCTTTAATGCCGACCAGTCCGGCTCCAGATAGTATTCCAGGCCCTGCATCGCACCATCAAGAGTAAGGCCCCGTATCACCAGAATAAGCAACATAATCAAAGGTAGCGGAACCGCCCAGAAAACTATCTTGCCAATCCATTTTACCCCCCTGAATATGCTAAAATACATACCTATCCAAACCGCTAATAGTGATACAACTATTGGCAGTCGTACCTGCCCCAGTTTATAGGTTCCATTAAAGTGCAGGTACTGGTCAAAAAAGAATTTCTTTGCGTCTTCTGTCCATGGAGCAACCTCCTGGAAACTATAGATTAAATAGTTCAAACACCACGCTAAAATCACCGAATAATAGCAAACGATTATGGAACTGAGCAATATCGGCCACCAGCCGACAAATTCGGTCTTTTTCGATATTTCTCTAAACGCCCCGGGAGCAGCCAACTGAGTAAAATGACCTAAAGAAAACTCCATTATTAACATTGGAATCCCTACAATAATCATCGCGATGATGTAAGGGATAAGAAATGCGCCTCCGCCATTGGTGTATGCCTCATAAGGAAACCTCCAGATATTACCCAGCCCAACCGCCGAGCCTACCGCCGCCAAAACAAATCCCCCCCTTGAGCCCCAGTTTTCCCTTTGTTCTTCGAGTAGTTTGGCCATCCCTGATTATCGCTCTATTCCAAGTAATCCCAAAGTATCACGCTCAATGATACTTCTTATGTTACCTCGCGGCACTGTCGGTAAATTCGTATCACCCAAAAGCTTATTAAAACCAAGCAGCACTTCTATACATTCCCCCGCCCTGCCGGACGGAAAGCCGCTGCCAAACAACAGCTTATCCATCACCTCTCTTTCGTATGCCGCCAAAACTATATTATAAACCTGCCAAACATTGCCCGCTTTTACAGTCAGGTCGGCATACACATTCTTGTGTTTTTCCACCATCGACAAAGTTTGCTCCACAAAGGGCATTCCCATACTTCCAATGACAATTTTCAATTCCTCAAATGTCCTCGCTACCTCATCCAAAAGATGCGGCTGGGCATAGTCCAAAACCGCCTGGCGCTCTAAAGGTCCGCCGTTATGAAAGAAAACAGGCAGCCTAAGCTCTTGTGCCGATTCGTAAAATCGCATCGCCCTGCTGTTTGCAGGATGAAAACCACAGCTTGAACAATAAACAACCACACCTGCCAGACCCAGTTTCTCAGGTATGGAAGCCAGTTTTTTTACACCTGTTTTATCTCTGGTCGGGTCTACAATCGCGAAACCTACCATCTTTTCTTTATGTTTGCGGACGTATTCAGACAACTTATTATTGACCTCGTCGCTTGAATTCTCCGCCGTAGCCAATACTATGCAGGCTTCTACAGGCTCTGCCGCTGCTAAATGTTCAGATAAAATAACACTGTCCGCCGTATAATTTATATGTGTGTGGCAGTCAACTATCATATCCTGATACCTTTGGTTTTAGCTTTTATGCCTTATACCCTATCCACTATTTATATTGTCGTCAAGAACAATTATTTTCTCTATAATTTCACAAATCCGATACAAACCTTTTCTTGACCTAAAGTACCAGCCAACGTAATATGCCTCCAGTTTTTTAGATTCTGTTTGCAGATAAACGGAGATTTCAGAATGAGTTTGCAAATTCAGGAAGGGAAAAGCACAGGTCGGTTGCTTTCGCTCGATGCGCTCAGAGGTTTTGACATGTTCTGGATTATCGGAGGCGGCAGCGTACTCAAGGAACTAATACTCCTATGGCCTGAGAACGAGTATTCGAAGGTTTTATTAACACAATTCACACATGCAAAATGGGAGGGTTTTCTCGCCTGGGATTTAATTATGCCGTTGTTTCTCTTTATGGCAGGCGTAGCGATGCCGTTTTCATTCAGTAAACGGCTGACGATAGAGAACGGCAGGAAAAATTTATATTTTCACATATTCAAAAGGGTTTTGATTCTGTTTGTCCTTGGCCTCATGGCACAGGGACATTTGCTGGATTACAATCTATCGACCTTTCGTTTTCACTGCAATACCCTTATGACGATAGGCGCCGGCTATCTTGTTGCGTCGATAATAATATTAAATATGAATTTAACCTGGCAGATAATAACAACAGTGGCATTGTTGTTGTTGTTGTACTGGGGCCTGATGACACTGGTGCCGGTACCAGGTTATGGTGCGGGTGTGTTGACAAGGGACGCTAACCTTGCTGTTTATATCGACAAGTTGATATTGGGTCGATTCGAAGATGTGAATCACACCTTGTTTTTGAGCACTATCACCTTTGGCTGTACGGTGATGCTGGGCGCCCTCGGAGGACAACTGCTCAGAGCAGAAAAAAAACAAAAAACCAAAGTTTTTTGCCTTTTAGCAGCAGGGATTGGCTGTTTGACACTTGGCCTTTGGTGGAGCATCTGGTTTCCAATTATAAAGAATTTGTGGACAAGTTCATTTGTACTTTTAACAGCAGGGATAAGCTATCTGTTATTAGCGTTGTTTTATTTGATTATTGATGTCTATGGATTCAAAAAATGGGCGTTCGGTCTGGTGGTAATCGGGATGAATGCTATTGCGGTGTACATGGCGACGATATTGTTTGATTTTCGCAAGATTGGCAACATATTCGTAGGAGGGCTGGAAGAGCGGTTGGGAGCATGGAACGGTTTTGTACAACAAGCAGCGGCGTTCGCTGTTGTATGGCTGATACTTTTCTGGATGTACCGTAAGAAATCGTTTATCAAAATCTGAGGCAATCAGTTTTTTTGGCTTTTTGAGCTTATCCCTGAATGTTTCGGAACTGCTGTTAACAATATGAAAAATCGAATAACCATAACCTATTTCTTGACTTACAGCTGTCGCAAATGTAATATACCAAACCATATAATTATCAGTGGAGGCATTTTATGGACTGTCCGGTTTGTAAAAATGCGATGATTACTCTTGAGCTGGCGGATGTGGAAATCGACTATTGCACTGATTGCCGGGGCATTTGGCTGGATTCGGGCGAACTTGAGCTGCTTCTCGGCGACCAAAAACAGTCGAAAAAATTGCTAAAATCATTCAAAATCGACGAAAAAACCACCGAAAAGCCAAGAAAATGCCCAATTTGTTTGAAAAAAATGCAAAAAATAGTCGTTGGAGCCTCCATGCCTGCACTTTTGCTTGACAAATGCTCCAGAGGCGACGGCCTGTGGTTTGACAAGGGAGAACTACAGGAAATTCTGGAGCGAGCACAACTGGATGAAGAAAATAAAATTCAAAAATTATTAGCCGATATGTTCGGGACCGAACAAAGTAATGAAAAGACTGATGAGAAACATTAAAACGAGGAATAACTTCAATAAAATTCTGTTAGCGGCTGTGATATTATTGATATCCGGCTGCGGCGGAAGCGTCAAAGATAGCGAGAGAAAAATGTTGATAACAAAACAAGCTTACGGTGAAACAGCCGGGAAAAAGGTTTATTTGTACACTCTGACCAATAGTAACGGTTTAAAGGCTGAAATAATCAACTTCGGAGGCACTATAACAAAGCTTTATGTGCCCGACCGCAAGGGCAATTTCGCTGATATCGTTACAGGTTATGACACGCTCGAAGAATATATCTCGAAGGGGGGATATTTTGGCGCCCTGATAGGTCGCTATGGAAATCGCATCGCCAAAGGCAAATTCAAGCTTAACGGGGTCGAATACAAACTGGCACAAAATAACGGTGAAAACCATCTTCACGGAGGAATTAAGGGTTTTGACAAGGTCGTATGGGATGCCGAGGAAATGAAAGCCGATAACGGTATCGCACTGAAATTGTTTTATCTCAGCAAAGACGGGGAAGAAGGTTATCCGGGAAATCTGTCCTGCACGGTAATTTACACGGTGACAAATGATAATGAGCTAAAAATCAGCTACGAAGCCGAAACCGACAAAGCCACAGTTATCAATCTAACCAATCACAGCTATTTCAATCTTGGCGGTCATGATTCCGGCGACATACTCGGTCACAAGATTATGTTTAAGGCGGACCATTTCCTCCCTGTCGATGCCGGTCTGATACCAACCGGCCGGATAGAGCCTGTACAAGGCACACCGATGGATTTTACGACATCGATGGCTATCGGCTCAAGAATTGAGCAAGTTAAAGGAGGTTACGACCACAACTACTGCCTTAACAACTCTGACGGCTCACTCGCACTGGCTGTGGAAGTCTATGAACCAATCTCAGGGCGGGTAATGCAAATCTTCACCACACAGCCGGGTATTCAGTTTTATACCGGTAATTTCCTGAATGGTTCGAATCAAGGCAAAGGGGCCGTATATTATAAACACACCGGTTTTTGCCTCGAAACACAGCATTTCCCGGATTCACCCAACAGAGCCGATTTTCCGACTGTCGTTTTAAGGCCGGGGCAAAAATACAAACAATTGACTGTGCACAAGTTCTTTGTAAAATAAGCAAAATCATTTTATTGAGATTTTTTTTAAGGAGAAAAGTTATGAGTAATTTGAACATTATCTTAATTGTTGTCGGTGTCGTTGCTCTAATCGCGGTTGTTATCATTAAAAGACGCAGCTAATTCCAAGGCAACACCATTTATAATACAGGAGAAAATCATGATACCATTAATCGTTATTGTTGTTGTCCTTGTCTTACTCATCGGCTTTATAATCGGGATGTACAACTCCCTGATTCGGCTTCGCAACCAAGTTGATAATGCATGGTCTCAGATTGATGTTCAACTCAAGCGCCGCCACGACCTGATTCCCAATCTCATAGAAACGGCAAAGGGGTATATGAAGCATGAACGGGAAACTTTCGAAGCCATAACAAATGCCCGAAGTCAGGCAATGGGGGCAAAAAGCGTCGGAGAAGCCTCAAAAGCAGAAGGTGTCCTCGGTGAAGCTCTCAGTAAATTTATGCTTGTCGTTGAAAATTATCCCGACTTGAAAGCAAACCAGAATTTTCTCTCGCTTCAGGAGGAACTGACGAGCACCGAAAATAAGATCGCTTTTGCCCGGCAGAATTACAACGACCAAGTCTTATTCGTCAACAATAAGATTCAGATGTTCCCCTCGAATATCATTGCGGGAATGTTTAATTTCAACAAACGTGATTTCTTCGAGATTGAGGACGTGGCTGAAAAAGAGGTGCCGAAGGTCAGCTTTACTTAATTGCTAAAAGCTGCTGTCCAGAAGCAAACGCAACGACATTTTGTTATCCAGAGCCGAGGGACTCGCAGGTTAGAGCAACGGCCCTGAAAGGCCTATTGACGCTTCGGGAAAAACACCAGAAACAAAATACGAACTTATGTTTGAATTAATAAGAGCCAACAAGAGAAATTCCATAATACTTATGACCCTAATGGCACTAGTGCTATTTGTTTTAGGGGCTATCATAGGTCAGGTTTTTTTCGGAGCCGAGGGAGGAATTTTCGGCCTGATTATAGCAGCTTCAATATGGCTGATACTGACATTAATCAGCTTTTCGAGCGGTGACCAAATCCTTCTGGCTTCGAGCAGGGCCAAAGCCGTTACCCATGACGACCACCCCCAACTATTCAACATAGTCGAAGAAATGTCAATCGCCTCAGGGCTGCCAATGCCCAAGGTATACATAATAGCCGACCCCGCTCCCAATGCCTTTGCTACAGGCCGTAAACCCGAAACGGCATCAGTAGCGGTAACCGCAGGTCTTTTAGGCCGACTTAACCGCGACGAACTTCAGGGTGTAATCGCCCATGAAATGAGCCACATCTTACATCGCGATATATTGTTCGTTACCCTTGCAGGAATTATGCTCGGCTCGATTGTACTGCTTTCACAGGTTTTTTTGAGAGGTATGTTTTACAGCTCAATGGGGAGCAGAAGAAGATATTCCTCCGGTGGACAAGGGGGCGGGCAGGCTCAGATTGTCATGCTTATAATAGCAATAATTGCGGCAATCTTAGCACCAATATTGGCATATCTGCTGTACTTTGCTCTTTCAAGAAGACGTGAATACCTCGCAGATGCCGGTGCAGCCAGACTGACCCGCTATCCAGAGGGTCTTGCAAGCGCTCTGGAAAAAATCGCCAACGACAGCTCACCACAGCTTAGCACAGCAAATAAAGTTACCGCGCCGATGTACATTGTTAATCCTTTCAAGAAGAAAAAGGGTATGAAGTTATCGGACCTGTCCAGCACACACCCACCGATTTCCGAGAGAATAAAGATTCTCCGGAATATGACCCATGGCGCTTCTTTCAAAGATTATTCAAACTCTTTTAACAACGTAACACACGCCAAAACGGTGATACCAGCCTCGGCTTTAACAAAGGAGGATATCGCATTGCGGCAAGCCAGTGCAGAATCCAAGAAGAAACAGCGTCTTGAAAAGCAGCTTCACCAGGTTGGCGACATTATGCGAAAGGTAAATGGTTTTATATTTCTGACGTGCCTTTGCGGCCTGAAGTTGAAAGTCCCGCCTAATTTCAAAGCCAAAACGCTCCAGTGTCCCCGCTGCAGGAGAGAACTGGATTTACCAGCAAAATAAACTGTTTCTCAGCGCATCACCCAGCGTTTGCCATTATGAATCAATCTTGCGTCAGTTCTGAAGGCGGCATCGCCTCCAACGCTGTAGCTTAGTTCAAGGGTTTTTCTGAGAAAAACCCTGACCGGCTCGCCATTTTTTTCCTTTGCCACCGGATGGTCGATTACAACAGTCTCATTACTCAAACCAGCTATGAAAATTTTTATGGCCTTAGCTTTATCATCGAAATCAGGCCATATAATCACGATATCCTTTGTATTATCTCTGCCCTTAAGTATCCTGTTATCGACTTTTTCGAGAAATTCAAGAAAGGGGTATCCGGCCTGATGACGTTTTTTTATCTGTTCAAAAACGATTGCAGGTGTACTTTTTCCGGCCGGTATAATCTGGTACGTATCAGTCATCAGCTCACAATTAGGATAGAAATCAACAACCCGCCCAGTATTGTTGGTTAATGTTATTATTGTGTACCAGTACCTCGCAGGCTTACCGCCGAGGCTCAAGGAGATTTCAATCTGCTGTGGATGCTCAAATCCAACGTCTACGGTCCAGTCAGCAGGTCCCGGTACAATAGCCGGCTCAGGGGCTGCCAGAGAGAAGCACGTGCCCAATACAACAATAGCTAAGGTCCCATAAATAAAATTCTTCATTCTAAACCCCATACTGTACATTCACAACGTTGGTTCCTTCTAAAAGGTTAAATCGGCGTTCCAACCATATATATTACACTAAAATCACTAAATATTCAAGGATATTTTCTCTTTCAAATTTCAGCCTGTTTCCTCCGGTTTAGCGCCTTTCTCTTCGTTTTTCCCATTTTTTAAAAAAATAGCGATATTGCCCTGATTTCTGTATCCTTATGTAATTACGAGTTAAGAAAACCTTTGCGTGAGAGCAAAAATTCAGGTATTTTGTCCTTCAATCGAGCAATTTAAATCATTAACTTTGACAGGAATAAACTTATGCCGGAAGAACAGACAGAATTAGTACAACAGATATTGGACAGGCTTGAGGCCAACGACTCTGCGGCTCTACAGCAATTGCTCAACGACTACCGAAGCAGCGAAATCGCCGAGGTAGTTGAAATGCTCAACAACGACCAGAGACGCACGATTTTCGACATCCTTGAGCATCCTGTGTCTGCTGAAGTGCTGGAAAAAGTTGACGAAGCCACCCGTGCCGAGCTTTTCGATATTCTCGAAGATGAGGAATTGAGGAGCATTATTTCACACCTTGACGCCGACGATGCAGTCGACATCCTTCAGGAACTGCCCGATGAAGAAATTGCCGAGATTCTTGAGAGAATGCCGCCGGCAGAATCGGCAGAAATTAAAGAGCTACTGCGATACTCCGAAGATTCCGCCGGTGGGATTATGGACCCGGCAGTTATAAGCGTTACGGAAGATGCTACGGTCGCAGAAGCCATAAATAAAATCCGGGCCGCCGAAATTGATGAGGACTTTTATTCCGTTTTTGTAGTTGACAGAAACGGCAAGTTCATGGGTGATGTTCGAGTGCGATTATTGCTGACACGCCCGGAAGACACACAATTGAAGAATTTAATAGACCCTGACACCATTTATGTTACTGCTGAGGCCGACCAGGAAGAGGTTCGTAATATATTCAGAAATAACGACCTTATAGTCGTACCTGTCCTTGACAAGAACCACAAACTAATCGGCCGGATTACCGCCGACCGAGTCATAGAAGTTGCAGAGGAAGAGGCCACAGAGGACCTGTACACAATGGCAGGAACAGACCCGGACGAACTCGACAAGGTTTCTGTATTTCACGCAGCAAGGGTCAGAATGACCTGGCTTTTGCCGTGCCTGATTGGTACCGGGATAACAGCTTTGGTTATGATGTTTTTTAAGGAAAACAACGCATTTGTCTATGTGGCAGCGGCGGCATTTGTACCGATGATTGCCGCCATTAGCGGTAATGCGGGACTTCAGACATCGGCTATCGTTGTTTCGGGTCTTGCAACAGGACATCTTGCTGCACAAAGACTGAGTCAGGTTTTCACAAGGGAAGTGCGAATAGCGCTTTTAGTAGCTTTGAGCTGCGGTATATTGGGAGGGCTTGTCTGCGGGCTGCTGCTTAATTCAAAAGTACCCGCGGTAAATATAGAACCTTTACGGCTTCTGCTGGCATTTGGCACAGCTATGTTCTCAGCTATAATGGTCGCCACAACGCTCGGATTATTTTTGCCGTTTTTATTTCGGAGAATAGGCATCGACCCGGCCATAAGTTCGGGCCCACTGGTTACTACCGCCAACGACTCCATAAGTGTCGCGATTTATATGACCTTAACATTATTGCTTGTATAACAAGGGGATAAACTTATGCAGGAGCTTAACTATACCTGTCCCAAATGCAAGAACACTAATTATGATATCGGTGAATTTCGTGCTACCGGGGCTTTTTTGAGCAAAATCTTCGATGTTCAATCAAAACGCTTTACAACAGTAACATGCAAAAACTGCCAATACACCGAAATCTACAGAGCCTCCTCCAGCATGCTCGGAAACATTTTTGACTTGTTTACCAATTAACACACGACTGCCGTTTTGTTTTATCGGTCGTTTCATATCCGGCTCAATTTTCTTAAGTCTTTTCCATATAGTAAGTTACGATTATTGTTAAAATAGGGGATTTAATTAAAAAAATAAAATAATTCTATTTTTTTTGTAACCGGTCAGTTATGGGTGGGAAGTGGCTGGTTATGACGAGTCTAAACTGAAG
>CAZIKS010000023.1:0-19778 GCA_964539795.1 uncultured Pirellulales bacterium
TGGCCGACAACGCAGGCATCGGGCTTTGCAGCCGGCCGCAATAGAACGGGTTATTGGGATACACTCTTTTATGCAAAACAAACCCAATTTTCTAAATACTTTAAGGTGTTTAAGCCCTTTTATGACAAAGCATTACGGCAATTTTCATCTCCTCGGACGCTGCAAAAACAAAGCCAAAACAAACCCAATTCAAAGCCAATCAAACCCAATCTCCGAAAAGACAAAATGAAATTAAACTTATATTTAACAAAGGATTACGAAAATGAACAATGCTTCCGCCCTCCAGCAAAACAAATCCAATTTCAAACCCAATTTCTGACCGGCCTGACCGAACCAATAAATACCTGTTTCTAATTTCAAAAGGATTTAATGAGGAAAAGCTTAAGACAAAACCCCTATGTTTGAGCGGTTTTGGCTTGACTCTGCTGGCTGCAGGAAATTTTAGATAAATAAAAAAAAGCAAAGATTTTCCAAAATTCAGGTTGACTTTCCCGACCACCTGAACAAAATAGGACTGTTATAGGCAAGCATATGATATGTCGTTCAACTTATGTTAGCGTGCCCGAGAGATTCAGGTCGTTTAAGATATACCGTAAGGATAATTTTAGAAAGGGGACAACCCTCACGATGGGTGCCGCAAGTGCTCAAAAATATGTGACTGTCTCGAATCTTATTAAATCAAGAAAGGTGTCAGGAAATGGCTGAATATAGTGATCCATTAATACAAAATATTGTGGTTAAACTGTTATGCGTGGTAGACCCCAATGTAAAGGAAGGTCTCGGCCATATGCGCTACATACGGTTGTTGCAAGAAATAGCACGCTTCATCGTTGATGACCCAAATAAGGGTAATCCCGCTATATACATCAATAAGAAAATTACAATGAATGCTATAGTGACGATGGTAAATAGTCAAGCTATATCCCTTAAGGCAGAGAAGGGGAATACAATAGTAGTTTCTCCTGGAGCATTGGATAAGAAACCGATTATATATGGGATACTTCTACATGAGATGGCACATGCATGGTTAGACACTTGTGGGGCCGCAAACACCGAAGCCAACGCATACAAGTTTGAGATTCAGTGGGTTTGTACCCTGGCTAGTAAAAGTAATCACGAATTTTCAAAAGAGATGAAGGACGGATTGGATGCTTATTTTGAAAAGAGGAAAAACCAGAGTGGATGGCCAGCGGATCAAGTTGCATGGGAAAAGTCTCGATTAAAACTGTAGAATGAGAAAAAATAGGTTAAAATGGGGTAAACCCAAAAACATCTATTTTTTTGATATTCACTACCGAAAGCGTTACAGATGTCCCGGTTCGATCATGAACCTTATGCGACTAGAGAGCGGTGGACAGTCGATGGGAAGCGCCCAGCCAACGGCGATCCAGGCAACAGACCGGTCCAACGGAGCCCCGTACCCCTCGTCCGGAACCAGTGAGTCCAGCGTCCCCACAAATTGTGAGAAAGGAGATTATACAAATGAGCAATGAATGGCATCAGGTTCAAGACGCTGATTCACCGGCGTCCTACAAATACCAAGGAACGAAGCCAGAAACATTAAAATTTAAGGAGTGCGTACATCACGAAGGGAAGGTACTCGTCGGAAGACCTAATAACCCTGACGGAAAGTGCATACACGCTGAACACGCGTTCACTGAACGTTATATACTAGCAGAAGGCGCGGAGATATACCACGTATCGAACGCGACACGAAGCGACTTGGTCGAAAAAGGCATCCTGCCGAGGAAGGCCCCGGCGGAGGACTGGGTACAGGCGAGCACCGCGAGCAAATTGGCCTGCGTCGGGCACGCTTATTTTACCTTAGATTCTCACCTCGCTTCACGGCTCAAGGAAATGTTCGGCGTCAAATATTTTTATAAATTCCAAACAACAAATGAAATACATTGTTACCCAGATCCAGAGATACCGAATGCATTACGGACCGATATACCAATAAAAGTGAAGTAGGGGTGAGATTGGGAATTTCCCCAAATATGCTAAACTCATTCCGGCCTGCACCCATCGCGACCAGCGTTTGACGTACAAAAAAAAATAGAAAAAATACGGACAGCTACCTATTTTACTTACCCATTTTAACACCATCTCTCTGTTCTCCCCCCCGAGTCCAAAACCGACCCGGAAAATATAGTACCTACCTGCTTGACCGTAGTTCAAAATCTTATGCGGTCCGGATTCCTGACCCCCACCTGCGGTCCCGGTATGCCCAGACCATAGGAAGCACTTTTTTTACAAGAAAAACGAAAAAAGAATTTGACAGAACACATCAAGTCGGCTAAAAACGTAACTAAATACCAAGGGAATGTCCATATGTAAGGAATTCCGGCGTTTAGACGTGTGGCGGAGTCAGGCTCTGATACTTTTAGGATTATACCTACAAAACGGCACACGTTGGAGCGTATGTATATCCACGGCTATGTGAGAAAGGCGAAAGGACTGAACTATGGCTGAAATATCCCGCACATCGCTATTCGGCAAGCTCAACAGTATAGGCTACAAAGCTATCGAAGGCGCCACAATCTTCTGCAAGTTACGTGGCAACCCTTACGTGGAGCTGGTGCACTGGCTGCACCAGATACTGAAGTTGCCCGACTCGGACCTTCACCGCATTATAAAGCACTTCGAGATTGACCCTTCGCGACTCGCCGCTGATATGACGGCCGAATTAGACCGATTACCGCGAGGTTCCACCTCTATCTCAGACCTGTCATCCCATCTTGAGGAATCGGTCGAGCGAGGGTGGGTTTTCGGCAGTCTGCTGTTTGGGGAATCACAAATTCGCACCGGCCACCTGATAGTGGGCATCCTGAAAACCAGCGGGCTCAAGAATGTTCTCCTGCGGATTTCGAAGGAATTCGAAAAAATCAAGCTTGAGCAGCTAACGGATAATTATGCAAAGATTGTTGCCGGCTCGCCGGAGGAAACTCTGGCAGCAACCGATGGAAGTTCTCTGCGAGCCGAGGCCGAAGCCGGTGCCGACACCGGAGAAATGGCACCGGCGGCAATGGGAAAGCAGGAAGCCCTGGGAAAATTTTCGGTTGACCTTACTGAAAAGGCACGCAGCGGCGAAATGGACCCCATAGTAGGACGCGACGGAGAAATCCGGCAGATTGTCGATGTCCTGATGCGCCGACGTCAGAATAATCCGATTCTGACGGGCGAGGCGGGTGTCGGAAAGACGGCGGTGGTGGAAGGTTTCGCCCAGCGGATTGCCGCCGGTGACGTACCACCGTCACTTAAGGACGTGGCAGTGCGAGTGCTGGACGTGGGTCTGCTGCAGGCAGGCGCCAGCATGAAAGGCGAGTTTGAGAACCGTCTGCGCCAAGTCATAGAAGAGGTGCAAAGCTCGCCAAAGCCGATTATCCTGTTCATCGACGAAGCTCATACGCTGATCGGAGCCGGAGGGGCGGCGGGCACCGGTGATGCAGCAAACCTACTAAAGCCCGCACTGGCACGCGGTACACTCCGGACCATTGCAGCCACTACATGGTCGGAATATAAAAAGTATATCGAGAAAGACCCAGCACTGACCCGTAGATTCCAGGTAGTTAAGGTCGATGAGCCAGAGGAAAAAAACGCGTTGATGATGATGCGGGCGCTGGCTTCAAACCTTGAGAAACATCATTGTGTACAAATCCTGGATGAGGCCCTGGACGCGGCGGTTCGTCTCTCGCACCGGTATATTGCTGAGCGTCAGCTTCCTGATAAAGCAGTAAGCCTGACCGACACCGCATGTGCACGGGTGGCCATCAGCCAGCACGCGGTACCGCCGGAACTGGATGACTGCCGGCGTCGAATCCAGGCGCTCGAAACGGAGCTGGAAATCGTAGGCAGAGAAACGGCAACCGGCGTGGACCACACGGCACGTGAGTCCGAAATCACCGAAAAGCTCACAGCCGAACGTAAAAGACAGACCGATCTGGAAGACCGCTGGACAAAAGAGAAAGAGTTGGTTGACTCAATTTTGGACATTCGAGCTAAATTGCGCCAGTGCGGTGAGGGCACAATTGAACAAACAGAAAAAATTGAAAAGGAAGCTTCTAAGACCAAAAAGAAAACTGAGCAGGAACCTGAAGCCGAGGCCGGCGAAATCCCCGAAGCAACAGCCAAAGAAGGTAAAAAAGCAGATGCTGCAGACCAAATCGACAGAAAACAATCACTAACAGAACTCAAGAAACTACAGAAGAAACTCAGGACCTTACAGGGCGAAAGGCCGTTGATTCTTCCATGTGTCGACGCCCAGGCAGTCGGTTCCGTAGTCGCCGACTGGACGGGGATTCCGGTCGGGGGAATGGTCAAGAATGAGATTGAAGCGATTCTGCATTTGGATGACAATCTTCGAGAGCGTGTGATAGGCCAGGACCATGCGCTGGCGGCAGTTGCCAAACGCATTAAGACCTCGCGTGCCGGCATAGAGAATCCGAATCGGCCGATTGCTGTAATGTTCCTGGTCGGACCCAGCGGCGTAGGTAAAACTGAAACGGCACTGGCACTGGCGGAGACCCTGTACGGTGATGAGAGTAACATAACCACTATCAATATGAGTGAGTTTCAGGAGGCCCACACGGTATCAACGCTCAAGGGCTCGCCTCCCGGATATGTCGGCTATGGGGAAGGTGGTGTTTTGACCGAGGCAGTACGACGGCGTCCCTACAGCATTGTGCTTCTTGACGAAGTCGAAAAGGCCCATCGCGATGTTCATGAGATATTCTTTCAGGTCTTCGACAAAGGCCAGATGGAAGACGCCGAGGGACGCCTCATCGACTTCAAGAATACAATTATCCTGCTCACCAGCAATGTGGGCACCGACCTTATTATGGACATGTGCAAAGATCCTAAGTTGATGCCCGAGCCCGAAGGTATATGTAAGGGCCTGCGAAAACCTCTGCTTGAGGTTTTCCCTGCAGCCCTGCTCGGCCGCCTGGTCATCGTGCCCTATTATCCAATCAGTGACGAGACACTAAGGCTCATTATCCGCCTGCAGTTGAGAAGGATCGGTCGTCGTACACAGGAAAACCACAAGATACCGTTCACTTATGATGATAAGGTCATCGAGCTTATTGCCAGCCGCTGCACCGAGGTTGAAAGCGGCGCTCGAATGGTTGATGCGATTCTAACCAATACTTTACTTCCGGAAATCAGCCAGGAATTGCTGACCCGGATTATGGAAGGTAAAACCGCAAAACGCGTCCATATCGGTGTCAAAGACAGCGAGTTTACTTATTCTTTCGACTGAAACGTACGTCGCAAAGACACAACAAGTGATGAAGTAATAGCTATTGCATAAAGTCAGCGGCAAGTGTAAACTAAAGTGGTTTCGATGCAAAAGAGGTAGGATTACGCAATGCCAGAGAAACTTACCCAGAAGAACAGAGAACTGGCGATTGGGAAGACGCCATTGGGCGAGGAAGTCCTTTTGCTTGTCAGTATGTCCGGCACCGAGCATCTTGGCCGGCTGTTCGAATACCGCCTGGAGTTAGTCAGCGAAAATTCTCAGATTAAGGCCGAGGACATCGTCGGGCAGAATGTGACCATCCGCCTGAAGCTTGGCGCCGGCAAAACCCGCTACTTCAACGGCTATATCAATCACTTCACCCAGGTAACAGCCTACGGCCGGCTGGCCCGATATCAGGCCACGGTGGTGCCCTGGCTCTGGTTCCTGACCCGAACCGCGGATTGCCGTATATACCAGGACCAAAAAATCCCGGACATCATCAAGGAAGTTTTCAAAAAACACGAACTGAAGGACTTCGAGGACTCCCTGAGCGGCAGCTATTCCAAGAAGGAATACTGCGTCCAATACCGCGAGACCGACTTTGACTTTGTGAGTCGACTCATGGAGCAGGAGGGAATTTACTACTTCTTTAAGCATGAGAACGGCAAACACAACCTGGTTCTGGCCGATTCGCCCAGCGCCCATAAGTCTTATCCTGAGTTCGACGAACTCGAATACCATGCTACCGACAAGGGGACCAAAACCGAAGGATGTATTTCGGACTGGGTAGTCGAGACACATTTGCAGCCCGTTTCATACGCCCTGAACGATTTTGATTTCAAAGATACCAAAAAGGCACTGGAGGTAAGGGCCAACGTTAGCCGTAAGCACGCGGCCGCGGGTTTCGAAATCTACGATTATCCCGGCAAATATACCGAGACCGGCGATGGGGACGGCTACGCCAGGAAACGCATTGAAGAGATTCAGGCCCAGTTTGAGGTCGCAACGGCCGACTGCGATTGCCGCGGTATCTGCCCGGGCTTTACCTTTAAACTCACCGACCACCCACGCGATGACCGGAACGGCAACTACCTGACTACTTCCGCAAGCTACAAGATTGAAGGCAACGAATACTTCTCTTCCATTGAGGAAAGCGGTGAGTGCATCTATGCGTGCAAATTTACAACAATCGCCGCGGATCAGGCGTTTCGCGCGGCACGCACTACGCCAAAGCCAAAGGTTTCCGGCCCGCAGACAGCGATAGTAGTTGGTCCTTCAGGCGAAGAGATTTATACAGACGAGTACGGACGGGTCAAAGTAAAATTCCACTGGGACCGTTACAGCAAGGCAGACGAAAACAGTTCCTGCTGGATTAGGGTGGCCCAGGTTTGGGCAGGAAAGAACTGGGGGGCGATCTATACTCCCCGTATTGGCCAAGAAGTCATAGTTGATTTTCTTGAGGGTGACCCGGACCAGCCCATCATTACCGGCCGGGTCTACAACGCCCAGGCGAAGCCACCGTACGACCTGCCAACCAACAAGACTATGTCCACGCTCAAATCGAACTCCAGCAAGGGTGGGGGCGGTTTCAACGAGATTCGACTCGAGGACAAGAAAGGCGAGGAGCAGATATTCATCCACGCTGAGAAGAACCTCGATATCCGTGTCAAGAACGACCGCTTTGAGACGGTCATTAACAACCGCCACTTGCACGTGGAAAAGGACAAATTTGAGCACGTGGAGAATAAACGCAACGAAAAAGTTGATGCCGACCACAAGGAAGAAATTGGTAAGGACAGGCACTTAAAAGTAAAAGGCCAGGAAGCCAAAGAAGTGGGAAAAAGCCTATCTCTGACCGTAAAGGGCGATGTTGCCGAGGTGTTCAAGAAAAATCATTCCGAACAGACTACAAAGAACTACTACCTCAAAGCCAAGAATATCGTGATCGAAGGGATGCAGAATATCACGCTGAGCGTGGGAAGCTCGTTTATCGCGATTGAACAGACTGGAATCGAGGTCAAGACAAGCGGACAGATCAAAATCCAAGGGACAACAACCGACGTCAAAGGAAGCACAAAGACATCCGTCAGCGGTGGTGTGATGACAGAAGTTAAGGGAGGTATCGTTAAGATTAACTGATAACAGATTCGTATAAATATGGGTAAGAAAAGCGGAAAAGCATGTAAAGTGGTGTCACCGGTTTCGCCGGACAAGTCCGAAGATGCAGATATGACCGATCCCGGCAAGATGGCCAAGATAAAGGCTGAGCAGGCCAAGACCAAGTCGGGCAAATACGGCTCCGCGAAGGTCAAGCCCTTCAAACCACCTACAGAGAAAGAAAAGGAAGAAAAGAAAGATGAATTAAGCTGGATAGAGATTGAATTGGTGGATGAAGAGGACGAACCTGTGCCGGGCAAGGGGTACAAGATTACCCTTTCCGATGACTCGGTCATCGAGGGAACCCTCGACGGCGAAGGCTTCGCCCGACACGACGGTATTCCCAAAGGCACCTGCAAAGTTACCTTCCCCGAGCTGGACAAAAACGCCTGGGAGAAGATATAGGGTAAATCAAAAATGGCCAAATATAAAGTCAAACAAGGCGACTGCATTTCCAGCATTGCATCTGAGAATGGTTTTCTATGGAAAACCCTTTGGAACCATCCGGATAACGCCCAACTCAAGAATGACCGAAAAGACCCTAATGTTTTATTACCGGGTGATGATACTGTGCATATACCGGAGAAAGAAGAAAAAGAAGAAAGCTGTAATGACAAGCAGAAACATCGGTTCCGCTTGAAAGGAGGACCGGTCAAGACGAAAATGCAGCTACTTCTCAACGGTAAACCCCGATCGGGAGAATCTTATGAATTGTATATCGATGACGAGCGCCGGAAAAAAGGCAAAACTGATGCCAAAGGTTTCGTTGAAGCTTCAATTCCTCCAAATGCAACGAAAGGAGAGATAATCATACGAAAAAAGGCGAACGAGGAAAGATATGAATTCTATTTCGGAACGCTCGACCCGTTAAGCACCGACGAAGGTATCAAAGGAAGGTTATTGAACCTTGGCTATCCCATAAAAGGTGATTTAAGCTCCGCCATAAAGGCGTATCAATCTTCATACAAAACAGATGGCTTAACAGAGACAGGAACAGCGGACCAGAATACACGTAATCATTTAAAGGGAAAGTTTGGAGAATGAGTTTAGTTGCCGCAAGAATTATACCTGATTTTGACGTACATAACGCCGTTAACGTACGGACAGTCGATGTGTATATACAGGATTACCCAGGGGCTCCCGGAGATAAAAGAGGAGTCGAAGGATTGCAATATGAGGTATTGAGCAATGACCAGGTCGTTCAGACCGGAATGACGGACAAAGAAGGGAAAATTCAGGTCTTCTTATTTCCCGAGGCACGTACAATTCTTAAAGTTCTTGGGACCGAGTATGAAATTTCAATTACAGATGCTGCTTTTGGCAATGTTAATACCACCAAGGGCAAAAAAGAAAGATTGCGTTACCTGGGATATCAAGTCGGACATGACGGAGCCAACGGAAACGGTGTTGACGATGAGGACGAACGCTTTGAATATGAACGTTCCATCCTTGATTTTCAGGCAGATCATGGCTTGGACCTCGATGCAGATCGGTCATCTATTGAAGCCGAGCTGCGTAATCAGGCCGGAGGATAATCATCATGGCTATTAGGCTTGTAGTTCAAAGAAACCAGCAAAGCATCGTTCCGATTCGGTTCTATAGAGCCGTTGTCAATGATCCGCCGGATCAAAACAGCGATCCTGTTCGTGACGCTCCCGCTGTCGATGATCGTGGTTTCGAAATGGGCACACGCCAAGCAACCTGGGGAAGCTCCGATGCACATGGAGCCATGGTCGCCATCCAGAAAGGCGACACCATAAAAATCAAAATACTCCGAACGGATATCGATGACGATGCAGATTTATACGTAACCAGCACCAACACCAGCGTCATCAAGATAGCCTCACCAAATAACGGTGGCCCAATCCCAAAAAACGGAGCCAATAAAAATATCTTTCAGATAACCGGCGTAGAGGACAAACGCAACACACCAGTCAAAGTAGAGGTCTGTTATAACTCGGCCACCGGACCGGTTATTGGTGAACTCGAACCGCATATCTTTCAGCCCGTAAATCTTAGTGTGGCGTTTCACATTGTCAGTATTCGAGGCACGGCCCCGGCTAAAACCGCCGCCGACGCACAAACCATGCTTGATTACGCCAATGATATCTGGCGTCCCTGCGGCATTCAGTTCACCTTTAACAGCGCACAACACTTCTACAACGAAACCATCCGTCAGCATCCAACCAATGTCAATCGCAGTCAGTATCGAAATCGCACTACAGGCACATGGTCAAATCTGCCCTATAATTTCGATCGCGCTGGGTATGTAACCGACGATAAACGATGGACAAACGCCCAAGGCGGACTATGGCGCGAATCGGATATGATCGAAAAAGTAAATCCCGCGAATGTCTCAATCAATTTCTACTGGTCCCATAAGAGCGCATGCTATGATAGTGCAGGCAATCGCAAAGATGGCTCTTGGAACGGACTGTCCGGCGTCGGGATGCCCCGCAAAGGCGGACTGCACATCGTCGAATCGGCAGGAAAATATGACCTGGGCCATGAAATCGGACACTTCCTGAGTCTCAATCACTCCGATGACGACAACGCAGGCACCGAAACCGACAACAAGGATATCTGGCTCCTGCGAAGACTCATGTACAGCTTATGGCCCCCGGATTCACCGGATTATAAAAAGAATGTCGGCTATGGTGACAAGCAGTACGGAGCTCTCATTTCCGTGAAAAAAATGCCTGGAAAATATCAAAATAATGATGGGGAACTCACCCGTGGCAGAAGGCATGCTAGAAAAATCAATTAATGTATAATACTTATAACAAACAAAAATGAGCAAAAGAAAAGGTAAAAATAGAATCCTGCAAGGCCCTTGCTTCCTGCTGCTTGGGATGCTGATCCTTACTGGCTGTACAAAAAAAGCAGAGCCCTTCGTACAGGATACGAATCATTCAAAAACAAAAAATAAGCAAGGGGCTAAAAAAATGGAAACCGAAAAAATTGTCGAACTGATCAAACAAAAAGACCCAACAGTAACTGCCTATGAACTGAAAGTCGCTCCCGAAGTCGCACAATCCATCGCGCATCTCATGCAGAATGAAGATCCCGAAGTCCGGAAAATGGCCCTGGAAGTTTTAAACAACACCCCGGGCCAGCCAACCCGGCAGGCGGTCATCCGTGGCCTTCGCGATGAAAATATCAATGTTAGTTCTCTGGCTGGCCGAATGCTGCAAATCCATCATGATAAAGCAGAACTGCCGATACTTTTAAAAGAACTGTCGGCCAATCAAGATGAAATGATGCGTGAATATATCGCCCTGGCAATCGGCAAAATCGGGGATGCAACTGCCATTGAGCCCTTGCAGACGCAAATTGTAAAAGAGTTGGACCCTGATGCTCGCCATGCCATGCATCTGGCATTGACCCTGCTTAAAGAGCCTGAAAATCAAAAACAGTATATCCAGCGCCTCAAGCAGGATAATCCAAAGGAAAAAGCTGCAGCGGTACAGGATTTTGAATATATTAAGGACCCGGTTTTCCTGAAGGAAATACTGCCCCTGCTTGATGATACGCGTCCAGCGATTAATGTTGGCAAATCAAATATGAAAATGTATATCCGGGTCTGCGACGTCGTGATCAACTCGATAGATGCAGCTCTCGAACATCCCTTTGCCTTCGATATTTTCCCAAGAAAAGAATACTCTTCTGATGAAATCAAGCAGGCAAAAGAGACCCTCTGGAGCATAATCGGCAATGTTTGACCTAGCCCCGGCACAATTGAGCAATGTCCTGAAAATTGCACAGCTTTCCCCGAAAGCTATGGGCTTGGTCACCCCTGAAATACAATCGACCCAGATTTTGACTGTTCTTGAAAAAGCAAAACTTGGCAATGATACGATTGATTTTCTATTTCATAGTAGATAATTGGAACGAGGATGAATAATGAATCAGAGGAATAAGAATTGGGAAGTAAACCGGCCGATTCAAGGCTGTTTGCAATGCCGGAACTTTTGCTTGTCAAGTTGATGTGTTTTTGATATAATTGTAATCGTTGTGACAAATAAATGGAGAATGTGAAATGCCGCCGGCAGCAAGAGTAGGTGATATGCACACGTGCCCGATGCAGACGCCGGCAGTACCGCCGATTCCTCACGTCGGTGGGCCTATCCTGCCTCCGGGCTGCCCGATGGTTCTTATCGGTGGTATGCCTGCTGCCCGTGTTACCGATATGGCTACATGCGTCGGCCCGCCGGACATCATCGTTAAGGGCTCAGCAACCGTGATGATAGGCAATATGCCCGCAGCACGCATGGGCGACAATACCGCTCACGGCGGTGTCATTGTGGTCGGCTTCCCCACCGTTATGATCGGCGGCTGACGCTCACCATCCCCTACCGCCAGGGCCCCGCTAATGGGGAGAGCGGCTCGGCTATAGACTGAAAACGCGGCAGGAGAACGGCATCCCGGTCTTTTATAGAAAGCACCGGCATAAGTCCCTTATCAATAAGGACTTCCATCGCACGCTCGGTCAGGATTGACTCTGCGCAGGGCGTGATGTGCTTCTCGCCATCGGAAGTGTATATATGCATATGTATGCCAGCCAGGTCACGGCCAAGCCCGCCTGTAAGAGCCCAGCCGAACTCACGAAAGGCCTCAGCAAGCAGACACACACAGATAACGGCTGAATTGCCCCACAGATACTGCTCGTGGCCCGCCAGAGGCGAAAATTCCTCAAAATCGAACCGGTCAATAGGGTCGGTGTCCCTGCCGTAAGGCAAACGCAGCAGGAACCGAGGCAGGAGCAGGCCGATATAAGCCGCCTCTGGCGACTGTCGAACCTGTTGCCACAATTGGCTGGTGTCTGGATCGGGCTGCCATCGCCAGTCATTCGGATCCGGCGTGGCAGCAAGCGACTGACAACCTGAAAAGTGTGAATCGGCCGATGCAAGCAACGGCGCTCCCGCCGCTTGGGCAATCCGCGCAAGCTGCTGCAGCAACCTGATATCCTCAGTGGTCTGGTCGAACGTGTAGCCGCCTACCAGGACAGCGTACGGCTCGGCACCGGCCACACCTACACTCTGCTCAACGAGAAGCCGGTATGTACCGGTTGATTGCAAATTATCCGCCGAGGCCAGGTCGGCCGCAAGTTCCGCCTTGCTGACGTCTATTATATATAGTTTGAGCGTTTCGTCCGTTTCCACCTGATTGACGAGAAAGTGGAGCATCCGCCAAGTTGCCTCAAGCTGCCGGAAGTCCGGCTGATGGAGAATAGCGCGCATCTGTCCGCTTATGGCTTGATCAACCTGAGCAAGAAGCTCGGCCTGCTGCGGGTCTGGGGCGGGGACAATGTAAGGTTTGATGGTCTCGCGAATAAGGGCATTTATATCAACGAACTGGCTCGTCGATGCCGAAAGTGGTTCCTGGTCAGAGCGTTTTCCGAGCAGCCGCTCAACTGTTTCAGTGTCAGACTCTTCTTGCTCCGGGCCGCTTTGAGCCTGTTCGGCCTCGGACTTGCCTGTCTCCTGATCATCTGCAATCCAAGAGCGCACCTGAGAAGCAGCCTCGGCAAATGTGGCCGGATTTTGCATGAGCTTTCGGGTCGTTTTCAACTTTTGGAAAACTTCCAGGCGGTCAAATATCCGGTCAGGGTGAAAGTCACTTAACTCATTAAATCGGAGGGGTATAAGAGGTCCTTCCCTGTTGCCGAGAGGAATATGAATCTCGCAGCCAAGTTTCATCGGCAGGTCATCCAAGTTATCCACATCCACTGCCATAAGCTTGCGAACCGCAAGCGAAGGACCTGTTTCGCAAAGGCTGCGATTACCACGGCCACTAAAATCAGCAAGTATGGCTATTGAAAACGGCGCGTCATCTTTGGCCTTGCGGGGAGCAAATGAGGTTTGCGTACCCAATTGAAACTCCATCTTTTCCGGCGAAAATTTCATAGCCATGGCAATTTACTCCATAATACGAATTTGACATAAGCCAACTACGTATGAGAACTTTCTCTTATAGTTTCCCGGGGTTGCGTTTCTGAGCAACGACAAATTCACGAGCAATCATAACGCTCCACGAAAGAATATGCAAGAACCTTTCCCAATCAAAGCATAATGAAAAAAACTCCTTTGGCAACACAATACTAAACATTTTGATTACGCACGGATGATACGCCCATTGGACAGGAACTGAGTAACGAACAGTACCGACATGAACCAATGAATGGCTGTCTACGAATGTAGACCTGCGACGGCTCACCTCAAAACGCTCAGACTCCAAAAGCAAAAAGCAGGATTTTTCCTCGACAAGAAGCTCTCCTAAGGTTTTACCGCCATGAACATCAGGACCTTTACGATTAAAGTCATTCTGACATTCATCAAACAGCTTACTTGCCATCTGATCGATGCCATCGACCTGTGGCTGTGGGGAAAGATATGTTCTCTCACTTCTTTTATATAAGTTTTCAACATCACCTTTTTCATTACCTTTGGCAATATTACAGAACCTGGTTTCAAACAAGTACCACGCTTTGAGTTCTTTGAACCGCTGATTGAGCCTGCGGTTTTTGCCTTTGCCGACTCGAATAACAGCGCATTTCAGGTTGTCATAGGCGATACGCTGGGGGACACCACCAAAATACTCAAAGGGTCGAACATGATCGTCCAGAAATAATTCAAGATTGGCTTTTTCATAGGGACAGACGAACGGCGCCTTGGAAAAACACATCTTCATGGCAAAGAACTGAACCTTACGTTCAACACCGTTGTCTATGATATAACCTTCATGCCAGTCAACTTGAGTTTCCTCACCGGGCTCGAACTGTAACGGCATAAAAACCTCTTTTGGGCGGTTGACAGCATCTTTTATATACCGTTGCACCATGGCATAATGACCGGTAAAGCCGTATTGATCGCACAGAATATCATAAATTTTCACTGCGGTCAGCTTCTGCTTACGCCGGGCTTTCTTGTTCTGCTCCAGCCAAGCATCAATAATGTGCCCAAAAAGCTCAATAACCGGCCTCTGGCGAGGCTCGGTTAATAGATAGACCGGCGGAATCCGCAGTTTTAACACCTTGGCTATGGTCTTGCGTGAATGTCCCAGTTCTCTGGCCACTTTCCTTTGGCTTTTGCCTTCGTTTAATACTTTGCGCATGATTAATTCATAATGTTCCACAGTTAGCATCCTTTCTGCCCTTTGCCAACTGGAACCATCTCCAGAGACAAACCATCGGCCAAGTGCGTTGGTTCCCCTTTAGGTGCTTTTTTGAGCCCTAAGATGTGCTAACTCTGGTACCCTTTTCGATGCTAATCGCCAACTTATCTGGCTGAACATTTCTGCGGTGCACGAATACCACTGATAGATACTCATATTAATCCTGGTAAGAGCGAAATATAATGAGAAAATTTCATTTTTTTTCATCCTTGACTATTTTTTTCTTTACATTTGCCCCGCTTTTTGAGATAATAAGCCATATATGTGTGGGGCCAAATTTCGTTGCTGTTCTTGGGAGGTGGAGACGTTTCCCTAGTTTGGCCTAATGTAATTGCGAAGTAAGAGGATGTTATTCGTGTCTCAAAAAAGGAAAGTTCGCCAATTGAGCACTATTTCTTTTTCTTCGCTAAGGACTAGAGTTTTTCCTGCAAATTAAGGAGGATACACATGAAGTTACCAATGAGAGCGGCGTTGTTAGTACTGATTTGCTTTACCTTTTTGACAACAGCATGCTTTGCAGAAACTGATACAGAAACCAAAAAAGCAGAACTGAAGAAGATATTAGGACAGTTGATAGAAAATTTAGAGGATAAAGCCTCTTTGGCAGAATTAACCTTCCCGGAGGACGCAAGTCCCCGTTTTGTGGTTAAGGAGCTGCGGATAAGCGGCAACAACCTAATATCAACAGCAAAGTTGCTGGAAAAACTGCCTTTGGCCTACACCGTGTATGAAAGCGACCCTGCAACCGGCAAGCACAAGAAAGACCCGGCAACTGAGAAAAAAATTGTCAAGGATGTTTATGATTTTCGAGTGCTGAATAAAATAATTGTCGATTCGGGCATTGAACGTGAAGTTTCACTAAAGACCATACAAGGTTTTACCAAGTATGTGTTGTCGGCATACCGAGATAAAGGCTATGCGGGCATTTACGTGTATGTTCCGGCTGAAGCCGTTGAGGGGACAGCTAAATTGGTAGACAAAATCCTACCCGTAGAGGTTCTTGAAGGTAAGGTAGCGGAGATTGGTGTGGAAAGATATGATTTTGATCGCCAGAAGCGGGAAGAAGGATTTTTGAAAGCTGCTGTACTTAAATCCTGGTCTCCAGTAAAGCAGGGCGAGGCAATCCAAAAGAAGAAGTTGGATGACTTTATAAGGCTGCTTAATCTTAATCCCGATAGATATATTTCTGCAGTTATCTCAAGAAGCGATCAGCCTGATGCTCTCAATTTGGGATACGACATTTATGAAGTTAACCCCTTGCACTGGTATCTGCAGGTGGATAATGCCGGCACCAAAGACAGGCAATGGGCTCCAAGACTGGGTGTAATCAATACTAATCTTACAGGTATAGACGACAGATTTTCTGCCATGTATCAGGCTCCGTGGGAGAAAGGGATAGAGAACGAATACTCTCTTTTTGGCAGTTATGATTTTCCGGTCTTCACACCCCGGTTGCGTCTTAACGTTTATGGCGGGTATAGCCAGTTTGACATAACATCGACTGGAGGTACCGGGATTAGTTTCCTTGGCAATGGCTCATTCTACGGCGGCATATTGAGTTATAACGTCTTTCAGATAAATAGCTGGTTTGTTGACGTCACCGGTATGTTGAGCTACGAAAGAAGCAGGGTCACGCCTTCGTTGGGATTGGAAAGCGATGTCGATATGGATTTGTGGGGAACAGGAATTAACGTCCATCGTTTGGATGATATGTCAAACACTTCTTTTGCATTTAATATGGCTCGGAGTATGGGCGGCTCGAGCCAAAATGAGTTTGAGCTGGCACGGCAGGATACTGACCCTGATTTTACTATTTACAACTTTGCCGGTGCTCATAGCCAGTATCTGGACCCGAATAAGGTTGGTCGACTCAGCGGTTCTTTCCGGATGATAACCTCTGATGAAAGATTGGTCCCTGCAAAAATGACTACGTTTGGAGGACTGTACTCTGTCCGGGGCTATGAGGAAGATGAAATCGTAGCTGATGGCGGTATACTTGTGTCTGGTCAATATGAGTTCGACCTGGTGAAGCATAACGAGTCCCTAGAAGATCGTGAAACCAGATCAGAACAAATGCAGGATAAGAAACCCTGGCTTAGAAAACTGGCTCCGTTGGCCTTTATTGACTATGGCCGAGCCAAGATAAAAAATGCCGTACCAGACGAGCAGAAAATCCGTGAGCTCTGCTCAGTAGGCGGGGGTATTATAGTCGAGCTCGGAGATAATTTTAGCGCAGGAATATATTACGGCTGGCCACTTCGAGGAACTGACGAAACTGACAGAGGCGATGGCCGATTGAATCTTAGCTTAATAATGCGATGGTAAGTGTTTTCCGACGATGTAGTTGGGATAAATTCTATAAATTGTTGTTACTCCAGTGGAGGAGATATAGGAGGTCAAGACATGAAAGTCTTAAGAAAATTTTCGAAAAAACATTATTTTAAGCGGATCATCGTATACTTTTTGACGTGTTCCATGTTTTTTAATACGTCAATTCCGATTGTGCTGGCTGGGCCGGAAGGAGCACAGGTTGTGAATGGTCAGGTTTCATTTCAACAAAGCGGTTCCAATACTGTTATAACCGCCTCTGACAAATCAATCATCAACTATAGCAGTTTTGATATTGCACGACCAGAGATTGTTGAGTTTATCCAGCCCGGCAGCAGTGCTTCGGTGTTAAATAGGATACTTTCGGCAAATCCAACGAATATTAATGGAACTCTTCTTGCTAATGGCAGGGTATTCTTTGTTAATCCTGCTGGTGTCTATATCGGTGCCGGGGCAAGAATCAATGTAAACCAACTGGTTGCGTCAGCTCTGGATATGAAGAACTCCGATTTTATGAACGGGCGACTCAATTTTGCCGGAGGCGACGGTTCTGTAATAAATCGCGGTGATATTGTAGCGGAAAAAGCTTATCTTATCGGAAAACATATTGCCAACTTCGGCAACATAAGCTGTCCGGCTGGATTCGTCGTGATGGCAGCAGGAGACAGAGTGTTCCTCGGCGAGCCGGGCAGTGATATTAAGCTTGAAATAGAATCATCACCTCTACCCGAAGTGGTTGACCCTATCGACCCGGGACGAGGCGTTCTCAATGAAGGCAGCATTGATGCCGCCGGTGGAACAATAGTTCTTGCGGCAGAGGGGGATATTTATTCTCAGGCAATTTCAAACGTTGGCTCCTTGTCGGTTTCGGTTGAGGCCGGCGATGCAGGTGAGATAAAGCTTATTTCCGCGGATGGGACAGTCGTTAACAGCGGCTCCATTGAAGCAACAAGCGATTCCGGAAAAGGCGGTATAGTGCAGATGCTTGGCGACCTGGTCGGAATGCTCGATTCTGCCGAGATAGACGCATCCGGCTCTGACGGCGGCGGAACGGTCCTTATTGGCGGTGATTATCAGGGCAAGGGAGAGATTCCCACCGCCTCAAGAACTTACGTTAGCCCGGATTCCACTATTAAAGCAGACGCCATAGAAAACGGCGATGGCGGCAAGATCATCGTCTGGGCAGATGAGATAACAGGTTTTTATGGCAATATCAGCGCCCGCGGCGGAGCCGAGGGGGGTGACGGTGGATTTGCTGAGGTTTCAGGTCATGAGCTTGTTTATCGCGGGCACACCGATTTGAGTGCGCCACAGGGTGAGGCAGGAACGCTGTTGCTTGATCCCGATACCATTACGATAGCAGGCGGGTCAGGTGATGGCGACGATGATGAGGGCCTTAGTACAAACCTTTTGGAGGATAACTCGGTTACTGGGAAGGTTGCTGAGGATGCTGACCCTGCTGCATTTACTGTCTATGAGTCGGAAATCGAGGACACAAGCGCTAATATAATTCTTCAGGCTCATGACAAAATTGAAGTAAGCGGCAATTTCCAGAATGAGGACTTGACAATTCAAAGTGGGTTTGACCTTACTCTTCAAACAAGAAACGACAACTTAATAGACGCGGAAGTGGATATTGGGATTGATTTAGTAACGGAACCCCTAGAACCCGGACACGGCGCTGAACTCGAAATCATAACCTCAGATGGAGGTTCGATTACGATTGAAACCGGAAGTCCTGATCTCCTATTACTATTAGGTACGGATAGAGAAGCACACGAGGCCCCTATCGAGTTATGCAAGCTCACCACAACTGGTACTGGGAATATTGATATTGCCGCCACAGGCGCAGTGACAGTCGAGGGCGAAATAAATTCGGGTGGGAATTTGACTATCAATGGCTCATCCGTTGTTTTGCATGCGGACCTGGAAGCTGCGGGTAGTTTGAGCGGCGATAATACTGCTGTCAATGTTGGATGGTTGGGTATCATCAGCAACGGGAGTATCCAGGACGCCATCGATATCGCGAAGGACGATGCTGTATCCGCTGATAATGTTACCATTACCGTTGAGGACGGTACCTACACAGAGGCGGTGATGGTCGATAGGAGCCTTACGCTGACCGTTCCAAGCGGTACGGCCACGATGACCACCTTGGCCTCTGACCTCGGCACAACCACAGGCCTTTCGGGGCTCTTTGCGGCGGATGGAATGGCAGCTACAGTTTTTGACTTTGGCGGTGCGGTGGAACTGGCTGGCGACGTGGATATTGATTCGACGGGTGCGGCGGCAGGTAATATTCTCTTTAGTTCGACTATTGCCACAGGCGGTAACAATCTTGCTCTTGATGCCGGACCTGCAGGTAATATCACACTTTCGAACGCATTGACAGGCGGCGGAGATGTAACAGTTCGCGACGGTTCGGTTCAGTCTTATGCGGCCATGACACTTAATTCACTGGATATTCAGGATGCTACAACGAGCGTAACCTTTGGCGACGATATTGCTGCTACGACAACAATTGACGTTATCAGCGGTGGCACGATTGTTCAAAATGGCAAGATTACCAGTGGCACGAACCTGGATTATGATGCTGGTTCTACGATAGGTATTAACGATTCGATAGGTGTTAGTGGAACGGTTGACATTGATTCAACAGGAGTAACTACGATTGCTGCTGCTGGCGACATTACAGCCGGTGGTGCAGTTAAATTTGGTGCAGCTAAGGCAGGTACCTTGACGACCTCCGGTGATGTAGCTACCAGCGACGATGACGTAACCTTCACCAACGCTGTGACGCTTGGTGGTAATGTGGATGTTGATACGACAGGTGCGGCGGCAGGTAATATTCTCTTTAGTTCGACTATTGCCACAGGCGGTAACA
>CAZIKS010000023.1:19878-25519 GCA_964539795.1 uncultured Pirellulales bacterium
CAATTGACGTTATCAGCGGTGGCACGATTGTTCAAAATGGCAAGATTACCAGTGGTACGAACCTGGATTATGACGCTGTGGGTAAAATAACAACAAACGGGAAAATAACTGCCTCCGGTGCAGTAGATATTGACTCCAGTGACAATGAGATAGAGATTAATGCGGCGATAGACCCCACAACGGTTACCTTGCAAGCAGATGATGATATCACGATTAATGCAGACATTACCGGCGCGACATCAATTAGCGCTCATTCGGGACAAGATGGTACCGGTGATGTTGGTTTCGGGCTTGGCGTTACACTTGATGCTCCGGATATTCTTCTGCGGGCAGGCGACGGGCCTGGCGGAGCTGCCACAGGCGCAGTGGTAGACGTGATAAATAATACGCCGGAAGTTGCTGCGGATGCTACTCTTACAGTTCAGCAGGACAGTCAGATGGGTACTGAAGATGATCCGATAACCGTGCTTAATGAAGATGACCCTTGGAATCCATATGTAGGCAATAATGGAACTATCGACTTGGTGATGTTTTCAGATGACAGTTCTATCTATACAACAACTGCTGACAGTTGGAAATCAGTAGCGGCAGATGCTTACGATGATATTACGCTTCAAGGCTCCGATGCTATCCGAGATATATTCACTGAGAGACTGCATTCGGACAACGGTGACATCTCGGTACGTTCGGAAAATCGCGATATAGTAGCCAACGCCGAGATTAAAGCTGATGCAGGCGGTGTAGAACTTATTGCTGAAAATGGTAGGATATACACGAAAGGTGGCTCAGATGATACGCTTAATGTTACTATAAGCGGCTATTCCGACGATGCTTTTGGTACTGGTGTTGGCTTACCTGGCGATACCGACCAGAAGGCAGCAATTAAGATTATAAGCAAAGAAAACCTTAATTTAGGCTCAAGTACTGAATTAACCGCTAATGGTGTTTACTATGGCGGAACTGTGGCTTCGGACAACCGCGATAGCGTTGTGTTCAAATCTGAAGAACCAGATTCAGGTGACCCTATTGACGTTGCAATTTATCTTGGTACAAAAGAGATAACTAGCAACATCGAAATGGGTTCTGGTAATGTATTTATCGAGAATCTCGATGTAGCTACTGAAAAAGTTGGGACCCTTGTTATCGATGCAGGAGATACTATAACGTTTACAGGTATTTTTGAGGATTCGCTAAAACCGGGAAATGGGTCAAGTACTGTTAAAAGAATCGAGGCAGTTTCACGAATAACTTCAACTCTTACTACTCCAGAGGAACAAGGTAGATTTCCTCATGGAGATAATCCCGAAAACCTTGCTGATGGCCAGTTTGTAAAGAACAGAGGAGTATATGTCTTACGAGGGACTCCCGACGGCAAGCTGTTCACTCTGGCGGAAATTTTAGCAATGACCGACCCTGTTCCGCTGGTACCGCCCAAGCCTATGGAACCTGAGGTTCGCGGTGAAGTTGAAGGTCCTGATACGGAGGCTTTGCGACGGTTGTTGGAACAGTTAGGATTAGGAGAGCAGCCGGAACTGGCGAGAGCTTATCCACCCTCGCTTAATACCGACTTGGATCTTTATAAAGCTGCAGAGAGACTTAACGGATTGGTACCAGTGCTGCAAAACACGAATCTGATTGCAGCTATGGACGCAATAATTGTCGATGTCTGGCGTAATGTGGACAGTCCACTTGCCCCTGAGCAACGCGCTGTGATTGCTCAACGAATTGGAGATTCTCCAGCCAAAGGATGGCTTGTAGCCCTCACCGACTTTGCTGATATTTTGACAGCTATGGTCGGTCGTTCAGAGAGAGAAACTGTCGATGCGGTTATGGCTACTTATGTCATACCACAAATGGAAGCAGGCGTTTTTCACGAGCAAACTGTTGCCTTCGTTGAGACCCAACTAATACCATTTGGTGGTTGAACTAAGCTATCTGTGGAGAATCTGGTAGCCGTTCGGCAGCGTTTGTTGGTACTCAAAGTATAGTCTGCTCGTGTGGCAACCAGAGAGACTCTCAAGTTTGTCTTGATTGGCACGTTTGGTGAGTTGGTTTATTCGGCCGATACAATAATGCGGAATCCAACGTCACAATGAGTGTCGCTCAATTCTAAGATATAATTGGAGGGATCGTCCAGAAGTATATACTCAGGTGGGACCAGACAGGAGCCACCGCAAATTACGAACTGTGTATTATTCCCATCGTTAATACACCACTCCCACACATTTCCAATCATATCATAGAGGCCCCAGTTGTTTGGCTTAACAGCACTGGCAACCGGCCAAGCCGAGTTATAGATGGAGTTTTCATGGACGCTTTTACTAACATCAAGCGGGGTTTGCTGTGAAATGAAACCTTCGGGTTTCACGGCTCCCACTGGCGGTGGTGACTTCTTGGCGAGGACATTATTCAGTTTGGAGTTATATTCTTCCACCGCTTCTTTCCAATGGCCTCCTCTTACGTGAGCGTAGGTTGTAATTTGTGACAGGTCGTTTCCCCAAAGGTGTATACTGTTTGTGCCTGCCCTGCATGCATATTTGTGTTGTGGTGCTGTGGGTAACTGTGTGCCAAGCCACTGAGCATAAGACCGTGCTCCATCGCAGGTCACCCACGTTACAGGAACGTCACCGCTTCCCTGAGTTACGCTAAAACTTGTACCATCCCATTTTATCTTACAAGCGCGAGACTGATGCTCATATCTACCGGCGGAAACAAGTTCATTGTTGCTTTGGCCCAAGAATTTCCACTTTGTTGCCGTTCGAGTCCCTCTTGCCGCGTTTTCCTCGAGAAACAGCTTGTACTGTGCATTTGTTATTTCGTGAGTAGCCATATAAAATGGCTCAAGATTATCAGGACCAGCTGGGATGAATCTAAGCAACACGCTGGGGTCTTTCTTTGATACGATATATTTTGGCCAGCCGACATTCTTGGCATTATTTAGATCGAGCGTTTGGAAGAAATTGAGCCATCCTGTCTGTTTATCATTGACAGCCTGTCTTATCTGCTCCCAGCCGGTGACCTCGACCGTTTTATTGAGGATTTTTCCAAGTTCGGAAAGCGGTATGTTGAGGATTTTTGTCAATCTGGAAAGCGACAGAATGCTCTCGGCGGAACCTCGCACGAATTCAGTAATGGCCTCGAGAGCATTTTTCTCCTTAGTGACAGACTCCAAGCGGCTGATATTGACAGGCTCAAAATTCGCGTGCAGATCTGTTGTGCTGGCAAAAACCAGATGTTGGACTTTGTCTTCCATGATCTCCAGATACTTGCAGTATTCAGGTTTGATTATCGCCCTTATCGCCACTTCATTAGCCCGTAAAGTATTCCAGAGATCATTGCATGTGTTTGCATCAATCTTGTCTTTATTCTTTTCGATGGCAGGTAGCGCAAGCAGGTTTTTCACGTCCCCCACCGTGACAGCAAACTTGGCGTATTCCTGCTGGAGTTTAGCAAGTTTCTGTTTTGAGGGGCCTGACTGTTTACCGCTGAGTACATTTTCAATAGGGCGTGTGATTTCAGTGATTATCCCTATCAAAGGATTCCTGTCTGGTTTTGCGGGCTTCTGTTTTGAAGAGCCGTCCAGCTTGGTGCCGAGTTCGTCTTCGATAAGCTTTGTTATTTCTGCAATCTTCACATCCCAAGAATACTTCGTGCGTGGGTCTTGCTCCAACTTCTTATAAAGCGTGACTACGCGGAGCCAGTGCTCTAAATCTTCTACTGTTAAGGTGGATTTATTGTAGAGCTGGATTTGGTCGTCGGCAAGAAGATCGAGGCGGAATCCCTGCGGCCAATCGGGGTCCGAGACAAAGTCGACAAGCATTTTGGCGAGGACCTCGAACTGCTGCAGCCCAGGGAGGTCATCACGGCGAGCCAGTGCGGCGGCAAGGTTCACGAATCTGACCAGCACCTTATCCTGGGAGCTGTTATTTTGAATGATTATGGTTTCACGTTCAAGACCGGTACTGGCAAGTACTGTAAGCAGAGAATCCCCGCGCATCTCGTCTGCGCTTTTAATAGCCTCAAACTCTGTTTTCAGAATATCGCGAATAGCCCTGTCTTTTTTCACATCTTCATTATCGTTTGGCCACGGCGGTGTAGAAAATGATCCGAGTCTTATCCACGCGGCGTATTTGATTTCTCGCCCGGTGGCTGGAGCAAGGGCTTTGTCTGTTAGAGCCTGTCTGTCGGTTTCTGTATTCAGCCTCTCGAACTCAGTAATCCTTACGACAGGCGTGGAGAATGCTTCAGTGAATGCCGGCTGTTTCAGGGTTTTATTGTCCTTCCACTCCGTCCACAGAGAGCGGATAGTCGGGATATCCTGCACTTTGCTGGGCATTTGGTCATCGAGCAGATAGCAGGCATCGAGGGCCTCTTCGATGGCGTTGAAGGCCGTGATGATTCCGGTTAAATCATGGTGAATCTGTTTGAATGCTGTAAATTCAGCCTGCTTTGATTGCGTGAATTCCTGCCCGCTTAAATCCGGAATATCCTCTCGGAGAGTGAGTTCTTGCAGGATGCGACTGATGGCCTGTTTTCTTTGTAGCCCATAGGTCTCTTTGACCTTGGTGTTCCAGCCCGTTTCTTTCAGAGGCGCTTCGATATCAAAGGGCAGTTCTCTCTGCAGTTCCTCGTCCAGTTTAACAAGAGTTGCATTTACGTCATCAATTTTGTGTCGCAACTCTGAATATAACTCCAAATTGTTGGTAATATTGGGCAGAGGGTATTTCTCGAGCAAGCCATCTCGGAGAATATTCCATTTTGTGTTGATTTCTTCGGAACGAGCGGTTGTGGACATCTTCGTGATGCGGTCCCAGTATTCCTTTGCGGTTTCTATTGCTCTTAGGGCTCTGTCCTTGAGCTTTACAAGTTTAGGCTTGTAGTCACCAATCTTTTCCTCGATCTCGGCGCGGTTTTTCTCTATAGCTTTGAATTTCTTGATTACTTCAATGTTCGGCCTGAACTCACCCAGGTTTTTGGCACATTCATCGGCTTCTCTGGGATTAGAGACCTGCGCCTGTCGAATGTAAGCTTCGATATCACTAACCAACTTGAAGACAACTTCGCGTGGATCAGGGCGCAGGTAGCAGTACTCCCTTATTACAGCGAGCCTTTTGATAAAAGTCTCGTTTATTACAGTTTCTGCGGTATCGTTCTTGTGATCATCGAAGAAAGTCTGCTGGTCCACTTCTTTTTTCCATTTGTCTTCAATAAACCCGGCAAGTGTCCGGCCCAAATTTGCTATTTCTTCAATTTTATTCTGCATCCTGCGAAGAACCTCTCCATTGTCCTCGCTGGCAATCGAAGTAACTTCCCTGTCAACATACTGTTCATCAAATTTGCCGAGAATCGGGTCATTCAAGCTTTTGACTGTTGCTTGATATTGGGCAATCTGCTCAAGAGGCAATTCAATCTTATTTAGAATGCCTTTCTCGCTGAGTTCAAGGAGCTTGTCAATTTTCTCGGCAATCGGCTTATTTGGTTCTGGTCTTACCAAACTCACGAGCTGAACAAGATATTCTGCAGGCTTTTGCCACCCGCGCTCTTCAAACCTGTTTGCAGCTTCATGCATCTCCAACAGCAGGGGCCATGGACTGTTCGAATCGGGATTGAGGAAGCTTCTGATATCTTCAATGGCTGCAAG
>CAZIKS010000024.1:0-25411 GCA_964539795.1 uncultured Pirellulales bacterium
CGTCAGCGTTATCTATCACTCCGTAGGACAGGTAAACTACCGACTAAAAGAAGGCAGATATTTTTTCAGCGACATTAAAAAAGAAGGAATCCTCCTCTACGATTCCGGCAAAGTGAAACTGGGAAGAATCTGCAAACCCGGCCCGAAAAAAAGAAAACAAATCGCACAGGAAGACTTCAAAGAATGGTTCAAAAGCGCAAAAGAGTTTTATGACGCTTTTGAATATAAGTTTAACAAACGTCAATACAAAATCGCAGCTTTCCTACTCCATCAGGCCGTTGAGCGTTTTTATTCTACGGTTTTGTTGGTCTTTACCGGCTACAAGGGCAAGAGGCATAATATCGAAAGGCGCGGCCGACAGGTCTCCGGTTACGATACTGCTTTTTTAAAGGTCTTCCCGCGTGCGACAAAAGAGCAGGACGAAAGATTTAAACTGCTGAAAAAAGCCTACATCGACGCCCGCTACAAAAAGGACTACAAAATCACTAAAAAACAACTCGAATACCTCGCAAAACGTGTAAAACTATTACAGCGCCTAACAAAAAAAATCTGTCAACAGAAGATTGACTCGTTCGTATAATCATTTCGACTGGAGCGATGCCTATCATCGCGAAGTGGAGAAATCTCTTTAAATAAACCTCTCGGCCGCGCAGCGCTTCCTTATCAATTGGCCCCTTGTGATGCTCACTGTTTTATCTTTTGTTTTTTCTCCCAATAACTAACCACAAAGCTTCTTTGTGGTGCCTCGCCAGAATGCTTTGGCTATCTTCTCTGATGCAGCCTAATTCGAGAGAGTTGCCGTTTTATGATAAATTCCTTTACCAAAATTTTTTCTCTTTTTTTATTTGCCTTTCCCCTCCCTTTCTGTTATTTTACTATGCCTAAAAGCGTGATACACCCGGGAGCGAAAAACACCAACGAAACTAAAAATATGATAATTGAACGCAAGCAGAGATTAACAGAAAAAAGGTATTCGAGGAAAAATAACAACAGTTAGATAATAGTTTTAGAAAGGAGAAATTATGGGAGCCAAATTTGGTGAAATAGATGTTACCCAAATTATAGAGAATGAGTTTCGAGTTAGTGTTATGGAAAAGTTCTTGGAATGGATAATAAACAATAATAAAGTCAATATGGTGCGACCAAGTCAAGAAGATGTCAGGGAAATAAAAAAATCCGTCGTCTCTCAGATGCAAGATAAATATCCGAAATCTGGTATCTCATTCTCGGAGAATTAAAAATGTCGCCATCAACAAAGATAAGCGTTAAAAATCCCCTTCAATTGCTTGGTCTATATATCGGATGGATGGAGACTGTTATGGCTGGTGCATTATGGGCAACAACAGGGATCGTTCATTGGTCAAGATATGCGCTTATGATTAGTGCAGCTTTAGGGATTATTGCATATATAGGTACTTCATGCTTTATTGTAGTTTATTTGGCGGTCAAAAAACCACATCTTCTTTTCAATCCATCTGATTATGATAAAGATGTTCAAAAATACCTGTTTAGCGGAGAATTCAACAGCAAACTATCATCAGAAGACACGAAAAGGCAAGTAAGCAGTCCTATAGTCGTTGAGGCCACCGACGCTGGAAAGGACGTAATTCGTTGAAACGCAAAAGATTGGCCGTGTCCGCCATAGGCGGATAATTATTGAAGAACCAACGGAAACTACAAGGCTTTCTATACATTTGAAAGGATTTGATTATGGGGCCAAATACAGTATGTGAAATAGTTGCAAAAGCCCAACCTATTGATCCGACTTTCCTGTATTATCTGTATTCTACCATTGCTCAAACATTAGCTGCGGCCTTTGCGTTTCTGGGTGCCTTTGTATTATTTAAATTGCAAGGTATCGATAGAACCTGTGAAAATCTGGCGGCTTCGGTTATGGATATTGTGGAAACCAACCTCTATTATGGCCGTTCATTTAAAATTCAACTATACAAAGCCAAATCTGGAGACTGGAAAGATTTCGCAAATCAATTAGAAGAAACCTTTGAAGATAAAAGAAAATCAGGGTCAGATAAACCATCAGATGAGAAAATCAGGGAAGAGTTGAATAACAACTTTCCTCAATATGGCAAGTTTTTAGAAAACGCAGGAACGCAAGAGGAAATTAAAAATGATTTTAAGTGTGCTCTCTACTGGACTATCGCTGCGATTTTTTTCTCTATTGTTTTTCTGGGGGTAGTTCCAGCCCTTGCTAAAAATCCTTGGGCCGCCTACATTCCTGCGATACTGATTATGCTTTCATCTTTTGTGTGCTTGTATCGTTATGCCCATATAATCTTGAGGGCGTTTGGCGTACAACTAAAGCGAAAAGCAACTAAGGCGGCGAGTTAATTGATTATTCGTATTACGCCGAAGGTGGAATAAAGCGGCGTCAGTGAGCTTTGATTTTCAGTAACAATATAAACAATATGATGTGTTAACTTAAAAAAAATTGGGAAGCAATAAAATGACAAAATCGAGTGATGATTTGGAAAAAGAAGATAAAATTGTAGTAACAATAGATGTATGTTCTTCTACGGCCATTTTAGAGGATTTGCTCAAGACTTCTAGCATTAAACACTGGCGAAACTTATTGATATGGCTGAAGGAATACCTTGAGGTTGAATCGAAGAAGTTTCGCGCGAGTCTATACAAATTTACTGGAGACGGTTGGATTATTCTCTTTGATCCTCCATACGAAAACGCAAAGATTATCGGGTTTCTCTCGCAAATAGCAACAGGTTTTGAAAGACAATTCAAGGAGAATATCTATGGCGTTCTTGATACTCCTCCAGATATCACCGGTCTAACGTTCGGCATCGATGAAGGCCTTCTTGTCGAAGTGACTATGGAAGGACAGAAAGAGTACATTGGTCGCGCAATAAATGTAGCATGTAGACTTCAAGGCGTAATTAACGATGTAGATATTAAGGCTGGATATAGGGCTTTTATGTCACATCGTTTGTATAATTCTATGAGAGAAGATCTAGGCGACTATTCTCCCGATCCGACAAAACGCCGACTGCGAAACATCGCTGCTGGTAGTGATTTCAGTTGCTACAGGCTGTCGATTTCGGAGAATGTGTTCAGGATTATCCGGGCTACCTATGGAACGAAGAGTAATCAGATAGATGTTACGAAAGAGTACATTAGAGAGGTTAAGGATAATAGGTTAGATGTCACCGTAACAAATATAATTGCTAGGGGTGATCCGGATCCAGGTGTAAGAAAAACTCTAACAATCAAATACATTTTTGAAGGGGAAAGACAGACGAAAACGGTTAAGGAATACGCCCGACTTCAATTGCCTGTAAGAAGGTAATCAAAGAAAAACCAATTGATATGTCTTAACCTTATTAAACTGCAAAACGCATAGTCTTGTAGAGCGTGCAGCAAGCTTGCTTGTGCCTCAGGTACTTGTTTGCACACGCGGAATCATTCAATAAACCACGGAGAGCTCTTCTAAAGGCAATAGCTCTACCTCTTCCTTTGTCATCGGCTTTCCGTTTTTATCGCGATATTCTCTTTCCATTTTCAACTTCCATTAAATCGCATTCCATTTTTTAATACGCTTACAAACTTCAGTTAAACGTTCGTCCAAGTCCAGAACTCCTCTAAGATTATCCTTGTTTAGGTACTGACATGCCTTTTCAGCAAAAATCACTTTTTTCGATAAGAACTTTTTCCCCTCCCCTTTTTTGATTCGATCAAGATAATCACTAAAGGATTGATACTGTTCTACTTGTTTGATTGAGCTTTTATTGTAAAAAGAAGCGATCGCACTATGAGGGATATAATTCTCAATCTCCTTACCTTTCGTAGACCAAAAGATTGCGCCAATATCCCAAATTTCTTTACGGATCCTCATTTTAGTAGTAGTGAGGCGTTGTCTAGGATATTGTCTATCGCTGTCGATTAAAAAAATTGCGTTTCTATTAACCAGAAGTATCCTTATTAAATCATTCTTTATATCTTCACTCACTCTTGCAGTAAGATGTGCGAGTAAACGACCACCGTAAAAAACACATTGGTAATGTGCTCCTTCACGAAGCTTGCCATCACTCCAAATTTCAACCCATCGGTTAAAATATAGCCGGTCCGAAGGTCCTTCCACCCATACAACTCCATTCGACTGCAAAAGATCACTCGCTCGCACATCTAAGTCATCAAGTATCCCTTGCCTCTGTATGTAAGCCTCAACTCGCTTTGCATTAGCAATTCTACCGTCATGTGTTGTGTGAATTAATTGTGCTTCGGGGTCGTTACTAAAAAGATCTATAACCACATTTGAATGCGTAGTTAGAAAAAAGTAGCACTCGTGTTTCAAAACTACATCTCTAAGATAAAGAAGCAGTCTCCGTTGTAAAGCTGGGTGTACATTGTTCTCAAGCTCTTCAAAAGCAAAAACGTAATTACTCAGTGAATTTCCCTCCTTCTCTGGCACCAAGTACAAGAAAATAAGCACTAATATAATCGTTTGTAAACCACTTCCAGATTGTGATAGTGCTATGCGACCTTTTTCTTTCTCCTCTACAAAAACCTCCCATTTATCATTCCCGAGTTGTTGTACGACGATATCTGTAAAACGTGCGTCAGGCTGCATTATTTTATTGAATTCATACAGCAAAGTCTTTTCAACAAGCTCGCTTGGCAAAGAAGCTTTATTTATAAACTGTTGAATGATAGTTGTCGCTCCCTCCCCCGTCTCACTCACTGTTCCTTTGTTATCACCCTCTGGACGTATGTCTCGCTCTGCCTTCAAATGCTTAAAAACCTTGCCTTTCAAAGGATTCTTAACATTCCTTGCAAGAGCATCGTTATATTGCGTGAATCCTTCAGGTAAGGGCTCCTCTATCGCAAAAAGAGGACGTGTTCCATTGTTGGCTAAGGTTACTGTAATCTGTTTGCCGGTGTATTCTTTTTTATAAAAAGCCAAATGATTTCCCGAGATCGCACCCCCCCTTTCATCGGGTGGGATAGAGGCATCAAAATGCTCTAATGTAAAACCTGTCTTCAAAATTACTTGTGGTTCCTTATCCTTGTACCCTAATGGGCTGAGATCATATGGCGAAACAGCATACTTAATTAAATCAAGCAAACTAGATTTACCCGAATTGTTCCTTCCAATAATTACATTGATAGGCAGGATACGGTCAAATCCCTTAAATTCCTCACCAAAACATTTGTAATTTTTAAATTTTAATGAAATGTCCATCATTTTTTACTAATATCAAATCCTATTTCTCAAAAAAATCTATCTTTGTATTGTACATCTCTGCTTTACATAGATTTCATCTCCGACCATATAATTCCCAAACCCACAACAGATTTTTTACCAATTACACAAAAGGTTCCCATGCGTTTTTTCTCTCCTCTAAATTATAACTGCTTTCCAGACCTTGTCAAACCAAATCTATCCAATATATAATGTCATCCCCGAAAAGCTTCTTCCTTGGCACAGAACAGGGGACACTCAATTAACAGCCCCATTTTTTTGAGCGAGGTTTTTCGTGCTTCGTATTTCCGACTGAATCTGTCTTCCGCCGCCTGTAAGGCAGGCGCTACTTACGTGCTTGAAAGCACCTTGCAGTCACGGGCGAACGGAGTCGTACTGTAGTACTTCGAGCATCGGCCGGGGCTGTGTAACGCAGCAGTTGAGCAAAAGGACCGCTCAAATTACCCATTTTAACATTTTATGTGACCTAATTTTGAGACCGGAATTTTCCCCCACAAAATCTTACCCATCTTAACATTGAACGAGGCATTTGTATCGGCTGTGCAATTTTGTACGTTTTTTTACACAAAAACGTGTCATTTTGTAACTTTTTTTTCAATTTTTCCGCTTTTTGTTCAAAAAGTGAGACGTTTTTTGACTTTTTTTGCGTTTTTTTGTCATTTTTTTCCCCGCCTTCAACTCACTAATCAATCTGTCTTTAATTCTGTTCTTCGTGGGTTTCGTGCCCTTCGTGGTTATCAAAAATAATAATTTATTCTGTCTTTTCTTTCCTGATTTACCAAAAATCGAACTAAACGCGCAAGTATCCACAGAGATAATCCGAAAAAAATAAAATTTTTCTTACCCCTTTAATCACAAGCTATTAAGCAAATTCCAACGCAGCGGCTTGGAAGTATTTTCGTATCAAACGCGCAAGTTCATCTAATTATGGGGAGCGTCTTTTTTTAAACCCCCTTAAAAAACTAAATGATAAATCAGGAGTCTCTTTTGGAAACAAACTACGAACTATGAACTATGAACTCTTTTTTGAAACAAAAAACCCAATTTTCTAAATACCAAGAGGAACATAAGTCTCATTATGACAGGGCATTACGACATTTTTTATCTCCTCGGACGCTGTAAAAACAAAGCCAAAACAAACCCAATTCAAACCCAATTTCTACACCACCCGACTCCTCACTCAAAAATAGAAAAAAGTCCGCAGAATTTGCTCTTTTTAAGCAAAATCATCGTTTTCTGGTATCTCTATGGCACTCTCTTGTCCTTCAACCCCATTGCTGTCGACCTCAGCCTTTGCGCTCCCAGCCATCGATTCCAGACGCAGGAACGCATACAACCGTTCGCGGAAAAAGCCGCTTCGAAATGCCAAAATCATATAAGGAAGCAAAATAACGTATGAAAATGCGCTGATTACCAGGCTAGCCATTAAAATTATTATAGTCAACTGACCACCTGACAAACCTATACCACCCAAAAGAACCATACCAATTCCAACATAGGTCAGCATAAAAGTCGCAGATACTACCAAAACCCATACAGCCAGCCATAACATAAAACGCAAACTGCTGTAGCGCTTTCGGCATCGCCAACCAGCCAGAACAACGCCCAGCAGTATTGGCAACGCTAGTGAAATGAAATATATAACAGCCCCCGATATCTGGAAAAACCCTATCCCAAAATTAGATATAGCGCAGATAACCAACACCACCGCCATAACGCCAAGGGTCAATAAAAATGTAACGAACCGATTGCGACCCCCGAACTTATGTCCCAACAAAAACACCACTGCAATACTCACTATCAGCGAATAAATTGTCGGGTCAAGCAACGCCTCAGAAGAAGTGGGAAAGGCCATAACCTTTTTGAATCCTATCCATAACAGGCTTAATATCAACAAAGGTATGAGAATGAGTAATGCACGCCGGCTGCGATTTGCCTTAACCAAAACAAACGTCAATATAAGAACCAACCACAGTGCCCAGCCGGATATGCCGTAATACCACTTCCAGTGATAGATAACTGCCGGGCCTTCTTTGGAACCTAATTGACCGATATCCTGAGATGAGATTATTTTTAATTCGCCGAATGTTCTTGAGGGTACTCGCCACGAGTACGAGCAGGTCCCGCCTCAGCCATACTTGAATGAACCCGAGGCAATCTCCTTCTCCCCTTTATAAATTGCAAACGTCGGTGTGGACGTCCTGTTCCTGCTGGTATAGCTTTCTCCACCCATCCCCACCAATTCATAACTTAAAGCCAGAATACCCCCCTGCCGTTTCACTTTTAAACTTTGCTTTAGAGGTGCACCGATTTTCAAAACCGCCGGTTTATCTTTATCCACCGTTATCAAATCATCATAAATTCCCCTGCCATAGGCATAGCAAACGTACCCGCCCTCCAGACAAACCTCCCATAATTGATACTCCCCAGGTGCAAGGCTGATGTTTTCCCCGGGCGGCTTAAAGCTTTTGTTCTCACGGTCACCACCACGCAGTACCAGCCGCTCTATATATAGCCCCTCAATCTTTACCTGCCCCAAAATCAAATCATCCTCCGGTGCCTCAACGGCCTCCCCCCCAAATGCCGATTCTGCCCAAAAACCCAGCAGGCAAAAAACCGCAACTCCCACAGCCGCCAAAAACCGCCGTGACTCTGTCTTCTTTCTCATACCGCTGCTCCCTTCAAAAAGCCACATATATAGTCCTATATATATGATTCTTCGGCCTCCTCTCCAAAAATTATTCACTCAAAAAGCATAAATACACATAATTTCTCCTTTTGTCCAACAAAAACTCCTTGTATTATACCCCCTCCGCACTTATCCCCTCGCCAACGAGCCAATTTCACCCCCGAAAAGTCTTTCACAAAATGGCATTTCTAAGCCTTTAGACCGCTTTTTATGGACTTTTTTACCTCTTCCTCACCAGCCGATATATCTTTGAACAAAAAGGTAAAACATTCGACTCTTTTTCGTTTCTACCCCGACTATGCCAATATCTTCCTCTGCTTTTTCCAATTTGAATATGCTAATTTGAAAAACTTACAAACCTGAAATATTTTGTTTAATCAACATTGAAAAAAAAGCCGATTAAAGATATCAATACGCGGAACAATTTAGAATGGTGTAGAGTGAAAAAAACAGCTTTTCAGTTGAATGGGGGTTGAATTTCAATATCAACTCCAAATGGGGTAAAAAATATGGGGAAAATGATGAATAACTTAAGACCAATACTTCTCATTGAAGATGATACTACAGATACAATAACGGTTAAGCGCTCATTTGATGACCTAAAAATTGAAAACCCACTTGTCTGCGTTACCGGCGGCAAAGAAGCCTTGGAGTATTTACGGGACAAAAAAAATATAAAGCCCTGCGTCATTCTTCTTGATTTGATTATGCCAGAGATGAATGGAATCGAATTCTTAAGAATCGTCAAATCGGACAACGTCTTGAAAACTATTCCGGTCGTTGCCCTTACCGTATCACAACAGCAGCAGGACAAAATTGAAAGTTTTGAACTCGGCATCGCCGGATACATAATAAAACCCCCTGATTATGAAAGCTTCGTTAAGGCAATCGGAACAATTAATATGTACTGGACTTTTAGCGAGCTGCCGAATCTAAAATAAAAAGGACTCTTTTAAATTTGCCCGGTTAAGAAAGAAAGATAGCTAATGATGAAAAACTTAAAACCCATATTACTTGTTGAAGATGATAGTGTTGACGCAATGACGGTCAAGCGCGCGCTTAAGGAACTCAACGTGACAAATCAATTGGTGCACTCAATAGACGGGGAGCAGGCCCTTGAGTACTTAAAAGCTGATGATAATAAAAAACCCTGCGTCATCCTTTTGGACCTGAATATGCCGAAGATGAACGGCATCGAATTTCTCCAGGCCGTAAAAAAGGACGAAAAGCTAAAAAAGACTCCTGTCGTGGTCCTCACTACCTCGAAAGAAGGAAATGACGTAACGACCAGTTTCAGGTTCAGTGTCGCCGGCTATATGGTCAAACCCGTTGATTATAAAAAGTTTGTCGAAGCAATAAGGGCTATTAATCTGTACTGGACCCTAAGTGAGTTACCGAATGGAGATTAATTTTTATGGAAAACTCAAGATATAACATTTTATTGGTTGAAGATGATAAACTCGACCGGAAAGCATTCGAGCAAATGGCCGAAGAGCAGGAACTATCATACGATTACGCGATAGCCGAGTCCGTAGCTGAAGCTAAAGACATTTTGGCATCCACTAAATTCGATGTTGTAATCGCCGATTACATCCTCCCGGACGGAACCGCTTTCGAAATACTTGATTTGCTCAAAGAAATACCTATGATATTAGTCACCGGCGCCGGCGACGAAGAAGTGGCCGTAGCAGCCTGGAAAGCAGGCGCTTATGACTATCTTGTAAAAGACCTCGAGCGAAACTATCTCAAAACTTTTCCGATTACCATCGAAAACGCCGTCAGGCACAAAAGGATGGAAGCAAGATTTCATCTACTCTCACACGCTCTTGTATGCGCCGACGACAGTATTTACATCACCGACCTCGAGGACAAAATCACATTTGTAAACAATGCTTTCTGCCAGACTTATGGATATACTGAAGACGAGGTTATTGGAAAGGACTGTGACATTCTCTGGAAAGAAACTCCCTCAGCCGAAGATGCCGAAAAGCCTTATCGAGTTACTAACGAATGGGAAGTTGGTTTCTTTCACAAGCGAAAAGACGGAACCGAATTCCCCGTCTCTATTTCAAGGTCCGACATTAAAGACGAAATTGGAAATGAAGTCGCGCTCGTCGTCATATCTCGAGACATCTCCGAACGAATGAAACTCGAGAATGAGCTTAGAACAAGAAATAAGGAGTTGGAAAAGGAAAATCGCGTTAAAACCGAAGTTGCTGTTGCTGCCTGCCGCCAGTTGATGATGCCGGCAGCTGAACTAAAGGATATTATCTCCGCCATTACCACTGGTGACTTTGGTCAAATTGATTCCAGGTTATCTAATAATCTGGAATTGGCTGAAAAGAATATTGACAGGCTCAAAGAGACTATTAACGACTTTCTCGAAATGGCCCAAATTGATGTCGAAAAAATAGAAATGCAGTTATAAGAAATCTCTGGCGGCAAAGCCGTTGGAAATTACAGGAACAAAAAATATATATAGATGTAGATAAATCCAAACCGTTAAAAGTAAGGTTCGAAATGGATGCAAAATTGATAAATCTCTTATTAGTGGAAGATGACCCTTCTGATTGTCACTTCCTAAAGCAGGCTCTTTCGGACTGTTCTGAAATTATGAACTTCGATGTCGAAACCACACAGAATTTGTCTGAGACTCTCGAAAGCCTCAATTCCAGGGACTTCGACATTATCCTCCTGGACATGGAACTGCCCGACAGCAGCGGAATTGATACTGTCGAAAAAATTCATTCTAAATCTCCACACACTCCTGTCCTTGTGATAACAGAACCTCTTGATGAAGAAACCGCCGTCGAAGCCATAAAAAAAGGTGCCGACGACTACCTTATAAAGGGAAAAATCTTCAAAGACCTATTGGGACGCAGCATTTATTACGCGCTCGAACGCAGAAAAGAGCTGGACAGGACCGAGAAAAAACTGGCAAAACTGATAGAAGACCTTCAAAGTGTAAATAAGGAATTAAAGGATTTTGCATATGTTGTTTCACACGACTTGAAAGCTCCTCTGAGAGCAATTAAAACCCTTGCGGATTGGCTGGCAACCGACTACACCGATAAACTCGGACAGGATGGAAAAGAGCAAATGGACCTGCTCATTTCACGTGTGGACCGTATGCACAAACTAATAGATGGTGTTTTGCAATATTCAAGAATTGGACGAAGGAAAGAGCGTTCCGTTTATATGGACCTTAATGAGCTTATCCCCAAAATAATTGAGACGCTCGACCCTGCCGGAAATATTAAAATAGAGGTTAAAAACCAACTGCCGACAATTTTTGCCGAGCAGTCAAGCATCTTCCAGATATTTCAAAATCTCCTGAGCAACGCAGTAAAATATATGGACAAACCCAACGGGCAAATCGAGGTCGCCTCCACTGAGCAGGATGGTTATTGGAAATTTGCCGTCACTGACAATGGGCCGGGAATTGAACCAAAAAATTTCGAAAAAGTATTTCAGATTTTTCAAACTTTGATACCGAGAGACCAAATGGAAAGTACCGGCGTTGGCTTGACCATTGTGAAAAAAATTGTTGAAACATACGGCGGCAGAATCTGGGTCGAATCCCAGCTCGGCGTTGGAAGCACCTTCTGTTTCACACTGCCAAAATCAAAAGAACAAACAGTACAGGAAATGATTCTAACTGAAGGTATAGCCACCTAAAAGCTGTTCCTCTCAGACTTCTTGACAGGTGTCGAAGAGTGAAAAGAAAAACTCACAGTTTGATAATATTAACTCTGTTTCTCTTTGTCGCCGCAATGTCGTCACAGACCAGTGCCGACTCTCAACCAACTCACGAATATCAGGTCAAGGCCGCATTTTTATATAACTTTATCAAGTTCGTCCAATGGCCCGAAGAAAAACCCGCCGACAGCAACGATACCATAACAATCGCCGTCATCGGAAATCATAAATTTGGTAATGCTTTCGAGTCCATTAAGGGAAAAAAAGTTAAAGATAAAAAAATAATTGTTAAATTTTTCCCCGCGTTTGATAACTCCGATGATAAAAACCCTTTAAAAAAGTGTCATCTATTTTTTATCTGTCCGTCCGAAAAACAGCACTTAAAAGATATAATAGAAATCGCCAGCCAGGCCAGCATCCTGACCGTGGGAGATATGAATGGACTCATCGATGATGGTGGAATCATACAATTCATAATGCAGGATAAAAAGGTGCGATTTCAAATTAACCTCTCTGCTGCCAGACGGGCAAAAATAAAAATTCGCTCACAGCTTTTAAGGCTGGCAAAAAAAGTCGTTGAAGAGGAAACGCAAAAAAAAGACTAAGAACCGATTATGTCAATCTTAAGAAATATAACAATAAGACATAAACTGACATTAATTATTATGTTTACCTGCATCACCGCATTGGTGATGGCGGCCTCGGCTTTTATTGTCTGGGAGCAGCTAACTTTTCGCAACTCTATGGCAAGAAATCTCTCCATTCAAGCCGCTATGACCGCTGACAACTGCAAAGCTGCTCTGGCATTTGAAGATGCTGCCGACGCCGAAGAAACATTAAAGACCCTTCGAGAGGAGCCATCTATTATTTTCGGCTGTGTTTACACCGCAGACGGAAAAGTCTTCGCAAAATATTCTCGTGACAACACCGTAATGCTTCCACAGCCTCAAAAAGACGGCCACGGTTTTCATAATAACTCTCTTACTGTATTCAGAAGTATTACACTCGATGGCGATAAAATCGGGACCCTGTGTCTTCGGTCAGATTTACACCTTCTCTCTATAATGTTAAAAAGCAGTGCGGGTATAATTACTATCGTTCTGTTATTTGTCTCTTTGATGGCTTACTTGATGTCTTCCGGCCTTAAGAAAATCATTTCCGGGCCTCTTCTGAAACTCGCCAATACAACAAAAATCATGTCCCAAAACAAAGATTATTCTCTCAGAGTTGAAAAGCAAAGCGAAGATGAGATCGGGGAACTTATCGATGCTTTTAATCAGATGCTCCAGCAAATCCAGCAACACGATGCTGCTTTGCTCGATGCAAACAAACAACTGACCACCGAAGTCGCCGAGAGAAAAAAAGCCGAAGCAAACCTTGAAGAAGTAAATAAGGAACTTGAAGCAACTGTCCTGGAACTGAGCCGTTCTAACCGTGAACTTCAGGACTTCGCCCACATAACAGCACACGACTTAAAGGCCCCTTTGAGAGCAATTGGAACTTTAGCTGATTGGCTTGCTGAAAGCTATGCTGACAAGTTTGACCCCGAGGGCAAAGAACAGATATCTCTCCTCATCGGAAGAGCACAGAGAATGAGTAAACTGATTGATGGAATACTCAGGTATTCAGAGGTCACAAGCACCAGGCAAAGAGTGGAAAAGGTCAACTTGAACACATTGGTAACCGAAATTATACGTGGAATCGACCTGCCCGATAACATTGAAATAATCATCGAGAACCAACTGCCGACCGTAATATATGAACAAACGCGAATGATACAGGTATTCCAAAACCTCTTGACCAATGCAGTAAAATATATGGATAAGCCTGGAGGTTATATCGAAATTAATTGTGTCGAGCACAACGGCTTTTGGAAATTTAGTGTTACCGATAACGGCCCTGGAATCGAAGAAAAATATTATGAAAAGATTTTCAAAATATTCCAGACGCTTTCTCCACGTGACGAAGTTGAAAGTACCGGTATTGGTTTGCCGATGGCAAAAAAGATTATTGAAAATTACGGCGGCGAAATCTGGGTTGAGTCAAAGGTCGGTATCGGAAGTACCTTCTTCTTCACATTGCCGATTTCACTCGATGCACTTAAAAACAGCAGCCGGCTTCTCCTATCCACAGAAGCAAAAAGTTAAGAATAAATTTTGTGCAAACCCGTAACCTGGCACATCTGAAAAATCTGACAAATTCCTTTGATAAGCTTATGCTGACTTCGCCGCTCGCAGAAAGATTAAAATCTTTATAAAAAATTTATTCCTGCTCAGAATTCAAGTGACGTCAATCCCTCACGGACAGCATATTTTGTCAACTCTGCGATGCTGTAAATCCCCAGTTTATCCATAATTTGCCGACGTTTGGCATCGACCGTCTTAGGGCTTATCCCCAAACGCAAAGCAATTTGCTTGCTTGATTGTCCTTCTGATAACAACTGAAGCATCTGGCGCTCTCTCTCTGTCAGTCGCTCTGATGCCGACTCACAGACTTCTGGAATCTGGCTTATACAGTCTTCTATAAGCACATCGGTTATTTGGGGACTAAGATAATACCTGTTAGCTACTACTGCATAGATTGCCTTGACAAGTTCATCAAAAAGATAAGATTTGAGCACGTATCCCAAAACACCTGTTTGAAGCATTTTCGTTACAAAAAGCTTGTTCGAATGCATCGACAAAGCTATTATCCGTGCATCCCTATTCTCAGCCAGAATTTGCCGGGCTGCATCAACTCCATTCAGATTGGGCATAGTTATATCAACTATTATAACGTCAGGAGAAAGTCCTCTCGCAAGTTCCACCACCATCCGCCCGTCTACAGCCTCACCAACAACTTCCATATCGTCCTGTTTCTCTATCAGCGCACGAAGCCCCTCGCGCATAATCCCATGGTCGTCTGCTATTAAAATTCTCATATCTATACCCTCTCACATTTAATGCCTATTCTACTGGTTTATCGGTGCACTCAGTATAACACGCGTTCCCTCACCTAGCAAGGATTTTATCTCCATATCGCCGCCTAAATATTCCAGACGTTCCCGTATGCTGAAAAGGCCAAAACCGCCTGACTTATTGTTTGAGGAACTCAAGCTCGTTTCAGTTGCCGCAAATCCAATACCGTCATCGGCAACTAAAATCTTGATTCTGTCCCCTGCTCTCTCAATTTCCACATCGACCGTCTCCGCCTTTGCATGTTTTACAATATTAATCAAAAGTTCCCGCACAGTCTCAAACAAAACCACGCTGATTTCACTGTCAAACTGAAATGGTCCGCCGGAAACTTTGAATTTACACTGAATGCCCCACTTTTCCTCTATCTGGTTCTTCATCCATTCTTCCACCGCCGCCTCAAAACCAAGCTCGTACAGCACGGGGTTACTCAGTTCGAATGTTAAGGAATGACTGTCTCGAATCGTCTTGTCGATTGATGCGCATATTTTTTTCAACGAAGATAATATCTCGCTGTCGGATATCGATTCCATTAATGATTGGATTGAAAGTTTAGTCAATGCCAGGTTTTGCCCGATATTGTCGTGCAGCCCGATGGCAAGATGTCGTCTTTCACGTTCCTCCGTCAGAAGCAATTCTGAAGCCAGTGACTTAAGCTGCTGCTGGTATTCAAAAAGTTTTTCCTCTGCAAGCTTACGCTCGGTAATGTCTTCATCTGCACCTCTGTATCCTAAAAGCTCTCCTTGCTCATCTACCAGGGGAACACCGCTTGTCGAAAGCCAAACTATTTCACCGTTCTTATGAACGTTTTTGTTTATGAATTCATTGAAAGGAAGCTTCTGCTCAAAGCACTTAAACGCCTCATTCTTCAACTGCTGCCTCTCGTCAGGATGAAACAGGTCGTAAAAATGCTTCTTACCTACAATCTCATCCGGTTTATAGCCAAGAATTTTTTCAACCGCCGCACTTGCGTATGTATATAGACCGTTAATATCAACATCCCAAATCCATTCCCTGGCATTTTCAACTACCTGACGAAACCGCTCCTCACTCTTCCGCAGTTTTTCCTCTGCTTTTTTCCGCTCCACGATGTGATGCCACTGCCTCAGGATACCTTCGGCCAGATGCGGCATCTCTGCCAGGGTTGTTTCAGACTTCACCACATAGTCTAACGCACCGGCCTTCATCGCCTCGACTGCTATCTGCTCATCTCCGTAACCGGTCATTAATACAACAGGGTATGGCGATTTCTCTCGCTCTCCCGGCAAAAGCTCTGTCCCCCTCCCGTCCGGCAAAAGAAGGTCTGCTATCACAAGGTCCGGAACAAATTCAGATAACATACGACGGGCTTCGCCGAGATTATAGGCAACAGTCAGCCGAACTTGCCCCGAACGAGACGCAAATGACCGCCGAATCAGTTCTGCATGGTCTTCTTCGTTTTCAACCACAAGAATGTGAATTGCCTCTCCGCCCATCGGTGCTTCTCATTCTTTTTTTAAATATCTGTTTTCCCTTTTCCTTTCACGCTACAACGACTGGTTCCATCCTAACCAATAATAGCAAAGGCTGCTCATTAACTCGGTAAACCTGTCAAAGTCCACCGGCTTCACAAGATAGCTGTTCGCATGGTTATTGTATGCACTCGATATATCTCTTTCCGCCTCGGACGTCGTCAGAATAACTACCGGAATTCTACGAAGCCTCTCACATGACTTGATTTCTTTCAGTACTTCAAGACCGTCAATCTTCGGAAGACGAAGGTCCAGAAGAATCATCCCCGGATACGGACTTTTCAATAGGCCGGCGTATTCATTACGGCGGAATAGATAATTCAGCGCCGCCTCGCCATCTGAAATATGCCGGATTTCTTTAGCCAAATCGTGTCCCTTCAGGCTCCGAATTATCAAATCCGCATGGTCCTGATTGTCCTCTATCAATAAAATCATCGAACGCTCACATTTCGCTCTCTTATGTCAAATCGCTTCTCATCCCCTTTATATCTTAACTGCGGGGGATTGTAAAGCAAAAAATTGAACCTTTACCCAAACCCTCTGATTCTACCCAGATACGCCCGCCATGAACCTCAATTATCCGTTTAACAAGTGCAAGACCGATACCTGTTCCCTCTGATTCTCTGTCAAGTTTATCGAACAGCCCGAAAACTTTCTCCTTATAACCCTCTTCGATGCCCATCCCGTTATCCTTCACGTAACAGACCGTCTCTTCTCCATCCTCACGAACGCCGATTTCAATGCACGGCTCGGGCTGCTCGCCCATAAACTTCACTGCATTGTCTATCAGGTTTTGAAACACCGTCAAAAGCCGACGATGGTCACCGAAAACCACCGGCATATCCGGAGAAATCCCAATCTGGACCGCACGTTCGCTGATGCGCCCTGTTACAAGTTCCACCGCCTCACGGGCAAGTTCTTCAAGGGACACCTCCTCCGGCGGATTGACCTGACGCCCCACACGAGACAACTCCAGAAGTTCGTCAAGCTGTTGACGCATCATCTCCGCTGCATTGCTGATTCTCGACATATCATCCTTCATTCGTTCGATATCACCTTTTACCGCATCCTCTGCCAGCATACCAAGGAAACCCTTAATGGTTATCAGTGGGCTTTTGAGGTCATGCGAAACCGCATAAGTAAAACGCTCAAGTTCTCTGTTCTTGATTTCAAGTTCTGATACTAACGCCCTCGCCTCTTCTTCGCTCGCCTGAAGTTGTTCGTTGGCCGCTTTAAGCTGCTGCTGGCTCGCTTGCAGTTGTTGGTTCGTCGCTTTCAACTGCTGATTGGCTGCCTTAAATGCCTCCTGTGCCTTTTTGCGCTCCGTAATATTACGGCCGATGCCCACAAGACCAACTATCTTACCCTTTATATCACGCAAAGCAACCTTGCTCGTCAGGTGCCATATTGTCTCACCGCTCATCTGATTTACCACGGGTTCTTCACGATTAACCAGCGCCCTCCCCGTCCGGAATATCTCCTGTTCATCCGCATAATATTCCAATGCCATCTCGCGAGGTAAAAAATCAAGGTCGCTTTTACCGACTATTTCCTCCGGATCCTCAACGCCCATAATATGGGCAGTTACCGTGTTACCCACTACAAACTCGCTTTTAAGATTTTTGACATACACCGAATCCGGCAGGTTGTCTATCAAAGTACGAAGAACATTATGTTGTTCGCTCAATGCCGCCTCAGCGCGCTTGCGCTCCGTGATGTCCATTCCTGAGGCAAGAACTTCGACTATATCACCTTTATCGTTCATAATAACCGCATTATACCAGTCGATAATCCTCTCTTCGCCCTTCTTGGTTAATAAAAGGTTCTCATTGCTTTCTATCAGGCCTGCCTCGCTTGATATCAACCGCTCGAAAGTCAGCCTCGTCTTCTCACGAACTCTTTCCGGCAGAAAACAGTCAAACCAGTTTTGCCCCACTATCTCTTCTTCTTTGTACCCTAAAATTTCACAGCCTCTTTTGTTGATAATGTTGACCTTCTGGTCTGGTTCGATAACAACCATAATAGTGCCGGCAAGGTCAAAGTATTTTTGTCTGCGCTCCTTTTCCTCGCGCAACTGTCGATCGGTCGCTCTTAACTGCTGATTGCTCGCTTCAAGCTGTTGATTGGCCGCTCGAAGCTGCTGCTCACTCGCCCTCAATTGTTGATTAGCAGCCTCAAGTTGTTGGTTGGCTGCTTTCACATCATCTTCCGCTTTCTTCCGCTTCGTAATGTCCACAACCACTCCAACCAGACGCTTCGCATCCCCTTTTGGGTCAAGGAAAACATCGGCCATCTCGGAAACCCAGCACAATCTCCCGTCCCGGCGAACTATCCGATGCTCAAATTTGTAAGGTTTGCCCTCCTCAACACATACCTCTACCGCGCTCATAACAAACTGACGGTCCTCCGGATGAACAATTTCATAAAATGCCTCACGCGTACCTTTGAACTCGTCAGGCGAAAAACCAAAAAGTGTGTGTGTTTGCCCCGCCCACGTAACCTGGCCGGTCTTCAGATTCGTCTCCCACGTACCTATATTTGCCGCCTGTTGGGCGAGAGCATAACGTTGTTCGCTGGCACGAAGTTGCCGCATAGCAGCTTCAAGCTGCTGATTGGCCGCCCGAAGTTGTTGTTCGCTGCTACGCAACTGCTGGTTCGTAGCTTTCAGTTGCTCCTCAACGCTTCCTTTCTCCCCCCCGCCTTCAGAATAATCTCTCTGATTGTCCATTTTACCCCTCTAAAAATATATACTAACGATAGCCATAATTCTTTTCCGTAATTCACAATGCACGCCACAGATGCATTTCACTGTCGTCGCCTTTCGTATAAGACACAACGCCATGTTCGACATCCATATAAATGCTTCTCCTGCTCGTTCCTCCTACCGATTTCGCTCGCACCTTCAGACCTCGTTCATTCAAAAGCCCTTCAACCGATTCTATATTCTCTTTGCAGATGGTGTCGTCTTCTCTGTTCAGCACATTACCGCCCCCCACAAGAACAACCTCTATATTTTCCTTTCTCGAACCAAATTTGCCCATTTCTTCGATTATTAAATCTATAGCATCAGCCGCATATTTCGTCTTCTCTTCGCCTTCTTTGCCTTGAGGGGCCCTCCCAGGCAGCATCACATGAGCTAGAGCGCCCGTCTTTCTCTCACGGTCATAGGCCGCAATTGCAACACACGATCCTATCGCCTTTGAGTTCAATATAACTTTCCCCCGCACGACTTTAACCTCACCTATCTGAACATCAATTATTTTTCGCATCTTGTGTTCTCAATTGGATCGGCGCACGTCAAAAACAGCTTCGTTACACTACCCCTGAAATACAAATATACAGGACCTTCACTCCCCCTGCCAAATAGCTAAGCCACGGCAGGCTCAATTGACGGCCCCTCACCTCCTTGTGTCGCTGTTTATATAACCGGCCCTCTCTGGTATAAACACAGTTTATAATTCTCTGAATTCCTATAATAACACACCGAATTATAAAAAACAACTACTTTCTCGGCTTTTTTAGGTATTTTTTCTCGAATCAAACCCCTCACGCCAGGGCCGAAAAACCTCCCCCGGTATCGAAACCTGAAACTTCGCACGGAATATATCAGGTTTTCAAAACACACAGCCCCCGGCTTTACACTCGACCTGTTTATGGATTAACGCCTGCAAGCCAGTTATCGGCAAATGCCGCAAAATCAAGCATATCTACAAAACCGTCTCCCTTAGGCTCAGGCATCATAAGAAAAAAGCTGTATTCGCTGTCATCTGTGAAACCCTGCCCTAATATCTGGCGCGATTGTTGATAGCCGCGGCGGCTGTCAGATATCCCCAACCTGAAGAAGCTGATGGAATCGAAGAACCTATGGATGGAGGAGCAGGCCCTTGAACTGAAAAGCTGCTCAGTCATTCACAGGTGGCAAACGTATCGCATCTATCCAGGCGTGATCCTCACCGAAACCGGTAGGCTCGTAAGACCATTCGAAGGTATGCGTGCCGCTACTGATTGGTATTGCAACCAGAGACCAATCCAGATCTTGCTCCCAACCATGGGAATACCAATCAAATAGCAACTCCCCATCAACTCTGAACCGGAATGACCCGCCTCTACCACTTCTCAGCATGAAATAAATGTTACCATCTCCACAGTTAACGGTCACCCTTAGAATACTTTCATCGTACCGGGGCAGGTCAGCAGACTTCGCGCTATAGCTGCCTTCGAAGTATCCAAAGGAATCTATCGTCCATGGGCCATCACCGGCATGTTCCCATGGTAGCTTACTGAAGTCGCCCGTCTCAAAATCTTCGTCATACTCTATAATGTTCTCAGCAACTGCCCAATCCCCGGCAAGACAGGCAAAATCGTACAGGTTAACAAATCCATCAGGCCCGTTGGTGCCGGCAACATCACTGTCATACATCATACCTGTCACCAACCATTCATCCGTCAACACTTTCAAGTCCTTAATATCGACAAACTCGTCACCACCGGCCGGAGCTACGTCACATAACCAGTCCCAGTTCGCCTCTCCTTCCTGACTCAGCCACGCATTGGCAAACCGTGCAAAGTCCGGCATAGTAACAATCTGGTCCCGGACTGCCGGGGCAATATCCATACTGAGTTCATTACATAACCAATCCTCAATTAGATAGTCCAGATCAAAGACGTCTACATCTCTGTCACCATCAATGTCACCACACAACAAGGTCTTATTTCCAAAGTCCAACCCCCCAATCGTGCGGCCCGGCAATGCCAGCGCATAATACTCCCTCCGATGCAGAGAAACATAATTCGGATCGGTGATGCCAAGAACCCGGCCATCCGCTGTTATCGCAGTCTCTCCTCTGGTGAACTTCTCATATGTTTCTGCGACCAAGCCTGTACCAACATTATTCAATAATTCCCATACTACCGTATCGATTGCCAACAAGCTATTCCACTCGTGGTGGAACTGGTAATACAAGTCGCTGGAAGGATCAAACTCACCTCCCATTCTGCTGTCATCCAATCCCATTATCATATTGAAATCTGAATCTACTATCCGGCAATGCTCATCCAACTGAACTGCCCCCATTGAACCATCACGGTTCAACGCTATCGGTGACTGATTCAGATACTCACTATACTGCTTCTCTCTGATGAACGTATCACTTGGCGCATCATACACACCTATCCAGCCATTCGAACTGTTGTTGACCAGCCAAAGCTTAGTTCTGTCATGTGAGCGAATCACCCTAACGTCATCATTGATCGTACTTTCTCCCAGAACATCAGGACGAACGGTGATTATGTCAGTGCTCGTATCCAGCACGTGCAGCGGCACCCAACCACTGCCGCTATAGCTGCCGGTTACAAGCGCGATGCCTTCCGAGCCGATAGCGATGTCATAGCTGCCCTCCTCATTCTCCCCCACAGTATAAGTCAGGTCGGTAACGTTCAGTGTCCCTGTGTTGATTTTATGTACAACGCCATCGCCGCCTGATAGCTCAGTGTCCGCAACATAGAGCGCACTGTAATCAGCAGTGATGTCCATACCGTGTGGTGAGCCGCCAACCGTAACCGGAGAAAGGAACTGGTTGGAGCTGAGGTCGAACCGCTCAATTTTGCCCGCTTCGGTGCTCACATAAAGCAGGTTGCGTATGTCATCGAATACAATATCTCTTGGCCCATTAACATCGATGATATCTATCCATCCCAATGTCGGCTCCGTGCACAGATACCCTTTTTGTTGAACTTCCCGAACGAAATATCGACCATACGTCAGTCCATCAATTATCCAGTTGCCATTGGCATCGGTAACGGTCGATGGTTCCAGAGCATCCAGACGCATATCACCATCCAGGTCAACATAGATAGTCCAGCCTGCTATACCAGGCTCGTTTGCATCACGCTCACCGTTTCTGTTCAAATCCTCGTACTTGGTACCGGACAACGAACCTTCACTATCAGGGCGGTTACCAAAGTTCGCTTCTACATCCCTCTTGCCTATCCATACCCGATGTCCACCCTTGACGCCTATCCCGCTTGTGATAGTTTCGAAGCCTTCATAGCCGGTCATCTTTTGGGTTGATATCAGAGAACCATCTTCTCTGTGGAGTGCGTGAATATCGTCTCTGCTACTGCCCCAAAAAAGTTTATATAGCACTCCGTTCGTATAAGCCATTTCCGCCCCAATGACCAACTGTTGGCCGATAGTTCCAACAACGTTTGCAGTGTCAGGGTCTACCTCATATAATGTTCGTTTAATAAACTGGTTGAATAGTAAGAGATCTTCATAAGGATCTCCTGCAAGACCATCAGAACCAACATCAAGTTGGTCTCGCGAGAGCAATTCTTTAGTGAATGCATCATACCGGTTTAGATATGTCACCCACGGGTCGTCAAAGGGGATCTCAACTGACATGACGTACAGTATTCCATTGTGCCAGGCACAATCCCAGGCGATCTCATTTATGGGCATTTCAAGAACGCCCTCATTAATTACCAACCCTGTTTCGCTGTCTATTTCAAAAAAGAGACTCTCGCCGGTTTCAAAACCTGTCATTTTAAGCGGACAATAGAACAGTGTACTGGGTCCGGCGGCCAGCCAGCCACCACCCAAAAAAATCATTTTGTAAGGGGCAGCTAAGCGGTTCCCAATTGTCATCGTGTCAAGCTTAAGCTCGCCAATGCTGGTTGTTCCGCTGTCTCCTAGTTCAAGTCCCCATAATCTGCCGCTGGTAAGTCCAGGATAAGTCTGGAACCAGCCTGCTTGTGGTACCTCCATAATATTGTAGTAACCCGGCTCGAGGTTTGTGAATTCATAATAACCCGTCGCACTCGTCGTTGTCTTAGGCTCCCCTGAATCCCACTGCCCGTTTTCGTCCTCGTCGATGTAAATCTCCCAACCGCTTAATGGCTCCTCGCCATCATCCCATACGCCGTTGTTGTTTACGTCATGGAATTTGTAGCCGTTGATATCAACGTTGTGGAGTTCATAGTTGCCAAAGTTCAACTCGACGTCGTTGTTTTCCTCTACCCATACTCTGTAGTGGATGCCGCCTGCGCCGGGATACGTGTTTATCCACCCGTCCTGGTCCTCTTCCGATACATGGTAGTACTTGTCCGATTCCATATCTGTGAATTCGTAGTTTCCTTGGATATCGGTGGTCGTGACAATATCGTTCGAGTCTATCTCACCGTTGTAGTTTTCATCAAGAAATATCGTCCAGCCACTAAGTGCCGGCTCGCCGCCGTCCATTTGACCGTTGTCATTCAAGTCATGCCATTTCTTACCGTAGATACGAGTTAGAGGAGCGGACGTAACCGTAATAGTATAATCCTCAACGTCTCCATAGTCCGTCGGATCACAAGGCACCACTGCCCCGGTCCAGCGGATACGAACACGCATCCGCGTAGAGCCCAATGACGCCCATGCTGGCGGGGTTATCGTCGCCGTATAAGGACCAACTCCCGGCGTCCCGCTGACAGATATCGTCTCGCCAGCGTCATAAAAATCAAGGTCCTGGTTCCAGTCAACCCATATCCCGCATTGGTCCTGGTCATCGTACGGGTTGTAATTATCTACCTGTATAGGGTAACTCTCCCCAATCTCCATACTCGTCGACAGCGATGTATAGTCTCCGTAATTATCGCACCCGCTCGAATTATCTATATCACCTACCTGAACCCGGCTTATATAGTCACCTCCGGAGCACTCATAACCCTCAGCATAACAATAATCCTCCTCGTAATACAATTTTATCCACCACGTATCGATATAGCTGCTGCCGCTTGTGGCGCTCTCCCCCGCCCAGAGTATCCACCACTGGTTTATCGGTTCCCCATTGTATTCTGTCACCCCCGTCTCCGTTTCAATAATGTCCCCGTCATCTCCCCACCACTTATCTTCCAGCGAATACTTCCACGTCGCGTCTTCCTCGCTGAACGACACGTCGAAAAAATTAGAAGAATTCAGCCTTACAACATAGTGAATGTCTATACAATTAACTGCAAAGGTGGCAGAGCTTCCGCTAAAATCAATCCCGCTCCCATACCAGTAGTAACTATCTTCAATATAAACGTTAAGGCCGCTGGTACCTTCTTCATAAGGACCGTCGCACGTTGCCAGTGGCCCGATGTTCCCGTCAAGGCCCTCGGCCCCGCCGCCGGAACCCTCAATGAGCACAAACTTCCTGACAGCCTCGACCTCGGCGCCGGCCTCAGCCAACCCCGTAACCACACTCACCGGCAGTTGCACCTTTACGCGCCCAGAATCACCCAAAACCTCCGGCTCATTGCCTGCCGCTCGCGGAAGACCGCTTATATAAGCAAGGTCGAATTCCTCGCTGAGAGTTATTTCAACCTCCACATACCTCAAACCCCCATTTTTGGCCAATTTTCGCACCCCTGGCTTTCCTCCGAAACCTGCCGCCCTTTCAACCCTCTCAGCCGCCCCTGAATGCAACGAAAATGACAATAATACTGCAAATACAAACAATATCCCCGCTTTTGAATCGTAACGTACTCCCATTCTGAGTTCCTCTCGAAATTGTGGTTTAAAGGGGCTTTTTGACCGCACCTCCGGAAAGTAAGCCCCTAAAAATATTTACAACCTCATTTTACTTCAAATTCCCATTTTGTCAACCTTTTTCTCAACTTTTTCCCCAAAAATTTATTTCCCAGCTTCAATTCACTTCCCCCTTTTTTCATCGATTTTCCTCTCTTTTGGATACCCGCCCTGGGTAGCCCCATATTTATTAAATTTGTTAAAGCACTTTTACTAATTGATTCCCAGCTTTCGCCTTAACACCTGTAAATTGACTACATCTTCCCGATTATATTCCAACAACATTCGCAGGGATTGTTTATTGTTGTTCTTTACGTAATCGTGCCAGAGCAGCACAGCTGTATATCCGTTTATGTCCTTTAGTTTCCTGTTTATTCCCAACAATTGCTCAACCACCTTTAATCCGCCCTTCAAATTCTGCCGCCAGCAGTCATACATCAAATCCGTGTGCTTAAAGCAGCTCTTCAAATCCACCCCGAGCTTGGCCCTGATAAAAGGCAAATCAAAACGGCTGCCGTTGTAAGTATAAATCTCATCCGTACCCTTCAGGGCTTTGAGCAGCCTTGTTGGGGATAAATCATTTTCGATAAACTGAACGGTTCGGAATTTCCTGCCTTCCTCAACAGCGACCCCTATGACAGTCAGCTCTGCATAACGTCGGCTTAGCCCCGTTGTCTCTATATCAAGATATGCTCGTTGTTTCACTTTGGCAATAGTTCTCTATAGTCGGCACAATATTTCTTTCGCTTGCAGTCCAAGCAATGCGAGCCTCTCCAT
>CAZIKS010000025.1:0-25317 GCA_964539795.1 uncultured Pirellulales bacterium
GTGGTGGTGGTGGTGGTAGGGCTATTGATGGTCGTAATAATCAGGCTAGCGCCTTGAATATATCAAACTGCAATATTAACAACAACGAGGTAGAGTCTGGTGGACGTGGCACAGTTGGTCTTGGTGGCGGAATTTCGGTGATGGACGGTATTTATCTTATTAATAACTGTACTATAAGTGCAAACTCTTCTAAACAATATGCTGGTGGAATTTCAATAGTTCATGGTATTTGCATGCTCAATAACTGCACCATAAGCGCAAATTCGGCTAAATATTCTGGTGGTGGAATTTCGGTATTTGCTGGTGGTACTTGCCTGCTCAATAACTGTACCATAAGCACGAACTCTGCTGCTGATGGTGGTGGCATCTTATGCGATGAACATGTTCTTGGAGTCTTTTCCGAAGGCAGCGCAGATATTACAATCAGCAATTGTAAAATCAGCGAAAACTCGGCAAGATGGTATGGCGGCGGCATAGAGTTGAGGTGTAGTGCCGCTGCAATCAGCAATTGTAAAATCAGCGAAAACCAGGCAATTTATGGCGGCGGATTAGATCTGAGGTGTGGTGACGCTGCAATCAATAATTGTAATATAATCAATAATAACGCCATTTCAGTTCCTTGCAGCGAACCGAACGTAGTTGGCTTCTATAGGGGTCAAGGCGGCGGAATTAATTTCGATAGTGGTATTAATGTTATGAACAACTGTATTATAAGTGGTAACAAAGCTCAGGATGGTGATGGTGGTGGTATCTTCGGTACCAATTTAACAATTAACAACTGCACGATTTACGCTAATCTCGCAGGCCGTTTCGGTGGGGGAGTCTATGGAACTTATGATACCCAGAATTACTCAAGTATGAACAACATTATTGTATGGGACAATGACGCCCTATACGGGCAGGGTATGTACTTGATTGAGTTTGGTAGTAGTGGTGAATTACCGCCGGTTACCTACAGCAATATTCAGGGCGGCTGGCCGGGTGAGGGTAATATTGATATTGACCCTTGTTTTGTCGAACCGGGCATCTGGGATACCAATGGCACGCCGGAAGATGTCAATGACGATATATTGCTTCAAGGTGATTATTATTTGCTCCCCGGTTCGCTCTGTATTGATACCGGCGACCCATGTTATGTCCCTGCACCGAATGAAACTGACCTTGACGGCAGCCCGCGCATAACCAATGGACGAATCGATATGGGGGCCTATGAATCTGACTATATCAAGGCACGTTTCTGGTTACTCCCCCGGACCATCAATCGCCGGAGCAAAACGAAAAAAGTTATGGCATGGATAAGGTTGCCCGAAGGCGTTACCAAAGACCAGATTGCTCAGGATACACCTCTGCTGCTCTATCCCGGCCCGCTCGAACCGGTGCAGCAGTATGTTTTCGAGCATGGGAAAAAAGGCGATAAGCGCGTGAGCATTTTTGCCTTTTACGACAGGGCCGAACTCATGTCCGCCGTCCCGGATAACGGCCTCATTGATTTAAAGGTTGTGGGCAGTTTGAATAATGGTCAGTATTTCCACGGCTCCGATTCTCTCACTATACTTGACCGACAACAGCCTCGCCGGTGGCGCTTGCTCAAAAATCGGTAAAACTTGAACCACAGATTAAAACCAAAGGGCTGAGAGTTTAAGACACTCCCAGCCCTTTTGCATCTGACTTTTAATCCTCTGCTCTGCCCCTGAACATCTGAAGCAAATCTTCCCCATTTTAACATTTGAACCAGCCTCATTTTGAGAAGGAAATTTTCCCCCACAATAATCCGCCTATTTTAACACCGATGTCAGAATTGAAAAACACCATAAAATTTTACACACAAAAGCGTGTCATTTTTGCACTTTTTTTTCAATTTTTCTTCTTTTTCCCCTTTTTTTTAACTTTTTGTCGTTTTTTTTTCAATTTTTTGACGTTTTTAAAACCCCCACCCCCATTTTCAACCCAAAATCAAGGGTGCCTAAAATCCCCTCAAACACAAAAACACACGTTTTGGTCACGGAAAATCTAACCAACCCCATATAAAGGATCAGGGCTGGGCTGCAGAGGGAGAGAGGAGAAGCGGCATTACCCAGCCCTGAAGAATCTCCAAAGACAATTATACTACTTCCGCAAAAAAATAAAACTTTTTTTAAAAACGCAACCGAAATATTTTCTGTTTCTCAAGTCCTTTTATAATCCCTTAAAACAAAACAACTTATATATCCGGCAAAATCTTAAACTTTGGCTAACTTGACTTTTATCACATTAACCACTATTCAAAGTCCAAAATTAAAATGCAAAGTCATCAAACGCTATCAATACCCTCTCGCTCCTTCCGGCACGAATCAAGAAATCGACATAAACCAAGGCGCCGTAAGAACTAAGGCTCAATTTCTACCGCACAAAAACAAAAAATTGCTCCTCCGTTTAATCCACTTCGAGTATTTCAACCGGTTTATCACCCTTTTTAAGCCATCCCTTAATCTTTCCTTCGCTTTCCAGACCGTAAGCCTCCAACCGGGCCGCCTCATCATCAGTAGGCAAAAGCGCCGTAAACTGCCCGTCAGACAGCATTATCTTCAAAACATAACCACCGTCGATTTGTTCCAGCCCCGCTTCATCCGGTATTTCCTCACTAACCCGATGTGGCCTATACAGCGTTATAAACTCAATAGATTTCTTTTTTTCCTGTGTTTTCGCCGTCAAATGCCATTCGAGCAGCTTCTTACGAGCCCGCGGCTTGGGGTCATACTGGTCGGTCTGAGTGAATGCCAATCCGCCGGGAGCCAGAAAATCAATATCACACACCACATCTTCGCTTTGCACGCCGATATGATGCTGACCATCCACCTCGATTTTTTCAATGGCGTGCAGCCAATATTCGTATATGGCGGGCTTTTTGGCTTCCAGGCGGTCATAAACAACTACCAGCTCCGGCTTTACAAAAATTATAGCCCTAGTGAACCTGTTGAGAATATCGTTTTCATAAGATTTACCAGCCTCGCCAACAACAATATCCATTGCTGGCGTGGTCTTAAATGCGACTATCTCGCCCAGTGCTTCAGCAGAGCGTTTTTTCTGCCCAATGCCGTTCACGGTAATGTTATTCACCGAACGCGCGCTCCATACCCAGCCGGTATGGTGTGCACTTCCATAGGAGTCGTAATGCCCGCTTCTAATCAGCATACGCTGTCCGTATGCCCACAGCAGAAAAGAATTATTCGCTGCACTGTTGTGGGACTGCGTTCCAAAAGGACTCGACTTGAAAAGTACCTGAACGCTCTCGCTGGCGTCGGTCAGATTGGTATTAAGGGCGGCCTGCCCTATCCCCCGGAAAACTCGTGACTTAGGAAGGTTGTCAGGCGGCACTGTTTCAACATTTGGCAAAGCCCCCCGGACAAAACCGATATAGCCCTCTGTCGGCTTGGGACCGCCGTTTTGCTCGACCCACCACTGCCAGTGCCCGTTGCCCGCTTGTGCGGCTAAAACACTCATTAGCGGTACCACGCCGGAAGAAGTCCTGCGGGCTGCTCCGTCCCCAAAACCTCCGCCCACCTTGCCCGGCGGCATCAGGTACATCGGAAAATACCCCGCCTTCGAATAGTAAGCCTTGTCATAAGCGCTGACACCCAGTGCCTCGCGCATTATGTCGGCCCACCACGTAAAACGACTTTGGTAGCTTGACCAGTAGCTCATTCCCTCATGCCAGCCGCCGTCATTGTCGCTCCAGACCGGATAAACGTTGAAAAAGACGTTCATTGCAAACCATACCCAGTCGTCGGCGCCTTCGACCTCCCCGATAAAAGCAACGCCGATTTCGCCCAAAAAGTGCCACGCACGGTTCGAATGGCTGGCATAAGGACGCCAAAGATGTCGTGGATTGAGGTGCGCGTACATCTCATCGCCCCGAATCTTCATAACCTTACGACAGATTTGTTTTTCCTTTTCGCTAAGCAGGTCGTTGACAAACGTGTACGTGCGGGAAAAGTAATAGTTGTAAGGCATACCTGCCTCGTCGTTGTAATTATAGCCTGTACTGCCCTTTGGGTCCCATTTCGCACATTCCATCAGGATACGTTTGGCTTCAACCCCGTATTTTTCCTGCCCCCCCAGCAGATGCGTAAAGGCCAAAGTTGCCGCACTGTTAAGCGCTTTGATTGTATAAGTGCGATTACCCCACCAAATCTTCCTCCACTCCTCGCTCATATTTTCCATGCCTTCCGGGTATGTAGGCGGCTCATCCGTTGGTGGCGGGTCGGCCAGAATCTCTTCACACTTCTCAACCAACTCGTCATAATTGTTCTTTAACTGCCCTTTTGCCAGTTCACGCAGATGATCCATATTCTCAGGCCGAACAAATAATCGCGGATGCGTCTTCGGTATCCGGCTGAGCAGCTCTTTGCGCGGGGGCATAGGCATTTCGGCAGCATTTTCTGCGATTGCAAATGTTCGTATCTGGCTCCAGTTCGTATAATCACCGCTCGCATTTTTCCCACGATATCGCCAACTGTACCTTCCCGGCTCGAAAACCCGCGTCGGGCAGTGAACGTTGTATTCTACGTCTTTGGCACGGTATGCTATCTGCTTGAAGCTTTTATCACGGGAACACTCGACTTCCCACACCAGGCCGTCCTGAATACGCCAGATAAAATTCGGCGGATTAACGCCGGAAACTGAGCCCTCAGCAGGACGATAATCCCCTTCCGGGTCCTCTGAGCGGACTTTCCACTTGACCGACCCGGCTGGCCTTTCATCGAGTACGAGTTCCTCGGCAAAAACCAACCCGCCCATAACCAATACCAACACAAACAAAACAACCTTTTGACTTACTTTGTAAGCCATAATCATTCCTCCTTAATAGAGCCAACCAATTCTTTAATATTTGCTACTTTCTTACGCACACAATAGTTTTTTATACCTTCGACGATTTTTAACGCACACTCAGGCTCGATAAAATTCGCCGTTCCTACAGCCACGGCTGTGGCTCCCGCAATAATAAATTCGACAGCATCGGAAGCCGTCCTGATTCCCCCTAATCCTAAAATCGGTACACCGCTGTTTTTAGCGACCTCATTATAAACCTTATTAACCAAATATACAGCTATTGGCTTTATTGCCGGCCCGCTCAATCCCCCGGTTTTATTGGCCAAAACCGCCCTGCTTTTCTCAATATCGATGACCATCGCTGTAAAAGTATTTACCATACTAAGCGCATCAGCCCCGTTATCAACCGCCGCACGGGCAATAACGCTGATATCCGTAACAGCCGGCGATAATTTGACCATCAAGACCTTTTCTCCGGCGGATTTTTTAATCGCAGAGGTAATTTTTGACACCTGCGCCGGGTCGGTCCCGAAACCTATCCCCCCTTTAGCAACGTTGGGGCAACTGATATTCAGTTCAAACCCGGCTATCGCCTTTTCCCCGGCCAGCCGCTCTACAACCGCTGAATATTCCTTAATTGTCTCACCCGCCACATTAACAAAAACTGCAGGTGAGAATTTTTCCAGAACAGGCAGCTTCTCTTCGATAAATTTGTCCAACCCGATATTGGCCAGCCCGATGGCATTTAGCATCCCCGAATCGGTCTCAACAATTCTGGGCACAGGATTTCCTTTTCGAGGCTTTTCGGTAATACTTTTGGTAATAAATCCACCGAGGCCGTTGACATCCATAAAAACCGCCAGTTCCTCGGCGTACCCGCACGTACCTGAAGCTGTAAATACCGGATTACTGAGTTTCAGCCCCGCAAAATCAACCGAAATATCAACGTTTTCTTTCATAACGCCTAATTATGAGCTAAAAACAACTTCTTTACTGTCAAAAACAGGCCCATCCTCGCAGCACAGTTTATAAACCGTTTCGTCCGAATCGTCCACTTTACATTCCACCGCACAGCTTTGGCAAAGCCCAATCCCGCAGGCCATCCTTCGCTCCATACTTAGCTGGCAGTCAACTTTATTCTCCTGTGCGATTTGAGCCACTTTGGCCAGCATAACCTCCGGACCGCAACTATAGACAACCATATCTTCAGCAGATAAAGCCTTCTCATTGCTAAACCATTGCTCTAAAAGGTCGGTAACAAGTCCTTTAATCCCTTCTGAACCGTCATCTGTCGCAGTGTATTGCTCTATTTGAGATGCAGCAGGTTCGGCTAATTCTGCTTCGAAGAGCAATTTCTCCTTTGTCTTTGCGCCGGCAAAAGCAATAACTTTAATATCAGAGTAATCGGCCGTAAGGACTTTTGCCAGATGCAGCAGCGGCGGCGTTCCCATTCCCCCAGCCACCAGCAAAGCTGTCTTTTTATTCTTTGGCACCCTGAATCCATTACCCAAAGGCCCAATAACGCTGACCGAATCGCCCGCCGACATCGTTGTCATCCGCAGAGTTGCCGGTCCTAGGACACAATACAGAATATCAACAAGAGTTTTATCATTTTGGGTCTTAACATCACAAAAGCTAAAGGGCCTCCGCAGCAAAATATCACGCTTTGAAGCATCGGCCAGCTCTTCCGGGATAGAACTTATTGGTGGAATGGCTTTATTGCAAAGGTCTAACTCGGCGAACTGTCCCGGTTGGGTTTTTGCGAAAGCACCTGCCCCCGCTACTGATAATTCCAGGCCAAGCCTATAGAATCCACCCGCTATTCGTTTATTAGAACTAACTACAGCGTGGAAAACACCCTTATTTTCTGAGTACTTTTTATGCATAACTTCTTTTTATAGCAACCAGTTGGCTTTTGTTATCCGAGCAGGCCGTCATAAACCCTCACACCGTCCACGATTTTGCAAATATGGACGGCGTATTTATCACGATATTCTGGATGGTTTCGGGGATAAGCAGTATCGACCGCCTTTTTAAGGGTATCGACACCGTCTGCCCGCACCAAAGCGCCTGTTGCCCCTTTGTCGCCACCACCTAACATTCTCTCCCCCAAAACTGCCGGCACCGTGCGGGCGATATCGCACATTTTTTCCAGTTCCGGGCCGCTAATTTTATAGTCATCCCTTAGACCGATACCATCCTGGCGAAATATCCGCCCCACGGTTTCAACATCACCGGCCTTCCATGCATCGAGCATTTCATAGAACCTTTTTTGCGAATGGAAGATATATTTGACACGATCGCACTGGTCCGGATACTGCCCCTGCATTTGAGCCATAATCTTCTCATAAAGCTGCTGCTCTTTGATATCAGCAAGGCAGGAGATATTAAAACCTGCCTTTTGGAGTACCGGAACAAATTCTTCGCATTCGGTCCTTCGGACTATGTATGTTGACTTTTCCAGTCCGGGCCTGTCCGTGCCGGTATCGAGAACAACTATACGAAAATCAGTCGCCCCTTTACCCAGAGGAATATAATTTATCGTACGCTTCTTAGGATTATAATGCGTTCCCATACCCTCCCTGGCAAAAAATATCATGGCAGGGTCCAGTGTCCCGCAGGGTGAGCCGACATAATCATTTTCCACCGCCTGAGCCATATCGCAAATCTTGAACTGTTCCTGCACTTCGATTCCATTGACATCGAGCAGCGAGAGAATAAGGTTGATATCAAGGGATGCCGACCGCGATAGTCCTCCACCGGGAATATTTCCGTAAAGGACCCCATCGATTCCATGCTTCAAGTTGAAACCTTCCCGCCTTAAAATATAATCTACCCCGTAGGCAAAACGCGCCCACGTGTGAGCTATAGACGGCGATTTAGCCTCAGGCACATCCCCGATATTGAATTCAATCACGCCGTCTTCCGGGAAATTACCACTGAACAACTTTATCCGCCCGGTGTTGTTAGGTCTGTATGCCAGCCAAATAAACCTGTCGGTCCCGACGCCGAAAAGCTCGGTACCGTTATAATCGCCATGCTCGACACCGAGGCAAAACCTCGATGAAGTTCTCCTGACCCTGCCCCCGGCAATATTTATATTGGTTTGTCCGGCTAATTGTAAAATCTTATCAACAGCTAACTTACCCTCATTGGTCAGTTCCATTTTACAGCCGTTCTTTACCATTTATTTCCACTCGAATCTCTAAACTTTAGCAATTACCAGAATATAATATAAAGCCCTACCGTAACTATCACAACCGCCAACCCAAACAGCTTAGCTAATCCCGATGGCCTCAGGTCAATGTCTGTTCTGACGGGAAACTCCACCGGCTTTTCCAACGGTTTAATCAACGTGATAATTGTCATCACACCCATAACGCCAAAGAACGAAACCGCCATCCTGTCCAGAAAAGCTAACTTTGGGAACACCTGTGCCAACAGGAAGTACATAATCGGATTCAATATCAACCCCACAACGCCTGTCACCGGCGGCGCCTTCCTCACAAGGAAACCGAATACGAACACGGCCAGAATCCCCGGTGAAATATAGCCCTGGAATTCCTGGATATATTTGAAGACACCGCCAAACTTCGGATTATCCAGCAGCGGCGCGATAAAGCATCCTATCACTGCAAAAACACCCACACAAATCCGTCCAACAGCAACCAGGTTTGCTTGCGATGCGCTTTTCTTAATGTACTTTTTGTAAAGGTCCATTGTAAATATCGTCGATGCTGAGTTAAGCATTGACGCAAGAGAACTCATAACCGCCCCCATTATGGCCGCAAGCATAAATCCACGCAGCCCTATCGGAACCAGTTTCTTAATAAGCAATGCAAAGGCAGAGTCGAATTTATAACCCATAAGTGTCTTCTGAATCGCCACTTGTTCTCCAGCAGGCATCTCTGCATTCTTAGCAGATATAGCTTTAAGAACCTGCTCATTAGCCTCAAACAATTCCCCCTTGGGAACCTCGGCCCCGGCAACACCTGCGTTAAACGCCACTATCTCCCTGGCTGTTTCTTCGTACATTCCCGGGAATTGCCTGTCGAATACAAACGCCACTTTTGCCTCCGCCGGATTGGAACGTACTTGCTCGAATGATACTAAAACTTTCGAATTGTTATCCGCCGCCTCAGTCTTCATATCCGAGCTGTAAAGGTTGAACGCTATAATACCTGGAAAAACGATTATAAACGGAATGATAAGTTTCAGGCCCGCCGCGAAGATAATACCTTTCTGTCCCTCTGCCACCGATTTTGAACCGAGCGTCCGTTGCGTAATATACTGGTTCAGACCCCAGTAGTAGAAGTTTGGAATCCAGAGCCCGATAACCAGTGCCGTCCAGGGAATCTCTGGGTCCTTCTGTGGAAGAATCATATGGAGTTTATGTCCGTTTAGATGAGTGAATTTCTCCCATGCCCCTGCCCCTGCTCCGGCCTCCAGGTTGGCCAACTCCGGTATCGTCTCGGTAGTCGCTGCCCCCAACGCCTTCATCGCCAGCACTAATACAATCGCACCGCCCACTATTAACGCCGAGCCCTGCAGTAAATCCGCCCACGCGCACGCCTTCAATCCCCCGCATGTAACATAAATAGCCGCAACGATACCAATAGCCCACGATGCCGTTTTAATATTGATAGTAATCCCGAAGACTTCCTGGCCCCCGAAGAGCGTCTTCACTACGATGGCTCCCGAATACACTACTGCCGCAAAGGTGACAAAAACGTAGATTACCACCATAAACAACGCCATCAGTGACCGTGCCATCTCGTTATAACGGTACTCGAGAAATTCCGGTATCGTATAAATCCCGGCCTTTAGAAACTTCGGCAGAAAAAAAAATGCCACAACCACAAGCGTTATCGCTGCCATCCATTCGTAGCTTGCTATCGCCAGGCCCAGCCACTTTGCAGCGCTGCCGCTCATTCCGATAAACTGCTCTGTCGAGATATTAGCAGCAATCAGCGAAAAACCTATCAGCCACCAGCTAAGCCCTCTGCCCGCCAGAAAGTAGTCCTCGCTCGTCTTCTCATGTCGGCTCTTGAGAATTCCTGTCGCGATCACCGCGGCTATAAATGCCAAAAAAACCGAAATATCGAGTGGATTGAGTTCCATGACGCATCCTTTCCTTGTACTCTATTTACTTTTTTTCCGGTGCGGGTTTGTTTAAACCTGAGCGGATTGCCGCCATTATATGTTTTTCCCCGCCAAGGGCAACAATATTAAACTGTTGGTTTTATCTCGGCAGTAACCGTTTTCCCCTACCTACGTCTTGTTTGACGACTGGTACTACAGACTCGCTTATACAATACGGGATTTCGAAAAATTATAATTTGACAAAACGCTTGCTTTGTAAGACATTATCAACCAGTTGAAATTTATAATTTAAGAACCTTTTATTGGAGGATAATACATTATGAAATGTCCTGCCTGCCCAAACACATTACAGCAAATGACCGCCGGAGATGTCCAGGTCGATATCTGCAAAAACGGTTGTGGAGGAATCTGGTTCGATAACTTCGAACTCAAAAAGTTTGATGAACCACACGAATCAGAAGGCGAAGCTCTGTTGGAAATAGAGCGAGATGAAAACCTGGTTATCGACCGAACAAAAAGGTTTAACTGTCCAAAATGTGACAACATTGTAATGATGAGGCACTTTTTCAGCGTTAAAAAAGAAGTTCAGGTTGACGAGTGTCCCGGCTGTGGGGGTTTTTGGCTCGATGCCGGCGAACTGGGCAAGATAAGAAGTCTTTTTGAGACAGAACAGGAAAGACACGAAGCCGCGGAGCAGTATTTTGCGGAGATTTTCGGTGATAAATTAAAGGCGATGACCGCTGAGAACGAAGCCAAGCTTCAAAAGGCCCACAAGATTTCGAATATGTTCCGTTTCATTTGTCCGACCTATTATATCCCCGGCAAACAGGACTGGGGCGCTTTCTAATGCGGGCAAAGTGAGCTGGTTCATTGTTTAGAGACGGGCAGACACAGATTGACACTATTCCTTTATTTTGGTGGCAAATGGAGACTCTTAAGTTATTGCGAGATTATTTTCCGACGGCGATTTTTACGGGTAAGTGTCTCGTCTTTGTAAGCGAAGACTGGCGGGTCGAACTTACCGAGCATAAAGACAATGATTTCAGCAAAGCCAACGCTGCAGCGTCGATTATACGAGTTAGAATTTACAAAAAGGCTCTGGATGGCGACCTGATTGCCGGTCATTATGAAGACTTCCAACTTGAATCGCTTGGGGAGTTGGCTGAGCAAATTGAAAAGTATGTACAGGCAGCAATTGGCACAAACCTCAGAGAGGAAAGTATATAAGTGCGTAAAAAACGTGTTAGAGGCGGGTTAAGAAATCCCCAGAATAAACCTTCAGGCTAAATATCAGATGGGTAATCCGGCTATTCGAGAAGTTGATGGGGGTGTGGTTTTTTCGGCTAAGATTGTGCCGGGAAGCAGTAAAACATCTGTTTGTGGAATGTTGGATAAAATGGTGAAAATAAAGATTTCAGCGCCGCCGGAAAAAGGGAAAGCTAATCAGCGTCTGGTCGAATTTCTGGCAAAAAAGCTTGGCGTCAAAAAAAAAGATGTTCATATAATCTCCGGCCAAACCAATCCGGTCAAAAGTGTGGAGATTTCAGGTATCTCGGCAGAGATGCTGGCAATAAGGTTGGGATTGGATAAATAAGGTTTGCGTTAATGACTGACAATTCAACGTTACTTACACACAACCAAGCGACAGATGAAACTTCAGTTAAATATATGCTGAAGCTGGCCGGACCGATGATAGTAACGACCATCTCGTTCACTATTATGCAATTTGTCGACAGATTTATGGTTTCTCGTTTAGGGACGGATGCATTGGCGGCAATTCTTCCGGCTGGTATGGTTAGTTTCCTGCCGGGCAGCTTTGCGATAGGCGTGATGGTAAGCGTCTCTACATTTGTGAGCCAAAGTCTGGGTAGAGCAGCTATAAGAGACTGCTCGAGCTACTGCTGGCAGGCAATATATATGGGACTGATATATTTTCTTGTTGTGGTAGCGGTTATGTGGCCGAGTGCATCATTTATATTCAAGTTGATGGGGCAGCCGGATGAAATTATCGGTATGGAAGTAGTATATTTCAGGATTATGCTCTATGCTCAGGTAATTTCGGTTTTTATCTGGTGCAGCAGCCAGTTTTTTATGGGTATACATCGGCCTATAATCACGATGTACGCAGCACTTTGCGGGCAGGTAGTCAACGTAGCAGCTAATTACGTATTGATTTTCGGCAAATTCGGTTTTCCACCAATGGGAATTGCAGGAGCAGGATGGGGAACATTTATCGGGGTGCTCGTCGGCGCAGGGATAAGAATGACCCTGTTTTTGAATGGTGATATAAACTCAAAATTCGAGTGCAGACGAACAACGAAAATCGACTTTGAAAAAATGAAAGATTTGCTCAAAGTTGGACTTCCCGCAGGTTTTGAGTTGATGACAAATGTGGCGTTTTGGGGAGTGGTGCTGTTCGGGCTGGTTGGGAAATTCGGCAAAGAATCGCTGGCCGCCACAAGTGCTGTGTTTGCATGTACAAACGTCTCGGTGATGCCGATTGTAGGAATAGGAAGTGCATTGACAGCGGCGGTAGGCAAGGCTATTGGAGCAGGCAGGAAGAACATCGCAATTAAACAAACCGGCGTTTGTATGAAAATTGCACTGGCTTATATGGGATTAATAGGGCTTTGCTTTTTTGTCTTTAGAGACTCTATTATGAAGTTCTGGTCATCGGATGTAAAGGTCATCGAGGCCGGCGTTAATCTTTTGATTTGCGCCGCTATATATCAGTGTTTTCATGCGGCCCGTATTATTTACAGCGGGTCTCTGCGGGGGGCCGGCGATACAGTTTGGCTGGCCGGTATGTCGGCAACAGGTGCAATAGTGATATTAGGATTGGGAGGTTTTTTAATCTCGGAGTTTTTCCCTCAGCTCGGCGCTGTAGGCCCGTGGCTGGGCGCTACATTGAGTGTTATCGCCGTAGGATTGGCCAATCGATGGAGATTTAAGAGCAACAGGTGGCAAAAGATAGACTTATTTAAGCACCGCCCCGCCGCCGTGGCGATGAAAAGTGAAGCTGCGGTCGAATAGTATTTCGCCTTGAGTAATGCTCATTAATGACGATAGAACGCAGCAAACAGAATGGATAGACACTATTTTTGTGGCTTATATCGGAGTTTTAGCATAAAATACCACCTTCAAAAGACCGATATAAGAATTAATCAAAACAATAGTGAGATATTCGGAGTAAATACAACTGAACACTATGAAAAAAGAATTATCACTAATAATCTGTGTTTTGGCTTTTGGAACTTCGGTTTCTTTTGGCCGGGTCAAACCACTGGCTAATGAAGACAGCCGTGGTCTTTACGTAAGGTCAATAGAGCAGGTCCTGCGGCTGGAAGAGGATGAAATTGATTTGGCAACCGCCGTTTTGATAATTTCAGAACAGTGGAATGACAATGTTTACGGCAGAAGATACTTAACAGAATTAGATAATATGGCATTTGAGATTCGAGACAGGCTCAAAGCTAAAAGAATGTGGCCGAATCGTAAGGTTATTACAGTGATAAACGAGTATCTTTTCGATGAGTTGGGCTTCAAGCCGGTTGAGAAGGCGGATAATCCGAACGATTTGTTTCTGCACTCTGTGCTTGATGAAAAGCGCGGTTACTGCCTGAGTCTTTCTATTCTTTATCTCTCTTTAGGAGAACGTCTCGGCCTGCCTTTGTATGGTGTTGTAGTGCCGGAGCACTTTTTCGTCAGATACGACGACGGCCGGGTGCGCTTCAATATTGAAACAACCGCCAAAGGTGGATACGCCGACGATGAACACTATATAAACAAGTTCAACATACCGCAAGACAACCATGACAGTATTTACATGAAGAAACTCAATAAGCTTCAGACGTTAGGTTGTTTCTTTAATAATCTGGGCAACAGCTATAACGATGTCGGCAATACCGACCAGGCTATGGTGGCGCTTGAAAGAGCGGCAGAGATAAATCCATCTTTGGCTGAGGCACGAATGAATTTGGGTAACATTTATCTGAAAAAAGACAGGATAGCCGACGCAATATTCGAGTATAGAGCAGCCTTGGAAATCAATCCCAATGATGACAAGATGCATAACAATCTTGGAAATGCTTATGCCAAACGAGGCTGGCACAATGACGCCATTGGTGAATATACACAATCACTAAAATTGAACCCGAATTATATAGACGCATATAAAAATCTTGCAACCGCCTATTGCAACCAGCAAATGTTTTCTCTGGCTCAGTCATCATTGACAGATGCGATAGCCCTGGAGCCGAAAAATGCAGACTTGTACATTCAGTTAGGTGACGTTTACCGTAAGATGGGCCACTATGAAAAAGGAGTAGCTCAATATAAAAAGGCCGTTAAGATTAAGCGGAATCTGGCTGAGGCATATTGCGGCCTGGCTGCCTGCTATAATGAGATGGAGATGTTTGATGATGAGATTCAGGCATACAAAAAAGCTTTGTCTATTAATCCTGATATGTCGGTCGCTTTAATGAATCTGGGCAATGTCTATTTCCGTGATAAAAAATACAAGACAGCTATCGAATATTACCAAAAAGCTGTCCAAATAGTGCCTGATGAAAGCGGGATTCATTATAATATTGCGGCGGCATATTCGAATATGAGCCAGTTCGAACAGGCTGTGGCCGAATACGAAAAAGCGATTGTCCTTGAACCGAAAATGGGTGACGCCCATCACGGACTGGCTGTTGCGTTTTACAATCTGGGAAAATATGAATCGGCTTGGAAACATATAAAAATAGCCGAAGAATTAGGCGCCGAAATCACGGAAGATTTGCTAAAAGCTATTGAAAAGAATTTGTGACCGTTTGTGACGGCTCTTTTCCGCTATATATAAGTGCATGCCAAAAGACATATCGTACAAAATCATTGATGTTGATGAGGTAAGGGTGTATATTAGCTTCGTATAAATATAGCGATGATTTTGATGCCGAAGACGTTCTATTAAGCCGGTTTCTGATGACCGAGAGCGGTCTGGGATAAGCTATGCTGAAATGACAGAAAATGGAGGTTTTTATTGTGCGGCCGATTAAAATTATGATCACAGTTGTTCTTGTAACGACAATCTTTACCGACGCAGTAGCCCAAAGCAATGTCAATGACGTTAACGACTTGTCGGCATACTACGGTTTTGATGAAATGGAGATAATCAAACTTGACTGGGACATACAAAACTTAAGGATTGCCGATATTAACGGTGATGGTCGAAACGATATAGCTATCATTAACAACAGAAAGGCAAAGATTGAACTGCTGGTTCAAAAAGATTCCCTCGGACCGGAGGAAATGGAGGTGACCGTCGACCCCGAAGACGTGGATGTAAATCAGCTTACCCCTCTTACTCGGTTTGAAAAACAGCCTGTGGCGGTTTCACAAAAAATGTACAGTCTGGTTTGTGGGGACCTGAATTCCGATGGTATGATTGATTTAGCCTTTTACGGCGACCCAAAGGGGCTGTACGTAATACTGCAGAAGGCAGGTGAAACAGGGACAGACAGACCAAGGACATTAAGCTGGCGAGCGAGAAAAAAAAACAAAATCGACGATGGTCTTGTAACAGCCAATGCACTGGCATGTGCGGACCTCAATAATGACGGCGCCGACGACCTGGTTCTGGCCGGACGGGACGGTATCTATACCATCCTTCAAAAAAAAGACTGCTCCCTGGCAGAACCCGTAAAATATCCCACCACTTCGCAAACTCTCGGTATCAGAGTAGCCGACTTGAACGGTGACAATATCAACGACCTTGTTCTTATAACAAATGACAGGGATAAGCCGATACACTTGCGGTTTGGTCTTAAGACAGGACAATTAGGGCCGCAAGTGAGATTTTTCACTGAAAAGCCATGGGCATTGAAGCTTCATAACATAGACGGGATAATCGGAGATGAAATATTGACCGTTGATGCTGTCAGTAGGCGGTTTCTCTGTTACAAGTTTATCCGCGAACCAGAAGCAACACTCGGCGGAGCCGACTGGCCTACCCTGTTTTACCCGCTTATCTCGGGCGAAGAAAGTTCGAAGAGAGATTTGGTTGTCGGCGACTTGGACGGAGACGGTTTAGCCGACATTACGATAAGCGAACCCGGCTCTGCGGAACTGGTTTTCTATAAACAAAAAACAGGGACCGGATTGGCTGAGCCGGTTCGATTCCCTGCTTTTGCCGATATTACAGGCTTGTCTATAGCTGATATAGATGGTGACAAAAAGGCCGAACTGGGGGTATTGAGCGTTAAAGAAAAAGTAATTGGGTTAAGCGAATTCAAAGACGAGAGACTGTCATTTCCCAAACCCGTTAGAGTAATCGGTGAGCCGGTGGCGATGGAACTTGCCGACGTTGACCAAAGTGGGGACATAGACTGCGTTTATATATCGAGGGACGCTAACGACATCAGGTCTTTAAGGGTTATTTATAATCTCTCTGAAGCTGAGCAGATGAAAGCTAAACCGGAAAAGAAAACGTGGTTTTCGAGCAAAAAAAAGACCGGTGAAATCGCCGCCGTTCTGAAACTAAAGAAACTTACCTCTAATCCGGATGGATTAAAAGTGCTCGACGTTGACCAGGACGGCCTGAAGGACGTTTTGATATTCGTCCAATACGAATCTCCCATACTCGTCCGCCAAACAAAGAAAAGGGAGTTTGAAATAATTGACCGGCCGACGGCACAGGCCAGCTTGATTAAAGAGGCGAATCTGCAATCAATTTTCGTTTCTGATGTAGACGAAAAAACAGGAACCGAATTATTGCTGGCACAAAAAAACTTCGCAAGGAGCCTGGTTTTCCTGGACGGTGAAAGCTGGAGTATCATCGACCAGTATAATGCCAAAAGCACCGAGAACAAGATATCGGCTGTCGCCGCTTTTTATATAGAAACTGACGCCGGTGGCAGGCCTGCTATTTTGCTCCTGGACGGACAAAAGGGCCAACTCCAGATACTTAAAGCCGGCGAGGATAAAACATATCGGTTTGAAAAAGAATTGGACGTCGGCCAGTGGGCAGCGGCGAAACATCTGAAAATGCTCTATGCATCGCTTACAGGCAGTAAGGCTAAAAGTATCTTATTGTTCGACAGCGAAAAGTTCGCTCTCATAACACCGCCGGACATCAGCAACGTCATTCAGAGTCTGGAGCATCAGTTCAGTTACGAAACAAAAATAAAAGACGGCCTATATGGCCACCTTACTGCCGGCGATATCAACTCCGACGGTCGGGTAGACTTTATTATGGTCGAATATAGCCGAGACCATATCGAAATACTTGTGCTTGATTCACAGAACAAACCGATACCGGCTATGAGGTTCAGGATTTTCGAGCAGAAGGGCTATCGCAGTGAAAAACGCAGCAAAGCCCGCGTCGAGCCCCGAGAGTTACAAATCGCTGATGTTACAGGTGACGGTAAAAATGATTTAGTAACCGTTATCCACGACCGTATAATTATTTATCCACAGGATTGATTTCGTAATTCAAGCTTTATCCTCGTGTACAAAGTAAGATGGCCGGTGAGAAAAAAAAAGTTTTTGTTGCGATGAGTGGGGGAGTGGATAGTTCCACTGCCGCTGCATTGCTGCTTAAGGACGGGTACAACTGTGCAGGCGTCTTTATGATTACCTGCGACCACGGGCAGCAAGCGAAGGCGGATGCGGAAAGAATTGCCGAAAAACTAAACATAAAACTGCATGTGCTGGACCTTCGCGGAGATTTTGAGAAAATCCTTGATTATTTTTGCTCCGAATACAAAAAAGCTCGGACACCGAATCCATGTGCTTTTTGCAACAGGCATGTAAAATTCGGCAAGCTTTTCGATTTTGCACAAGGTAAAGGGGCTGACCTGTTAGCTACCGGCCATTACGCAAGAATTGCCAAAAGCGATAAAGGCACAGGACTATACCAGGCTGCCGACACAGCAAAAGACCAGTCATACGCACTGGCAATGATTAACAGAGATATATTGGAGCATATTATTTTGCCGATGGGAGAGTACTCTAAAAAACAAACACGAGAGATGGCGGCAAAATTCGGTTTAGGCCTTGAAAGAAAACAGGAATCTCAGGAAATATGCTTCATACCAAATGACGACTATGTGGCGGTGCTTGAGCAGCGTTGTCCCGAGATTGCCAACAGGGGAAATATTGTCGACAGCAACGGCACGATTTTAGGCGAGCATAACGGCGTACACAGATTCACTATCGGCCAGCGCAGGGGACTTCGAGTTGCGATGGGCAAACCATACTATGTTGTGAAACTTGATGCCGAAACCAATACGGTAACGCTCGGCCCAAAAGAAGAGCTTATGCATAGAAAATTGTCGGCGATGAATTTGAATTGGCTGGCTGATGAACCGGTATCGGCTTTTCGCGCAAAAGTAAAGATTCGTTATAATTCGCCGGGTGTTTCGGCGCTGGTCTCCCCAAAAACCGATAGTGCCGTCATCGAGTTTGATGAGCCGGTATCAGCTATAACGCCGGGCCAACTGGCAGTGTTCTATATTGAGGACCAGTGGGGCAGCAGGGTCGCTGGCGGCGGATGGATTGACAAAGTCGGTGACTAAAAACAAGCTTTACGGGAAATTCCAAAATTCTCTCATATAGCACGTGATAGTTTCAATTACCTGGTTCTTGACAATCCTGCTGATATAACTTACCTTTTTGTCGTTTTGATGTATTTTCAGTAATTGATGAGGCTTATAAATGGTTGTAACGCGTTTTGCACCGTCGCCGACAGGGTATCTGCATATAGGTGGAGCCAGAACCGCCTTGTTTAGCTGGCTTTTTGCAAGGAATGTCGGCGGCAAATTCATACTTCGAATCGAAGACACCGATATCAAGCGCAACACACCCACAGCTACTCAGCAGGTTATAAATGACCTGAGATGGCTCGGTATCGACTGGGATGAGGGCCCTGAGGTCAATGGGCCTAATGGGCCGTATCTCCAATCGCAGCGAAAGGACATCTACGACAAATACATTAAGCAATTGGTTGATGAGAAAAAAGCATATTATTGCTTTGAGACTACCGAAGAACTTCAGGCGATGCGTGAACAGGCCGAAGCCCAAAAGAAAGGTTTCATTTACTCACGGCCGGTCAACTTTCCCGATGACCAGGACGTAAAAAAGGCACAGGCCGGGGGCAGACCGGTGGTTGTGCGGTTTGCTATGCCGCAAAACGAGATTGTTGTAAAAGATGTTGTTCGCGGCCAGGTGAAATTTGCAGCCGCTGAAATCGGCGATTTTATAATCCGAAAGAGCGATGGATTTCCGACTTATCATTTTGCATGCGTTGTCGATGATGAACTTATGGAGGTAACGCACGTCATTCGCGGCCAGGAACACCTTATGAACACACCCGGCCATCTCGCCCTGCAGGATGCTTTAGGATTTCGCAGCCCGGTATATGCCCATATGTCCGTTACTGTCAGTGAAACCGGCGGAAAGCTCTCCAAGCGTGAGCAGCCAAAAGCCCTGAGAAAAGCGATAAAGGCCCAACCGGATATCAGCCTTGAAAAAATCGCCGCCGTCGGCAATATAAGTTTAGACGAAATGAATACTTTCCTTAAAGGCAAAACCACCCCGGATATGCCCGGCATTGACGCTATGGCAAAATATCTCGGCGTGCATCTGCCGGAAATCAACGTCGTCGATTTCTTCAAAAGTGGCTACCTGCCTGAAACTATGGTTAACTTTCTCGCTTTGCTCGGATGGAATCCCGGCGGCGATAGAGAAATTATGTCGATTGACGACTTAATTGAATGTTTCGACCTTTCGCGCCTGACAAAAACCAATAGCCTTTTCGACCGCGGTAAACTCCTCGCATTTAACACCGAGCACATCCGAATGACCTCGCCTGAAAAGCTGCTCAACCATTATAAGAATTACTTAAAAACCGTGGAATCTCCTTCGGTTGGTGCCGATGACGGGCTTCTTGCAAAAATTATAGAGGTCTGCTTGGGAGCACGAACCTTAGCAGATATTGAGCGAAAAAGCAGGTTTCTTTTTGTGCCGAACGACCAAATAGAGTATGATGACAAGGCGGTGAATAAGATTTTGTTGAAAAATGACGGTCTGGCAGTACTGCAAATCATCCGTGATAAGCTAACGGCGATGGAGAAATTCACGGAAGAGGTGATTGAAAATATGCTGCGCAGCTTAGCCGAACAGAGGCAGGTCGGTTTGGGAAAAATTGCCCAGCCGCTGCGCGTGGCGATTTGTGGAACCACAATCAGTCTGTCGATATTCGATTCGGTAAATATGCTGGGCAAAGAAAACACTTTAGCCAGAATAGACATTACGCTGAAAAAGTTCGGAAAATCTTATAATGAATAATAAATTCTCAATAATCAATTGGAAAGGGGGTATCAAATGCCATTATTAGTAACAGGCTCAATCGGAATTGATACCGTCACAACGCCTTACGGCGTTAGTGAAAATTGTATCGGCGGCTCGGCTGTGTATTTTAGTATGGCCGCCAGTTTCTTTACCTCGGTAAGACTTATCGGTACCGTTGGCTCGGATTGCCCGTTTGATTTGGCTGAGGTTTTTGCAGGCAGGAATGTCGATTTGGCCGGCCTCGAACGCAGAAGTCTGAGCAAAACTTTTCGCTGGAAAGGCTCTTATCACGATACTATGAACGAAGCCATAACCGAAAAGGTCGAATTAAACGTCCTTTCCGAAGACCCGCCAGCCGTTCCCGACCAATACAAAGACAGCAAGTTTGTCTTTCTTGCAAATACCGCTCCGGCCCTTCAACACAAATTGCTTGAACAGATTGAATCTCCGATTTTTGTTGCCGCAGATACGATGAATTGCTGGATTGTAGGTCATCTTGACCCGTTAAAAGCGCTGCTTAAAAAAATCCACTGTTTGATAATCAACGAAGATGAAACAAGAGCCTTGGCCGCTGACCGCAACTTGATAAGAGCCGGCCGCAAAATTCTGGATATGGGCCCCCGAGTGATGATTATCAAAAAAGGCGAATCCGGCTCAATGATGTGTGACGCTGAAGGTCAGACTTTTATTTTGCCGGCCTGGCCCTCTGCAGAAGTAAAAGACCCCACTGGTGCGGGCGATAGCTTTGCCGGTGCGCTCATGGGATATCTGGCAAAGAGTAGAAAAACCGATTTCGCTTCGCTGAAGACTGCGATTGCTTACGGCACAGTGGTCTCTTCCTTTACGATTTCAGACTTCTCCCTGCAGGGACTGATTTCGATAAACAAAAGTGATATCGACAATAGATTTAAAACCTTAGGAAAACTGACAAAGTTTTAAAACGCAAGGATAGATACGCCTCAAAAGGCACAAATAATGCGATGTTTTATTGCAATAGATATTGATGACAATATTAGAGCCGAGGTAGGTAACTTACAGCAGCTACTGCAGAAAAAGGCTGATATTAAAAAAAGCGATGCCAAATGGGTAAGGCCAGAGGCTATGCATTTGACATTGAAGTTCTTAGGCGAGGTCAAAGACCAAAAAGTTGCCGAACTCTGCAATATAGTCAAAGGCGTTGCCGCCTGCCATAAAAGATTCGAACTGGATATAGAGCAGCTCGGATACTTCGGTGGAAAAAGGCCAAATGTCCTGTGGGTTGGCACCGGTGAAGGCGGTGATGACCTCCGTCGGCTGGCAAAGGAGCTTGAACAGAAGTTGGCGCTGGCAGGCTGGCCCGAAGATACAAGAGATTTTTCCGGGCATCTGACTCTATGCAGAATAAGAAACCCCAGGGCGGGCATTGAGCTGGCAAAAAGTAGCGAACAATACAATGACCTTAAACTCGGCACTATATCAGCTGACTCGGTTTCGGTTTACCAGAGCCAATTGACGCCGACAGGTCCCATTTATACCCCGTTAGGCAATTACAAATTACAATAAAAACAAGAATGTGATTGGAGAAAAGCAAAGATGACAAAAACAAAAAAAGCCCAGCCGGCTTCGGCTGCTGAAAAAGAAAATGCCCTAGAGCGGGTGATTGCGCAAATTGAAAAGCAGTACGGCCAGGGTGCTATTATGCAAATGGATGAGCACAGTTATGCTAAAATCGCCGGCATTGCCACCGGTGCCTTGTCGCTGGATTTGGCTCTTGGTGGAGTGGGCATACCACAGGGCAGGATTACAGAACTTTTCGGCCCGGAGTCTTCCGGAAAAACAACACTGGCTCTTCATGTAATCGCAAGCGCCCAGCGCTCCGGCGGTGTCGCCGCTTTTATCGACGCAGAACACGCACTCGATACAACATGGGCAAAGAGACTGGGTGTTGATGTCAGCAGTCTGCTGGTAAGCCAGCCCGACACCGGCGAGCAGGCGCTTGAAATCACCGAGATGCTCATAAGGTCTAATTCCGTCGATGTCATAGTTGTTGACTCTGTTGCTGCACTGACGCCAAAAGCGGAAATTGAGGGCGAGATGGGCGACAGCCACATGGGGCTGCAGGCGCGATTAATGAGCCAGGCAATGAGAAAGCTTGCCGCTGTCATTAACAAAAGCAAAACCGCCCTTATTTTCATAAACCAAATACGTATGAAAATCGGTGTTATGTTCGGCAACCCCGAAACCACCACCGGCGGAAGAGCACTCAAATTTTACAGTTCCATCCGACTCGATATCAGGCGGATGGCGACAATAAAAGATAACACCGGCGCCGTCGGCAGCAGGGTAAGAGCAAGGGTGGTAAAGAATAAAATCGCTCCGCCTTTCCGCGATACCGAATTCGATATCATGTTTGACAGCGGCATCAGCTACGAAGGTGACCTGCTCGACCTGGGTGTCAATTGCGATGTAGTCCAAAAAGCCGGCGCCTGGCTCAACTACGGTGACATTCGACTTGGCCAGGGCAGAGAAAATGCAAAAAAATACCTCGCTGAAAACAGGGATTTATGCGAGGAACTGAAAAATAAAATCCTCGCTGTAAAAGGCCTTGGACAGTAACTATTGAATTTGCAGTTTACGAGATACAAAATGAGATGTGCAAACCGGATTAGAGACGACTTTATAGATTTTTTTAAGAGCAAAAACCACAAATTTATCCCCAGCTCACCCATCGTACCCATCGGCGACGATACCCTGCTTTTTGCAAATGCCGGAATGAACCAGTTCAAGGATATCTTTTTAGGATTGACCCCCTCAGAGTACCCCAGGGTCGCCAATAGCCAAAAATGTCTCCGAGTAAGCGGTAAACACAACGATCTCGAAGAGGTGGGCAAAGACACATACCATCACACTTTTTTTGAAATGTTGGGCAACTGGTCGTTTGATGATTATTTCAAAGCCGAAGCGATTCAGTGGGCATGGGAACTCCTCACGGATGTTTGGAGTATCGAACCTGACAGATTATGGGCAACCATTTTTGCCGGCGACGAGGCTGACGGCCTGCCCAAAGATGAAGAAGCTCAAAAGCTGTGGACAAAAGTCACTCCAATACCTGCTGAGAAGGTTTTGGCCTTCGGGAAAAAAGATAATTTCTGGGAAATGGGTGAAGTCGGCCCCTGCGGCCCCTGCAGTGAAATACACATCGACCTCGGCCCCGATAGTTGTGATATGAAAAATGTTTTAAACCATAAATGCAGGATAAACGGCGGCTGCGCAAGATTCATCGAATTGTGGAACCTTGTTTTTATACAATTTAACCGTCAATCCAACGCCCGGCTTCTCCCGCTTTCAGCCAACTATGTCGATACCGGCGCAGGTCTGGAAAGAATCGTCGCCGTCCTCCAGAATAAAAAAAGTAACTACGACACTGATTTGTTTATGCCTGTAATCGATTCTGTCAGCGAAATCACCGGCCACAAATATACCTCTCGCTTAAAAAACAAAACCGACAATGCATTCAGGGTCATCGCCGACCACATTCGCTCACTCGTCTTTTCCATAACCGATGGTGCAACTCCCTCAAACGAAGGCCGTGGCTATGTCATTCGCCGGATACTTCGCAGGGCCTGCAGATTCGGCAGAGAGTTGGGTATGCACGAGCCGTTCCTGCACAAGCTCGTGCCGGTGGTTGTGGACTTTATGGGCGACGCTTTCGTCGAAATAAAGCAAAGGGCCGACTATGTTTCGACTGTAATCGAGGCGGAAGAAGTCAGTTTCGGCAGAACGCTTGACAGGGGCATTGACATCTTCAGCACCGCTGCAAAACGCGCGGCAAAAACCACCGACAAAACCATTAGCGGCGAAGATGCTTTCGGCCTTTATGATACCTACGGTTTCCCCGTCGATTTGACTCAGCTTATGGCAGAAGAACGAAATCTCAAAGTTGATAAAGCCGAATTTGACCGCCTGATGGAACAGCAGCGCCAGCGTGCAAGGGCGGCACAAAAGGATACTTCCTTAATGACAGCCTTGACAGATGTCGAATTGCCGGTAACTGAAGACCTGCACAAGTACCATACTGACTCGTGCGACAGTAAAATAATCGCCCTAATTGATAACAATGGTTTCAAAGACAAGGGACACATCCAACTTGACACCGAAGTTGGTGTTGTTCTTGACCGAACTTGTTTCTATACTGAGGCGGGCGGTCAGATAGGAGATTGCGGCACCATAGAATCCGACAAGGGTCGTTTCATTGTCGAAGATACCGTAAAGATAGCCAACTGTATTATTCACCGGGGGCGCCTGCCGGAAGGAACACTTGGTGTCGGTGATAATGTAAAGGCAATTGTAAACAGGGACAGAAACTCAATAAAGAAAAACCACACAGCTACTCATCTCCTCCAGTGGGCTCTGCAGCAGGTATGTGGAAAATCCGCCGCTCAACAGGGAAGTCTCGTCTGCCCGGATTATTTAAGGTTTGATTTCACCTGGCCAAAAGCTTTGACCGATGAACAAATAAAAGAGGTCGAGAACTTAGTCAGGAACAAAATCGCCGCTGACTTGCCTGTTACCTGGACGGTAATGCCAAGAAACGAAGCGGAGAAGCTTGGTGCAATGGCGTTATTCGGTGAAAAGTACGGTAGCGAAGTCCGGGTAGTGGCCATCGGAACTGATAGTGATAAGGAATTAGACCGGGCGTTTAGCAGGGAGTTTTGCGGCGGAACCCATGTAGAAAAACTTGGCTTTATAGGTGGTTTTAAGATAATAAAGGAAGAAAGTATTTCAGCCGGTGTCCGCAGGATAACAGCGCTAACAGGACAGGCTCTCGCCAAATATCTCGAACAGCGAAGCAACATTGCCGACGAGATTTCGGCGCTTCTGAAGGTCCCTGCCGAAGAGCTTATCGACAGGGTCACTCGGCTGATTAAAGACAATAAGAAGCTGACAAAAGACTTAAAATCAGCTTCAAAGCTCGCCGGTAGTGACGTGATGGTCGAAGCAAAGAAGCTGCTGGAAACATCCGAAAAAATCGGCAGTACTTCGGTTATTGTCAGCCGCCTTTCAACCACTTCTATCGAGCAGGCCAGAAGC
>CAZIKS010000026.1:0-25147 GCA_964539795.1 uncultured Pirellulales bacterium
AATACCGCACAGGCCAAATTGCTGGGAGTAAAGTCTCCTGAAGAAGCTGTTGGAAAGACAGACTTCGACTTTTTCCCGCGGGAACTGGCCGAGCGCTATTATGCAGATGAACAGGCGATATTTAAGTCGGGAAAGCCTTTGATAGGACGAGAAGAGCCTACAATAGACGGTCGTGGCAACAGAATATGGGTTTCGACAACAAAAGTTCCTCTACGCGATAAAGAAGGCAATATAGTCGGCCTTGTAGGTATCTGCCGGGATATAACCGAACACAAACGTGCTGAAGACTCACTGAAACTAACACAGTTCGCTCTCGACAATGCGGCAGAACCTGCATACTGGATGGGGCCGGATGCACGGTTTGTTTATGTAAACAACGCCGCATGCCGTTCACTGGGATATTCGCGCCAGGAACTTCTCACTATGACGGTGCATGATATTGACCCGGACTTTCCCCAAGAGGTGTGGCCTGAGCACTGGGAACAGGTTCGCCAACGAGGTTCATTTACACTCGAATCTCATCATCGCAGGAAAAACGGGGAGGTCTTTCCAACAGAAATCAGCATCAATTACATCAACTTCGGGGGAAATGAATACAACTGCGCTTTTGCCCGAGACATCACGAGACGCAAGAAGGCAGAAGAGACCCTGCAGAAAAGCGAAGAAAGATATCGTGCTCTGGTGGAAAATATCAAACTCGGGATTACTCTTGTTGACTCCGACCACAATATCCTGATGACTAATTCGACGGTCGGAAAATTATTCGGGAGTCCTGCTTCTGAATTCATTGGGAAAAAGTGTTATAACAGGTTTGAAAAACGCAAGACGATTTGTCCGCATTGTCCGGGGGTAAAGGCAATGAAAACAGGCCTCTTCGAGGAAGTTGAAACAGAAGGAGTCCGGGAAGACGGCAGCCGTTTCCCTGTACGTATCCAGGCGTTTCCGTTCTTCTCAGAGGAGGGAAAAGCAACCGGATTCATCGAGGTAGCCGAAGACATAACCGAGCGCAAGCTGACAGAGCAAGCCCTGCGCCAGTCCCAGCAGATGTTGCAGTCCGTGCTGGACACTATCCCAGTCCGCGTCTTCTGGAAAGACTGCAACTCAGTATACATCGGATGCAACAAGCTTTTTGCCAATGACGCCGGAGCGGACTCGCCGGAGGCCATTGTCGGAAAAACCGATTATGACTTCGCATGGGAGAAGGAGCAGGCGGACTTTTTCCGGGAATGCGACCGTCGTGTTATGGACTCGGACAGGCCTGAGTATCATATTATTGAGCCGCAGCTTCAGGCAGACGGTACCAAGGCCTGGCTCAGTACCAACAAGGTACCGCTCCATGATAGCGACGGCAAAGTTGCAGGCATTCTCGGTACCTATGAGGATATAACCGCGCGTAAACGAGTTGAGGAAGAGATTGAGAAATTAGCCAAGTTTCCCGGTGAAAATCCGAACCCGGTCCTGCGAGTTTCATCTGACGGCGTGCTTCTTTACTGTAACCAGGCGAGCCGACCGTTATTAGATCTTTGGAAATGTAAAATAGACCAGGTTATACCGGCGAGGTGGCAACAATACATACAACAGGCACTCGCTTCCGGACAGGTCTCTCGTGTCGAAGTCGAATGTACAAACCGGATATTCTCACTTTCATTTGCGCCTGTGGCCGATTCCGACTATGTCAATGTTTATGGTCTTGATATCACGGAGCGCAGACAGGCCGAGGAAATGTTGCGCCAGTCCGAAGAACAATACCGTGCTCTTTTTGAACAGGCTGCAGATTCGATTGTTCTCATTGATGCAGAGACAGAACAGTTAGTGAAGTTCAACGACAGGACTCATCAGAACCTCGGTTATACCCGGGATGAATTCAGTAAGCTAAAAATAGCCGATTTCGAAGTCATTGAGTCCGTTGATGAGGTTGCAAAGCACATCGGGAAAATCATCGAAAAAGGCGGAGATACTTTTGAGACAAAACATAAGACTAAAAGCGGCGAAATACGCAATATTCTGGTAAGCACCAGGGCCATTTCTATCGGCGGTAAAAGCTTTCTTCAGGCTGTATGGCGAGATATTACCGCGCGAAAGCAGGCCGAAGCCGCCAGAGAGAAGCTTAACAAAGAACTTGAAGAAAAAAACAAGGAACTTGAGTCGATTTTATATGTTGCCTCGCACGACTTAAAATCGCCTCTGGTTAATATTCAGGGTTTTGGCAACGAGTTGTCGCGCAGTTGTGAAGTGATACATTCGGCTCTTAAGAGTAAAGAGAAAACGGCCGAGATGGAAGAGAAGTTACGTTGTGCTCTTGATGAGAGCGTTCCTGAGGCACTGGGTTTTATTCTTACCAGTGCCAATAAGATGGATTCACTGCTGTCGGGGCTTTTGAGACTTTCCCGTCTTGGCAGTGCAACGATGGAGGTAGAGCCTCTGGATATAAACGCTTTATTAGCCGGTGTCGCCGATAGTATGGAATATCAGATGAAGACAGCAGGCGTAACGCTCGAAATTGAACATTTGCCATCCTGCATCGGGGATGCTTCACAAATAAACCAGGTTTTCTCTAATCTTCTGGATAATGCATTAAAGTTTCTCGACAATTCCAGACCCGGTATGATACACATATATGGAAAAGTGGAAGACGGACAAAGTATTTATTGTGTGGAGGACAACGGCGTTGGGATTGCCCAAGACCATCAGGAAAAGATATTCGAGATATTTCACCAGCTCGAACCGGACCAGAAAGGCGGTGAAGGACTTGGATTGACTATTGTCAGACGCATTATCGACAGGCATAACGGCAGAATATGGTTGGAATCAGAACCTGGAAAGGGCAGCAAATTCTTCGCGTCTCTGCCAGTCGCTTAAGTGTTTACAGTGTCATTGACAAGCATTTTTATGGAAGGAACAAATTATGAAAAAAGAGGGCGTTATTCTCATTGCCGAAGATGATGAGGGGCATTTTTCGCTAATAAAAAAAAGTCTGCAGCGGGCGGGCGTATGCAATGAGATACTGCGGCTTGCTGATGGTCAGGAAACACTGGATTTTCTTTTTATAAAAGGCGACGGCCCCAAACGCCAGCCGGATAAAGAGTATCTTCTGCTGCTGGATATTCGGATGCCTAAAATAGACGGCGTCCAGGTGCTTGAGAAAATCAAGCAGAATGAGGAATTGAAGAAGATACCTGTGATTATGTTAACTGTGGCCGACGACCCTCGTACGATTGAGCGCTGTCACAATCTCGGGTGCAGCATTTATATAGTCAAGCCGGCTGAATATGAAGATTTTCAAAATGCAGTCAAAAAAGTCGGCTTGTTTCTTTCGTTTGTGGAAGTTCCGAGAATAAAAAGAACAGAGCGGGAGAAAGTAAAGTGAGAAAAGACGCAGTTATCCTTGTTGCTGAAGATGACGCCGGACACTTTGAGCTTGTAAAAAGAAACCTGTGGCTCAGCTGTGTCGAGAACGATATTCTTCATTTCAAAGACGGGCAGGCGGTATTGGATTTCCTTTTCAGAAAAAACGACAGAATAAAACTCGATGAAAACGGCAGATGTGTTTTGCTGCTTGATATTCGTATGCCGAAGGTTGACGGGCGAGATGTTCTCCGGCGCATTAAAGCAGATAAGCAGCTGAGAAAAATTCCGGTCATTATGCTGACCACCACGGACCAGGTTGAGGAAATTGACAGATGCTATGAATTGGGTTGTAGTTTTTATATGGTCAAGCCGGTAAATTATAATAAATTTATGGAAGCAGTTGAAAATCTGGGGGGATTTCTTTCTCTGAAATGGCTACAGGTGCCACAAATCGATGGGACCGACGAAGGAAACGAAAAAAACTGATTTTGTGCCAGAGATACAATGAAAATATGTTAATTTGATACAGGGGGGTATATTACACAGCAATAATGGCTTGGAATGCAATTTTAGCGGAGAAACAAACGAACACATAATTTTAAACTGTGATGTTTGCAATAGCTGTCATAACCGGTATAATGTTGTGGAAAAAGGATATTAAAATAATTGGGAATGAGACTTTATGCTCGGACATAGAACTCAATTTATAATCATTTCGGTAGTAATATCACTGCTGTGCCAGTCTGTCGGGGCAGCCTCGGCAAAGACCTGGCGTTTAGACCAAAACCGGCAGTGGAAGGTTGTTTCGGCGGAAGGCCAAGACAAATACCTGCTGGCAGTGTCAGAAATCAAACAACTGGTCAATACCGGCCGGACTAAAGATGCCGGCAAAGCAGTGATTAAACTCAAAAAAGATTTTCCTGAAATCGCCGGTCCTGATTTGGATGCCTTTATCGAGGCGGAGATGCTCTTTGCCAAAGGAAAATTTTCCAAGGCAGCCAAGTCCTATAATAAACTGCTGACCGAATATCCTGAAAGTAAACTTTACGAGGTGGCTTTGGACAGACAGTTTTCGATAGCCACAGCTTTTCTGGCCGGCAGAAAAAGACCTGTACTCAAGATTTTTAAAATGAGAGCATATTCTGAAGGCGCTCGGATTATGGGAAATATCAGTGACCGTGCCGGCGATGCGCCAATTGCGATAAAAGCTGCCGTATCCGTCGCCAAAAGCCTGGAAAGACGAGGCAAATTCAATGATGCATACTTTGAATGGTCACAGATATCATCGCGATGGCCGACAGGACAGACAGGTAAAGACGCACTTCTCGGTATGGCCCGGTGTAAGCACGCCGCCTATAAAGGTCCAAAGTATAATGCCTCGGAACTGATAAGCGCTAAAAGCTATTATGAGATTTTCAAATTACGATATCCAAAAGGTGCCGAAGAAATCGGCGTTGATAAAATACTCAAACAAATAACAGAACAGCAGGCTGAAAAGCAATTTAGCATCGGTCAATATTATCAAAAAGTCGGTGACAAACAGTCGGCTAATCTTTATTATCAAATGGTGCTGAATAATTGGCCGGAAAGTACGGCAGCGGAAAAGACAAAGCAGGAAATTAACAAAAGGCAAGAAAATGAAAGTAAAGAGCCTTGAGAAAAATCGATATTTTGTTTTTATAACTTTTTTCGGTCTGAGTGTCGCGATTTGTCTGTGCTTTTGCGGCTGTGGCGAGATGGAGGGCTACTCCAGCGAGTCACTGTTTCCGGAAGATGTGGGCAGCATTTATGTTCAGATGTTCGACAACCGCAGCTTTCGGCGAGGTGTCGAATACGAACTGTCCGACGCGCTTGCAAAGCGTATCGAGGCTGAGACACCATACAAGATAATCTCAAGCAGAGACCGGGCCGACACCATAATAAGCGGCCAGATTGTGCAGATTACCGAATCGGTACTCAGCAGTGAACGGCAGATAGGCAGGGCTTTGGAAAAAGAAGTCCAACTGCAGGCTGTGGTCAACTGGAAAAACCTGAAAACAGGAGAACTGCTGATAAATAACAAGTCGGTCAATGCCTCGGCGACCTATTCAGAATGGCAAAATCAGGGCTTCAGCTATGCCTCAACTCTGGCGGCAAACAATTTAGCGCGGAGAATCGTAGAACTGATGGAGAAAGAATGGTGAAAGTCTGAATCGAAATGAAGATGAGTAACAGTAGGAAAAAAAGGCCGATTCGTCCACATCCCGGACAAAAAAATAAAGGTGGCGGCAAAACTCCGCCTGCTTACAAGCGAGGACCAATTAGCTGGTTGTTAATTCCTGTTTTGATTGTCGCAGCCATACTGCTGCTGCAGCCGTTTCAGCAAGTTAAAACGATTCCCTGGAACGAATTTGTCTATCACCTTGAAAACAAACACATCGAAAGCATAACTGTAAAGGACACAGAGGTAATAGGTAAATTCAATGACGAAGGTATTAAAAATCGTGGTGCTAAAAGCAAACCTTCTTTTGTAGTTTTTTATAACCCGGATGTACACGGCGACCAGCTTGGTAGATTGTTGGAGAAATACAGCTTAGAGGGCCTGGAGAACGACAGTGCACCGCCACGGACATGGATTCTAAATCTGATAAGTATGTTATTTCCAATAATTCTGTTTGTAGGAATTTTATACTTTATGTTTGCCCGCAATCTTCGCGGCGGCGCCGGTGGAATGTTGATGTCTTTCGGACGCAGCAAGCATCGACTACAGGGCAAGGACAAAGTAAAAGTAACGTTCGAAGATGTAGCCGGCGTAGAAGAAGCAAAAGAAGAAGTGGCGGAAGTCATCGAGTTTCTGAAAAACCCGAAAAAATTCCAGCGATTAGGCGGCCGTATCCCTCGCGGAGTTTTGCTTGTAGGCCCGCCGGGTTGCGGAAAGACACTGCTTGCAAAAGCGATAGCCGGCCAGGCGGATGTACCGTTCTTCAGCATATCAGGCAGTGATTTTGTGGAGATGTTTGTAGGTGTCGGAGCATCGCGTGTGCGAGATCTGTTCAAACAGGCTAAAGAAAACTCGCCCTGTATTATCTTTCTCGATGAGGTTGATGCTATCGGTCGCAAACGCGGCGCCGGGTTTGTCGGCGGCGGGCATGATGAGCGTGAGCAAACACTGAATGCCATTTTGGTTGAAATGGACGGCTTCGATACCAACGACCAGGTTATTGTTATAGCCGCAACAAATCGCAGTGATATCTTAGACCATGCCCTGACTCGACCGGGCAGATTCGACAGGCAGGTTATTGTGCCGCTGCCGGACCTGAAAGGCAGACTTGAAATCTTAAATGTCCATGCTAAAAAAATAAAGATGGGGCCGGATGCCGACCTCGAAAAACTGGCACGAGGAACGCCTATGTTCAGTGGAGCCGACCTGGCCGCTATTATCAACGAATCGGCTCTTGCAGCGACTATGGCCGAAAAAGACCATGTGGAGACGATAGACCTCGAAGAAGCACGTGATAAGGTACGATGGGGAAGAGCTAAAAAAAGCAGGGTAATCGACCAGAAAGAAAAAGAAATAACCGCTTATCACGAGGCCGGCCATACCCTCGTCCAGTCTATGTTGAAAGAGGCAGACCCTTTACACAAGGTAAGTATAATTCCTCGTGGACCAATGGGCGGAGCTACTTTTGCTCTGCCGGAAAAAGACAGAACACTGTTTACCAAAAAATATTGTTTGGCGCTGCTCCAGGTATGTTTCGCCGGAAGAATAGCCGAAGAACTGTTCTGTGACGACATATCCAGCGGCGCACAGAATGATATTCAGCAGGCCACAAGAATTGCAAAACAAATGGTACTGACCTGGGGAATGAGTGAGCAGCTTGGGCCGATTAGCTACGGACCGGAGGGTGGGCTGACAGACCAAATGTACCTAATGCCGGGCGAGAAAGAATATTCGGAAAGCACCGCGGAAGAAATTGACAAAGAAGTAAAAAGAATTAGCGACCAGACGTACAAAAAAGCAAAAGAACTAATAGAAGCAAACAAAGATAAGCTCGACCGCATAGCAAAAGCACTGCTGAAATACGAAACACTCGACGCCGCTGATGTGAAGTTGATTTTGGATGGTGGTGAACTGGACAAACCCACCGTTACCGATTTACTCGCCAAAGAACAGGCAAAAGGCGAACGGAAGACAAACCCCGAATAATTTTGGGGCATCGAATATGAGACGCTTCTATGCGAAAAAAAGCTGCTGTCATATTATGCTCGATTTTGCTATTGGCTGTTGACGGTTTCCCCGCATCCCCGCCCACTGATATAATTAAGACTGATACGGTTACTGTCACCATCGAACAGCAATATGAATCTGTTCGGCCGGGCACAGAATCGGCATTTGCAATTCATTTCCAACTGGAAAAAGACTGGCATTTCTACGCATCCGCCAAAACCGCTCCGGGCGGTATGAATCTTAAACTCAAGCCTTCCGCCGAAAAGCTTATAAGTTTTTCAGAGCCGATATTTCCACCGCCAATAGATTATTTTGATGAATTTTCAGGGCAAAAACTTGATGTATTCGGTGATATGTTTACGGTGTTTCTGCCTTTCAGCATCAAAGATTTTCAACCCGAAGCCGGTACCTCTCTCACAGTCAACATTGGCATCACCGGTGCAATATGCTCAAAAACAGAATGTCGAATGCCGGATTTCGACCGGTTGAGCATGGAAGTTAAAGTTGATATTACCGCTGTGATGGACAACCCCGCATTTGTTCTGCCGGATTTGACGAAAGCTACGCCTTTAACCAAGCCTGCAATGACAGGCCGGCGGGCAGATTACTCGGCGTTAGGCGCTCTTATACTGGCACTTTTGGCGGGCCTTAGTCTTAATATTATGCCCTGCGTCTGGCCGGTACTGCCCATTATAGTGATGAGACTTGTCGAGCAGGCAAAACAAAGTAAAGGTAAGTCCGTCGCGCTGGGACTTACTTTTTGTATGGGGATATTGCTGTTCTTTGGCTGCCTTGCTGCGGCCAATATCATTTTGCAGCTCTTTTACGGCACGGTACTGCAGTGGGGCGACCAATTTCGCAATCCTGTTTTTGTTATGTCAATGGCTCTTTTGCTGATTGTTCTGGCGCTGTTTATGTTCGGCATATTTACAATTGCTTTACCGTCTTCGGTGGCAGGCAAATCCGGTTCCGGAAAGGGCTATGCCGGAGCTGTCGGAATGGGTTTTCTGGCGGCGATTTTAAGCACACCCTGCAGCTTTGCGATTTTGGCGGCAGCTTTCGCCTGGTCGCAGGCCCAGCCACTGCCTCTCGGTACCATTGCAATAATGTTTATAGGCATCGGTATGGCTCTGCCTTATGCGATACTGACTTCAATACCCGCCCTATTGAAGAGCATTCCCCGGCCGGGACAATGGATGGAGCTGTTCAAGCAGGCAATTGGTTTTGTCCTGTTGATTATCGCTGTAAAACTCATTGCGGCGCTGCCGCAGGTGCGCAGAATGGATGTATTGTATTTTGCGGTTGTGCTGAGCTTTTGTATTTGGATGTGGAGTAGCTGGGTTGGTTATAACACAAAGCCTGTGCGAAAATGGCTCATTAGAATCATTGCCGTTATTTTGGCGATATTTGCCGGCCGGGTGTTTTTGCCCGCACCGCCAGGGGAACTGATTGACTGGCAAAAATACGATTCGGCCTCTATACAAACCGCCCTGACACATGGTCGCCCTGTCTTGATTAAGTTTACCGCCGACTGGTGCCTGAGCTGTCAGGCCGTTGACAAAATAGTATATTCCCGCGAAGATGTCGCAAAGTTGCTTGAGCAAAAAAATGTCCTGACGATTAAAGCCGATACCACGGTAAAGGACTACCCGGCCACTCTTGCATTGAAAAATATTTATAATGAACCGGGAGTGCCGGTAACTATGTTGTTCACTCCGGACAAAAAAGAGCCGGTCAGATGGCGTAATATGTTTTTCGCCGATGAGCTGAAAACTCAATTAGACCAAATGACCGGCAAATAATACTATGGCACGTAAAAAAGCAAAGTTCAAAGTAGATAAAAAACAAGCAGCCCAAAGAGTCAAAAAGATTTGGCCTGTATTGAACAAGCTATATCCAAAGGCCAGGCTCGCCCTTAACTCCAACAATCCGCTGGAACTGTTGATAGCAACGATTTTGTCGGCACAATGTACGGACGTTCGCGTGAATATAGTTACTAAAGACTTGTTCAAAAAATATAAATCCGCCGAAGACTGGGCAAAAGCCGACATAAAACAGATTGAGTCGGAAATCAAAAGTACCGGTTTTTTCCGCAATAAAGCACTCAATATCCGGGGCGCATGTGCAGATATAATAGACAAGTTCGACAACAAAGTTCCCTCCACTATGGAAGAGCTTGTACAGTTGCCGGGTGTTGGCCGAAAAACCGCAAATGTCGTATTAGGCAATGCTTTTGGCAAGCCCGCTATAGCCTGTGATACCCACGTTATCCGGCTGTCCCGGCGGCTTGGACTATCAGAAAATAGTGACCCGGTAAAGCTCGAATTCGATTTGGCCGAAATAGTACCAAAGCAGAATTGGACGATGTTCAGCCACTTGTTGATTTGGCACGGGCGAAATATTTGCAGTGCTCGTAAACCGGACTGCGAAAACTGCCCGATTTCGAAATATTGTCCTTCGGCCAAAAACCCGGATTTGTGGTAGAATTGCTGTGCAGCATATTTTTGAAGGAGTTTTTTTATATGATGGACCTTGTTGATAGTCCGGTAAAAGACTTGTGGCGCATATTTAAAATAATGGCCGAGTTTGTCGAGGGTTTCGAGGAACTCGCTTCTGTCGGCCCTGCAGTGTCGATTTTTGGTTCGGCAAGGGAAAAACCGAAAACCAAATACTATAAACTCGCACAGGAAACCGCCGCAGATATAGCAAAGGCGGGTTTTGCAATAATTACCGGCGGCGGCGGCGGTATTATGGAAGCGGCAAATAAAGGGGCTGCGCAGGTGGGAGCCAAAAGTATCGGCCTGAATATCGAACTGCCGATGGAACAGATTCCAAACGAGTATCAAAATCTGTCTTTGCACTTTAGATATTTTTTCTGCCGCAAGATGATGTTTCTAAAATACGCTCACGGCTTTATAGTCTTCCCCGGCGGCTACGGAACGATGGATGAGTTCTTCGAATCCTCGGTGCTGATTCAAACCTTGAAACAAGTCTCTTTTCCCGTGATTTTGATGGGTAGTGAGTATTGGCAGGGCTTAATTGACTGGATGAAAGAAACGATGCTCGGCAAACACAAGTATATTTCGCCGGAAGACCTGGATGTCTTTACAATAGTGGATGAGCCTCAAGCCGCTACCAGAATTATAGTTGATTTCAAGAAGTCAGAGGGTCGCAGCGGCCTGAACCTGCCGTCTGGAATAAAGAAATTTTGACCAAAAAACCGCCTTTTTTGTGAAATCAGCGTCTAAAAACCAAAGATTTCCCATCGACGCCTAAAATTGGCTAATTGCCGCTTTTAACTCTCTTCATTGAATCGTCGAGGTGTTTTAGCAGGTGTTTCCTGTCCGGCCCGCCCAAATGCTCCCAGGGCAGATTGTCATCAGCACCGAATTCCCTTTGTGCGGCCTTTTCAACATCCAATCCGAACTTTTCAAAGGCCCTTTCCCAAATCCCATAATCAAAACACTCGTCCCACAAGTCAAATTTCGCCCCGTTGCGCCAGGCCTCTTCAACAACTCTGCTCAAACTGCGGTCACCCCGGCCTATTGCCGATTCCAGAACGCTGCGATTGATATTGTGAAACTTGAACTGCAGAAATCTTGCACGAAGTTTTCTCTTTTCGTCGAGTATCAGTTGTTTTGCATTCTCGAAATAGGATTTTGGTTTTTGGCCAAGCCAGCCGAACGGCGTGTGCGGCTTGGGAACAAACCAGCTTATCGTTATATTGATTTGGCCGGTTTTGCCGTTGACTTTTTTGCGAAGTTTTGCCAGTTGAAACGATAAGTCCACAATCTGCCTTATATCTTCCTCTGTTTCGCCCGGCAAACCAACCATAAAGTATAATTTGAATCGCTGCCAGCCGGCCTGGTAAGCTGCTTCAACTGCTCCAAACAAATCCTCGTCCTTCAAAGGCTTGTTAATTATCTGCCTTAGTTTTTCACCGGCCGCTTCAACGGCAATTGTAAGACCGGATTTTCTAACGCTCGTTAGCAATTTAGGAAGCAGTTTTAACTGCTGGTCAACGCGAAGGCTTGGCAGTGACAAACCAACATGTTTATCTTGAAAATATTCGTGCAGTTGCAGTACCAGCTCTTCAAGGTTTGGGTAATCAGCCGTTGATAAACTCAGCAGGCCGACCGTATCGAATCCTGTTGACCGATAGCAGGCCTTTGCTATTTCGGTGATTTTCTCAACACTGCGGCGGCGAACCGGTCTCTTGCAGAAACTCGCCTGGCAAAAAAGGCATCGGCCGGGACAGCCTCGCATAATCTCAACACTCACTCGCTCATGAACGGTCTGTGCAAAAGGGACAATCGGCTCAAGCGGTACAGGGGCGTTTTCAAAATCCTTAACAACCGCGTTTGTCAATCGGCCGGATAAATTAGCTCCATAAAAAGAAGGAACATACGCCCAATCGAATTTCTCAGCGGCCTTTTGCAGGATTCGTTTTTTGCCGGCGCCGGCTTTTTTTTCATCTCTCACCAACTGTACCAGTTCCACAACCGCCTCTTCACCGTCGCCGAGCACAAAAAGGTCGATGAAGTCAGCGATTGGCTCACAGCAGACGGCCTGGCTGCCGCCGGCAATTATCAGCGGTTCCTCTTCACCTCGACCGGCACTTCGTATATTCATCCCGCCAAGGTCAAGGATATTGAGCACGTTTGTATAACAAAGCTCGTTGCTTAAGCTAAAGCCCAAAATATCAAAACTTTTTAACGCCGCTCTGGACTCCAGAGTAAACAGAGGGATTCGTTTTTGTCGCAATATTTCTTCAGCCTCAATCCAGGGTGCAAAGACCCGCTCAGCAGCAACGCCGTCAATCTTGTTCAGGATATCATAGATAATCGCCACGCCGCTATTGCTCATTGCCACTTCGTAAACATCCGGAAAGCACAATGCAACTGCGAGCTCACAACGGTGAAGGTCCTTTTTGATTTGGTTTATTTCGCCGCCGATATATCTGCTCGGCCTGCGGACAAAAGGCAGAAATTCCCGCTTAACACGCTCAGCTAATATTGTTACTTCTCTTTTATTCACAATAGCATTATAATTTGTTTATTGATTATTTTCTATTGGTTATTGTTCAACCTGCAATTATCAATGGCTTTGAGCCAAGAGGCTTTTTATGCATAAGCAAAATCGCTGGTTCACACCTGCACTCATAATCGGGGCTTTTGTGATTGCAGGCGTCTATTTTTTTGTCTGGCCCACAAGGCGAATCGAAGCAGACAGCGGCCACCGAGTGGTTATGGGGACATTTGTCCGTATTGTCGTCATTGCGACCAATTCAGGCACAGCCAATAAATGCATTCAAGCAGGCTTCGAACAGTTGGAATCGATTGAGAACCTGATGAGCGGTTACAAAACCGATTCTGAACTAACCCGGCTCAATACAAATGCCTATGAAAGACCTGTTAAAGTAAGCCAGCCGCTCTTTGAGGTTCTCCAAAGAAGTGTAGCGTTCAGCCGAAAAACCGACGGTGCTTTTGATATTACGGTCGGACCGTTGGTGGATTTATATCGTTCCGCAACAGACAAAAAAGTCGCTCCAAGCCGGGATCAGATAGAACAGGCCAAATCGAAAGTGGGTTTTGAAAAGCTGAAACTCGACGAACAGAATAAAACAGTGAAGTTTACCGTAGATGGTATGAAACTCGACCTGGGCGGCATTGCAAAAGGCTACGCAATCGATAAGGCGGTTGAGGCAATGCAAAATTGCGGAGCAGTCGGCGGAATGGTTGATGTCGGCGGTGACATTCGATGCTTCGGCGCACCGCCAAGAGACAAAAACAAATGGCTCGTCGGCCTGCAGGACCCCACGGAAACTGAAGTCGCAATCGGAACAGGTAAACTTTTGTTGACTCTGATGGTCTCGGATGCTGCGGTTGCTACAAGCGGCGACTATCGAAGGTTTGCCCTGATTGACGGCAAAAAGTACAGCCACATAATGAACCGCAGCACAGGCTCAAGTGCCGATGGACTCTCAAGCGTAACCATTATTTCCAAAAACGCAACCGAGGCCGATGCCTTGGCGACCGCCGTAAGCGTGATGGGGCACGAAAAAGGCCTTGCTTTAATTGAAACAATACCGCAAACTGAGGCAATCTTGATATCTTCGGCGCCGAATTTTGAACGTATACAAACCAGCGGTGCAGAAAAATACATCCATAAAAAGTGAAAGGCAGTTTTATGAATTCTCGTCAGCGGGTGAACAAAGCCGTCAATTTTGAAAAGCCGGACAGGGTCCCTATCGATTTAGGTGCCATTCGGGCTTCCGGAATTAATGCGGTGCTTTATGACAAACTCAAAAAACGTATGGGCATAAATACGCCAACCAAAATTCACGACAGTATGCAGATACTTGCCGAGGTCGAACTGGAGGTCCTTGACCGCTTGAATATCGATGTGGTCCCCCTGGAAGGTACTGATGCAAAATGGGCTGGTATGGATGCAGCCGAGGGTGTTAAACGGAAGCTTTTTTGCGGACTGGATGTTTACTTTCCGCCCGAAACACAAATCCGCGAGGAACCAGACGGAAGTTGGGTATTGCTAAATGCAGAAGGTCAGGCCTATGCACGTATGCCGAAGGATGGCTTTTACTTTGATTTTATTCGGCCGACAATGTCAGCCGCGCGGATTGACCCGAAAAAATTCAAACCTCGCGATACAGTCAGCGACGAAGAGCTAAATTCGATGGCGAATCGAGCAAGGTTTCTGTACGAAAACACCGACAAGGCAATCCTCGGATGGGGCGCAAGCATCAGCGTTATGGGCCTAAGCGCTCTGTTGTCGGACAACATCACACAGGGTTCGCTCGATGAATGGCTCTGTATGCTGATGCTGGAGAAAGAAACCGCCAATGATATGATGGGCCGGTACGTCGATGCGGTCATTAAATGCCTCGAACTTTACAACCAGGCTGCCGGACAATACTGTTTCGCATGGGGAATAGCCAGCGACGATGCCGGAACACAAAGAGGCGAATTGATAGCTCCCCAGCTTTTTGCAGAAATGGTTAAGCCGCACTACAAGCGCCTTTGCGACTGGGTGCACACCCACACAAACTGGAAAACTTATCTTCATTCCTGCGGCAGTGTTTATCATTATATACCTCACTGGATTGAAGCGGGCATCGATATTCTAAATCCTGTTCAGATTTCTGCAACCAATATGGAACCGGAACGTCTGATGAAGGATTTTGGTGACAAAATTGTCTTTTGGGGCGGCGGCTGCGATACACAACAGGTTCTGCCGTTGGCCGCACCGCAGGAAGTTAAGAAACACGTTGAACATAATATCACCGTTTTTGCCTCCGGTGCCGGTGGATACGTCTTCAATCAGGTTCATAATATCCAGCAGAACGTCCCTGTCGAAAATCTCGAGGCGATGTTTGAAGCAGCTTACGAAACAGGCAGGAAAGTTTACCAATAGCTCGTTGTTAATTTCAACTTTTTTGTGAGGCAGCGGCGGCTTTTTGACCGGCAGGTCGCGGCAGTGGTGCGTTTTTGCCGCGATAAACTATCACGCCGGTCGGGCATTTGTTCAGGGCTGTTTCTGTTTGCTCGGTTGGCTGGTATTTTTCATAGTCCACCCGGGCCAGGTTGTCTTCGATTGAAAAAATGTCGGTTTGTTTGAAACAAATCCCGCAGCCGATACAGCCGACCTTGCACATCGACCGTGCCATCTTGCCGCTTTCCTTGCTATTACAGGCAACAACCATCATATTTTCCTGTGAAAACGGCACCATCCTGATCAGGTTACGGGGGCAGGCCTTTGAACAGGCTCCGCAACCGGTACATTTGTCGTAATCGACCGTCGCCAGACCATCGACAATGCTAAGAGCGTCGAATTTGCAGGCGCTAACACAGTCACCAAAACTAACACAGCCGAACTTGCATGCCTGCACATTAGCCAAAGCATTTGCCGATGTGCAGGTTTGTATGCCCTCATATTTCGCATAGTAGGTCTTGTCCTCGCTGTGGGCGCGGCAATGCACCACCGGTCTTTTGGATGGACCTGATTCACTTATTTGCAAATTCAATATGACACCAATCTTCTCCGATGTTTCCGCTCCCCCAGGTGCGCATTTGCCTATTAGTTCTGGCTGCTTTAAAATAGCTTTCGCATATTGGCCGCAGCCGGCAAAACCGCACGCGCCACAGTCAAGGTTTGGCAGAACCTCGTGAATCTGCTCTATCTTTGAGTCAACCTCAACCTTGAGTTTTTCACTTGCAATCAGAAGAACCACCGCAAACCCGACCCCTAAACCCAGCATCGTTACTCCCGCCGGCCAGGCGCTGTTCCATAGCTGTAATATATCGGCTAAAATCATTTAATCATCCCCGCAAACCCCATAAACGCCAGCGTAAGTAACCCAGCCGTAATCAATGTAATTGGGGCGCCTCTGAGAGATTTCGGCACGTCAGAAAGATTCAGATTTTCACGGATGCCGGCCATTATGCAAATAGCCATTGTAAAACCGATACCCGCCCCGAAGCTAAGCACCACAGCTTCAAGCAGATTGCCGACCTCCCAGAGGTTTATGAAAAGACACAATCCAAGTATTGCACAGTTTGTTGTAATCAGCGGCAGGAATATACCAAAGCTCTCATAAAGGGTGGGGAAAAACTTCCTGAGATACATTTCTACAAGCTGCACCGCCCCGGCAATAACCAGTATGAAGCAGACATATCGCGTAACCTCAAGCCCCGGTATCGCCATCAGTATCAAATGGTCAATTAGCCAGGTCAGCGTCCCGCTCAGGGTCACCACAAATGTCACCGCCATACCCATACCGAAAGCCATATCTATCCGGCCCGATACCCCGAGATAAGGACAGATACCAAGAAACTTCGTAAAAACAAGGTTGTTAATCAGCACAATGGATATAAAACCCATAAGCAAAGCATTGAGCGTATCCATAAGTTTTCCTCTTAAGTCTTTTTCCGGCTGATGATATTCACCAGCCCAAGCAAAAGTCCCAAAGTTATAAACGCTCCCACCGGCATACTCATCGCAGCCCAAGGTATAAACCACCCACCAGTCTCGCCCAAAGGTAATATCTGAATCTCGAATATCGCGCCGGTCGAAAGCAGTTCCCTGATGCCAGCCAGAACACACAACGTCGCTGTAAATCCGATGCCCATTCCAATCGCATCGATGATACTTATAAACAGGCCGTTTTTACTGGCGCAGGCCTCGGCGCGGCAAATGATAATGCAGTTAACAATAATCAGTGGAACATACGGCCCAAGTGTCTCGCTCATTCTCGGCTGAAACGCCTTCAGGAACAAATCCGCTATAGTTACAAAAGTTGATATCGCCAGCGTAAACATCAGGATTCGAAGGTGCGGCTTGAGAAGATTGCGCATCAGGCTGACCACAATATTACTGCAAAGCAGCACAAAAATAACGCAAAGCCCCATAGTCAGGGCGGGCTTGACCGCCGCCGTAACCGCAAGCGTCGGACACATACCTAATAGCAGACGAAACACCGGGTTCTCACGCCACAAACCCGCTATAAAAGTCTGCCCTATCTCAGAACTATTTGACGTCTCATTTGCCATTACCTATTAAACCTTTTTCCTGTAACTGCCGTCTTACTTGCTCTATATAGGTATTAAATATATTAACAACAGCTTCGCTGCTGACAGTCGCTCCGCTGATTGCAACAATCTCCGAATCTATCTTTCCCGCATCCCCTGTTTTTACAACCTCAAGAACGCCTGTCGGAACTTCCTTGAACTGTTCGCCAAATTCGTCTTCTTTTATTCTGCTGCCGAAACCCGGCGTCTCATTACTCGATAGTACCTTAAATCCGAAAAACTTCTCACACCCACCGTCAACAGCTATCACAAGTTTAATCTTATCGGCAAAGCCGGCACCAACCGCAACGAAGGCAAAACCCACACTTCTGTTACTGCTGTCAATGGCCCTGTAAATATCTGTTTGATTTACCTTGCCCTTGCCGCCGGGGATTTGTGCTGCCTCTATTGCTACCTGAAAATCATTGGAATTCATAATAAGCCCCTTCATCAGGTTGTATAACTTGTCCTGTTCGTTTTGGATGATACGCTCGGACAGGGCGGCGTTTGTTACCGCTATCAGCAGCCCGAAAGCAAAGGCCGAAACAACCAGAAGCCAGCTTTGTTCTATAAAATGTTTCATTTTAGACATTCGGCTTACCTCCCGACGGGGTAAGTCTGCAGAACCGGTCTATCAGGGGCGTCACTGCATTCATCAAAAGAATTGCATACATCACGCCCTCAGGATATTCTCCGACAATTCTTATGAGCATAATTATCCCGCCCACACCGACTCCGAAAATCCACATCCCCTTAGTAGTCAAGGGAGCAGTAACAGGGTCCGTAGCGATAAAAAATACGCACAGCAACATTCCCCCGCTGGTCAGGTGGACCAGCGGTGATATATAAGCCTCGGAATTTATCAGGTAACCAACCGATGCAAAGACAAAGGCGGAAATCGAAACAGCCAGAGGTATATGAACGTTTATCGTTTTTCTTATAAGCAGATAAATACCTCCTATCAAAAGAGCCAAAACGCTCGTTTCTCCCAGACATCCGCCGACTTCACCGGTAAACGTATATTCGAACTGCTCGTTTGCGATTTTGGCGCACTTTTTAGCTTCTGCCCTGGCTTTGTTGTAGGCGCTGGTACTTTCCTCTGTCTGAGGTGTTATCTTTGCGTAAGCCCTTGCCTTTGCTTGCATTTTTATGGCCTGTTTATTCCACGCCAGGGGCGTTGCCTGTGTCCGAGCGTTAATGGTGTTGTCCGCGGAGATTTTGGGCATTGCCGAATCGATAGTAGCAGGTACCGCCCACGTCGTCATCAGTATACCGAAACAGGCGGACAAAAAAGCCCTGCCGGCCATTGCCGGATTGAAAATATTCGAACCGAGACCGCCGAAAACCATCTTGCCTATCGCAATTGCAAAGCTGCTGCCGATTATCGCCGCCCAGAAAGGAAGTCCCGGCGGAACAGAAAGCGCAAGGATTATGCCGGTAACGACGGCGCTCAGGTCACCCAGCGATTCGAGAGGATTGTCTTTTTTGCCGATTACATTACACATCCATTCGGTCACAACAGCCGAAACAACACACGTAAAAATAAGAACAAGCGCACGAATACGGAAATAATACCCCGCCATCGCCATAGCCGGAACCAATCCGATTATCACATCGAACATTACACGCCGCGTCGAGAACGGCGCGCTTATATGCGGTGAACACGATACTCTTATTTCTTTAAGCATTTGTCGATATTCGGTTATTCGGGCATCTTTTTCTTCTGTCGGGCAAGAAAAATCTTACCTGTTTTGATATATCCTGTAACTTCTATATTAGCCGGACATACATAGCTGCAGCAACCGCATTCAATACAGCCGTTGATATAATAGCTTTCAGCAACATCCAAAAAACCGTACTTAACGGCGTGAGCGATTTTTGTCGGATTCAGACCCTCCGGACAAACTTCCAGGCATCTGCCGCAACGAATGCAGGCTGTTTGACGCCCGGCAAACTTGGCCCTGCCGATATCCTCTTTTGTCAACACTGTTATCGCGCCGCTTGTTTTTGTAATCGGCATCGCTAAATCGGCGACCGCTATACCCATCATAGGCCCCCCGAGCACGACTTTGGCTGACTTTTTAGTTACTCCCCCGCAAAATTCTATAAGCTCTTCAATGGAGGTACCTATCGCCGAATAATAATTGCCCGGCTTTGCAATTGTGTTGCCGGTTACAGTTACTACTCTATGTGTCAGCGCAGAACCATTAACCACCGCTTCGGCGATTGCAGCACACGTCGCCACGTTAAGAACCACCACCCCTATCATTGGCGGAATCCCGCCCGTTGGAACATTCTTTTTCAGAATCGACCTTATCAGCTGTCTTTCACCGCCCTGCGGGTATTTTGTTTTAACGGGAACAATTTCGATATTATCGCCGTCTGCCAAATTATTTAAAGCTGCGCTCATAGCTTCCATCGCTTCCGGCTTATTATCTTCGATGCCGATAATGACTCTCGAACACCCGGATGCTTTTTTGGCCAGCTTAATACCTGCAATAATCTTTTTCGGCCACTCGAGCATAAGTCGATAATCGCAGGTGATACACGGCTCGCATTCACAGCCATTGATAATCATCGTCTCTTTGGGCAGTCGCGGATTCGGCTCTATCTTTACTCTTGTTGGAAACCCCGCTCCGCCCATACCAACCAGACCCGCCTCACGAACCGCCGTGCATATCCCTTCGACGGAATATTTATTTATATCAAAGTCTCCCTCTAATTCGATTTGAGGCGCTCTCCTCGGATTATCAGCATCTGTCTCTATGACTACCGCCGAACTTCGGCCTAAAACTGCGTGAGACTGAAGTGATATTTCTTTTACCTTGCCCTTGACGGGCGAGTGTACCGGAGCACAAACAAAAGCATCGGCATCGCCTATTTTCTCTCCCGCCTGAACAATATCTCCTTTTTTAACCAGTGGGAGGCAGGCTGCTCCGATATGCTGGCTGAGCATTATTGACACTTGTTTAACGGCAGGACCGTCCTGTATTTCGATTTCACGGGCAAGCTTTTTACCTGTCAGAGGGTGTACTCCCCCGGGAAAAGTTAATCTGCCTTTAGTTTCGAGTTTCATTTCATCCGTGATTCTTTATCCTTGCCTAAACCGCCTTTTTATCACTTTCGTAATTAATATACAAGCATAAGCTGCCGTCAAAGCCGACAGAAAACCGCAGACTGTCTGTAATCCTTTTGGGCGTATCACACCAGCCAAAGTCTCTTCAAAGACTGTTAAAACACCAATAAAAACTACTATCGGCAGCAAAAAAGCGACCACTACCTTGCAAACAATCGACGGCTCTTCCGCATTGCCCAATTGCCGATAAATCTCCCGGCATTGGTCTTTTTGATAACAGCCTTGACAGTTTTCCTGCTGTTCCATAGTCCTTACTGAGATTAAAATAAACCGTCCTTATAATAAATATTTCTTAGGTTTTCAAATAGAAAATCTGTACCCCCTGTAATTATCCACAAAAATCATCAAAGAGGCTTTTTCGAACAGTCAAATGATGATTGAAATTAACTGTTTCTGAACCGTGAATGGTCACTGCCTCTTTGGACTGACTTTATATAAAAAAAGCCCGACCTAAACAAAAGTCGGGCTTGGTAATGCTTACTTGTCCCTGTATTTACGATTGTCCTGAAAACCGCATCAAAATCTTATTCGCCGCTTCGCCTTCTTTTCCTTCCCTCTTCTATCCCGCTATAACCGCAATCAGGACATCTGTCTGCAAATTCCTGAGCTCCCATAGTTCCCCATTCGAAGACCAGCCCACACTTTTCGCACTTTGCTGCCCTGTAAACACTTGCCTCTCCGCACTTGTCACAAAGCAGCGCCGGCACCTGCATCGACATAGGTTCCTGTCTCTCCTCAACGGTCTTGAAAAAAGTTTTCATACCCATCTGATATGACGCTTCGCAGTCGGGATTACGACAGAGAACCCACACCATTTTTTCATCTGAAAGCCCTTCGATTCCCTTGGTGCCGCTTCCTGCCTGTTGCCTATAGAATATTATACCCGCCGCAGCCAGACAAACCACTGTAATTATTACCATAATCGCTTTTTTCTTGCCTTCTTCCATATCAAAAACTCCAAAATAATGAAACAATAATACGGTTCGTGATTTACCCTAATAACCTATTATTTAATACGTTACTTGTCAAAGGTTTATTTTTTAAATTATTTATGCCCGGCCCAGATATTTATGGCTTCTCCTTGTGCCATTTGCAGGATTCTATCGGGTTCTTCCGGCATAGACGTACGGGCTGACAGATAAGCCGATTCTATAAAAACCATATTTTTCAGATTCTCTCTGCCGCTGCTCAAGACCTTATTTTTATCGGGCGATAATATGCTCAGGGCAAAATTTTCCAAAAGTGCCTTCTCACGGCCAAACAGGTCGTCGTCGTATTCTCTTTCCTCGCTCACTCGTCCGGAACTGTCGCTGACGATGAATTTGTTGGAGATGACCGTTAAATTTTTCTCTTTGCCGTAAACTTTCAGTACTTTCTCTTCGCCCCCCGGCGCAGCACAGCGGGATGCTGTTATATTCCCAAAAAGAGTATCGCTGAATTTCATCGTTACAATCGCCGTATCTTCTGTCAAATAAAGTCTCTGTTGTTTATCGCTGGAGACATTGGTATTCAACGAATATATTTGCTGCGGCATAGAAAAATTCCACATCATCTGGTCGATTATCTCGTAACAGTTGTGCAGCAGTACTCCACCGCCGGCCAGTTTCGGGTCATTTTGCCAAACACTTCTCCCCTCCCCCCCGACCGAGCATAAAGCCGTTATCAGAAAAATCTGCTCTAACTGTTTTTCCTGAAGAAACTCTCGAAGAGCAACAAAGCTTTTCGCAAATCGACACGGATTCGCAATAGCAAACTTTATTTGTTCTTCTTCAGCTATGCGGACAAATTCCATCGCTTCTTCAACATTTCTCGCTGGAGGCGCCAGCTTTAGTATGTTGAATTTCTTTTTCATTGCTGTCTTGATATATTCGTCACAACTGTACAGACCCGCAGCAACCAGCAGACAATCGAATTGATTTTGAATTATCAGTTGCCGGTAATCGTCATAACCGACACAGTTATATTCTGAGGCAATTTTTTCGACAAGCTTAACGTCTTTGTCTGCAACCGCCTGAACTTCAAAACTATCGACCGATGACGCCGCTTGAAGCAGACTAATACCGTCCTTATCAAGACCAAGTATTGCTGTTCTTAATTTATTTTCAGCCATCTTCCAAACTATGCCCGTCCTGCTGCCCTCATTTGTTAAGATGCGCTAAATACATCTTCTGTTCCGTAAATATTGCCGTTTTCACTGTTTTTAATCTAAGAAACCAAAACTACCTCGCCTCTGTGGGAAATAAGAATAATCGGGAGCAATTCTTTGAGCATTTGTCTGTCTATTATTGAATGTGATTACTTTTGTTTGGTATTATAAAGTGTTCCGGCACAGGATATTGTGAGCATAACAGCAAAGCCTCTTTGCCGACCTCTTCGATTACCGTTTCATTGTCAATATTTTCAACCACCTTATTTATAAAACCCGCAACCTGCCTGGCCTCCTCCTCTTTCATTCCACGGGTCGTAATAGCAGGGGTACCTATCCGCATTCCGCTCGGGTCCGACGGCGGCGCAGGGTCGCCCGGAACGGTATTGTAATTACAGACAATTCGCGCTCTGTCCAGTGCTTTTGCCAGTTTCCTGCCGGGGACATTTTTGTTTCGCAAATCGATTAGAATTAAATGATTATCCGTCCCGCCGGATACGAGGTTGAAACCATATTCAAGCAGCTTTTCGGCCATCGCCCTTGAATTTTTAACTATCTGCTTCGCGTACGCTACAAACTCCGGCGTATCTGCTTCGGCCATTGCAACTGCTATTGCCGTCATCGTGTGCATATGCGGCCCCCCTTGAAGCCCCGGAAAAACCGCCTTGTCAACATTACTTGCGTGCTCGGCCTTACAAAGAAGCATCCCCCCACGAGGCCCTCGCAGTGTCTTATGCGTTGTGCTCGATACTATATCGGCATACGGAATAGGGCTTTTGTGAATGCCGGCTACTACAAGACCTGCAATATGGGCGATATCGCTGACCTGGTAGGCACCAATCCCTTTAGCTACCTGCCCGAATATCTCAAAGTCTATCTCTCGCGGATAGGCCGTTGCTCCCGAGATAATTAATTTAGGCCGATGTTTCTTGGCAAGCTCTTCTATCTCGTTAAAGTCCAGTCTCCCTGTATCAGGCCTTACACGGTAAGGCACTGATTTATAGAATTTGCTTGTCACAGAAACCTTCCACCCGTGAGTAAGGTGTCCGCCGTCGATAAGAGACATTCCCATAATAGTATCGCCGGGATTTAGCAACGCCGCGTATGCCGCTAAGTTGGCAACCGAGCCCGAGTAAGGTTGAACATTCGCATGGTCGGCGCCGAACAGCTTTTTCGCTCGCTCCTGGGCCGTTTTTTCAATTAGGTCGGTTACCTGCTGGCCCTCATAGTAACGTTTGTTCGGATAACCCTCCGCATATTTATTTGTAAGGCAGCTTCCGCTGGCTAACATCACTGCCTTGGATACGTAATTTTCAGAGGGAATAAGACGAATCGAACCGCTCTGGCGGGCCTGCTCCTGCCTTATTAGTTCGTAAATCTGTGGGTCATATTGCTCAAGAGCTGTTACCATGCGTAGTTTCTCCTTAAACCGGTCACTTCCGCCTCGATTCCTTCTTGTTTATCAACAAAAAATGAATATAGCACACCATTGCCCCTTATACAAGTATTTATTTATTGACAAAATTAAGCTAAAGATTATGATAAAGTAGGTCAAATAATATGTTGGAGAAAGGTATCAGTTGGAATTTATGTCCCAGGAAGATAGTAGTCAGGCATTGGATAAGGCGGGCGTTTTTTTTGAAAGAGCCCGAAGATTAGGCGCAGCTACAAATTTCGATAATGCTATCGATACGTACCTTGAGGGCTTAAGACTTGCCCCTGAAGCGCTCGAACAGGGCCATATCGAGCTTAGGGAATTAGGATTGCTTCGGCAGGCAAAAGGAGGCAAAAAACCCTCGGAACAGGAAAAACAACAGAGACTACAGGCAAAAGAACCTCTTGAGCAAATGCTTGACGCAGAATATCTTCTCGCGAAGGACCCCGGACATTTGCCTTATGCAGAAGCAATGCTAAAAGCTGCCGTCGCCGGAGGCTGTAAAAAAACGGCAAAATGGATTGCTGACCTGATTTTTCTGGCAAATAATGCTGCAAAAAAACCTTCTTTGCCGATATATATTTTATTAAAAGATTCGTACTTGGCGATTAACGAAGTCGATAGGGCCTTCGCTGCAGGAAAAAATGCTCTAAAACTTGACCCTGGTGATGCAAAACTGATTGAACAGCTCAAAGCCCTCTCAGTTAAACTCACCGCTCCGGCCGGTCGGAATCAGCAGGGCCCCGCTCAGGCAGAGGACTATAATCTGCTGCAAAGCGGACAAAAAGCGAACGGGGTAATTGATATGTCAGAAAACCAGATTGACCCGGCTGTAACTAAAGCGTGGGTCTTTTTCGAAAAAGCCCGCAAAATTGCTGAAACTGGAAACTTTGATTACGCTATTGAACTGTATCTTGACGGCCTTCGCTGCAATCCGGATGCCCTGGAAGACGGACATCTGAAACTTTTTGAACTGGCCCTGAAGCGGCAGAAAAAAGGCGGCAAAAAACCCTCTATGGTTGAAAAAGTTAAACACCTCAGAGGCAAAACTCCAACTGAACAAATGCTAAACGCTGAATATCTCTTTGCAAAAGACCCCGACCATCTGCCCTATGCAGAGGCTATGCTAAAAGCTGCCGTTGCTGCAGATTGTAAAAAAACAGCGAAATGGATTGCTGATTTGACTTTCCAGACAAATAATGCCGCACCAAAACCTTCTTTTCAGGTATATGTCTTGTTGAAAGATTCATATGCGGCTCTCGGTCTGTATGAAAGGGCGATTGCTGCCTGT